>NZ_CP115608.1:1229456-1536821 GCF_027797465.1 Campylobacter sp. CN_NE2 | reverse complement strand
GGGTTGTTAAGGGGGAAAGGGGCGCTTCGCAAGTCAGCCCCTTTCCCCCTTAAAAAAGCAACTTGCAAAATAATTAAATTTACAAGAATAATTTCGATACCAAATTTGATTGAATTTTTAAATTTGTAAATTCATATTGTGGTGGGCAAGGATGCCCACCCTACGATACTTAAAGTTGATTTACACAGATTAGATTGACAAATTTGAATAATCGTTAATTACTATTCAATTCATCAAGTAAATTTTTATATGTATCAAATTCATCTTTTATGTATTTTGTAAATTCTTGTATTGCTTCATTTTTAGTAAAAAAATAATCAACTAAATCGTTATTATTCTGATTGAATTTACTAGTATCCTTATTGGCAAATCTATCTTTATAAATAACAAATCCCTTTAATTTTAATTGCTCTTTTTCATTTTCATCAATATTTCTGTTTTTTGAGTAAATACCAAAATAAGGTTTTTTGCAACCAAAATACCAAGCAAATCTAAAAACAAAATTATCTTTTTCATTTATTATTATGTTAAAACCGTTGTCATTACCAAATTGTTCGTATTCAATTCGAGAATTTTTATAGATATTAGATGCCTGAATTTTATTTATAAAATTTTCAAAAACTTTTTCCCTATCCTTGTCTGAATTTTCAGTAATCGCCTTTAAAACTTCATAATTTTCCTTGTTCCAAAGCTCTTTTGTTTCCATAACTAACTCCTTATAATTTCCGCAAATTTTATCAATAATTTTAGAATAATCCCGAATATAAAGGCTTAAATTCGTAATATTTCCAACTTCGTTCAAACACATTTCAAGCCAAGTTTTTATTTCTGTACCATAGTGGATACTTTTAAATTTGGCTATAAAAATTCCATTTTCATCTAGAATTTGATTTTTTTCATCGTTTAATCTATACTCTCCCAAGCTATATTTGCTTGGATTTTCCCTATCAAGTGATAGATATAAAACAAATAATTTATTTTCTGGTTTATTTTCTGGTTTTGCTTTAATTTCATCGATATATCTTTGGATTTGTTTTTCTTGGTCTGCTGCATAAATTTTATTTTCTAAAATTATATGATTTTCTCCATCTGTCATGTAAATATCAATATTTTTATATTCCATATAAACTTTTGCATTGCGTAAATTTATAAAATTTTTTAATTCAATGGTTTTTAAAAACAATTTTAAAAACAAATCCTTTTGATAATGTTTTTCCAACGGATTTAAAAGCGAATAAATAAATTTAGAATGTAATCCAACTTCGTCATTTTCTTTTCGCAAAACAGAAAAAATATTAAATTCGTTTATTCCACGCAGTTTTCTAGTTTCAAATTCATTTTTTAAAATTTTTGCTTGTTCTTTTATTTTTTTAAATTTTTCTGAAAGCTCATCTGCCATAAAATATCCTTTCTAAAATTTAATCATTTTTCACCACAAACCCGCAAAAACGCCCTGTTTGCTTCTCTCGGCGATATGAGTAAAGCGAATTTTCGCAATGAGTGCAAAATTTGCTAAATTTGAATTTCTTTATGCCAAGTTCGCTAAATTCAGACTTTAAAGCCAAATTCATATCAAATTTATCGCCACGCTTAAAGGCGTTAAATTCGCCAAGGTCCAAATCGCTTACTTCGTAGCAACTGCCCCTTATATTTGCCCCCACAATCACGCTTAAATCGCAAATTTTCGTGCCGTAAATTTCACTCATTTTCAAAGCTGTTTTGGTTACGATTTTTTGCGTAACCCCAGCCCTACCGGCATGAGCCACGCCCACTGCGCCGCTTTTTTCATCGAGCAACAAAACAGGCGAACAATCCGCCACCATGACACACAGCCCCACACCTTTTAAATTCGTTATCATTGCGTCGCACTCAGGGAAAATTTTCACAAATTCGCTTTGCAAATTTTCACTTTTAAATTCGCCAAATTCAAAGAATTTATCAAATTTCGCCCCAAATTCAGCCATAAATTTTTCATCTACAACGCAAATTTTATCGCTATGAATTTGGTTCATAAAGATTAAATTTTGCAACTCTAAACCCAGCAAATTTGCCATTTTCAGGCGATTTTGCAAAACGCTTTTAAAATCATCGCCAACATGAAAAGCAAGGTTAAATTTGCCAAATTTACCCAAATTTTCGCCGTTCAAATTTTTCGGCGCAGTATCCTTAAAAATTGCGTCAGCTAAACCAAATTTATCGGTAAAGCCGAATTTAAAGGCATTTAGTAAAGGCTTGAAATCAAATTCACCTGATCCCACGACAAACTCTCTTTTTTCTCGCCCACAAAGCCCAAAATTCGCGCTGCGTATCTTGCGAGCAGATCGGTTTCGACATTTACTTTTCGCCCTGCTTGAAACTCGCCAAATAGCGTATCTTTCATAGTTTGCGGGATTATTGTTAGGCGAATTGCGTTAGGCAAGACTTCGTTTATGGTAAGGCTAACGCCGTCAATCGCCACGGAGCCTTTGTTTGCGACAAACGGCATTAAATTTTTTGGCAAATTTATAAAAAAATCATATCCGCTTTTTAGCTTTGTGATTTTTGTGATTTCGCCCACGCCGTCGACGTGTCCTTGCACCAAATGCCCGTCAATGCGCTCTCCCAAACGCATAGCAGGTTCGATATGCACTCTGTCTCTGAAATTTTGCGTGGCTATCAGCCCTGCCGTTTCGCTCGAAATCTCCACGACAAAGCCGTCAGCTAAAATTTGCGTTACGCTAAGACACGCGCCGTTTATAGCGATACTATCGCCGATATGCTCAGGCTTAAATTTTGCCCGAATTCGAAGCGAATTCCCGCTAAAACTAACGACTTCGGCGATTTCCCTAATTAGTCCGTTAAACATAAACTTCCTTTTAATTTTTTGCTGAATTTTATATAAAATTTGCTAAAAATTCCCCATATTTTACGAATTAAAGTGCAAATTTTCGAATTAATTAAATTTTTTAATGCTTTTTTAAGTGGGAAGGGGGCTGACTTTCGAAGCGCCCCCTTCCCACTTAACAACCCCCAACCCCTGCACGCACAAAGTGGCAAATTTAAAAAACTTTCGTTTTTTAAATTTGCGAATTTTTCGATTTATATTTTTAAAATTTAATTTTTGCTAAAATCTCTTTTCAAAAATTTAAGGGAAAATCTAATGAACTATGATATTATCGTTATCGGTGGCGGACACGCAGGGATCGAAGCTAGTCTTGCTGCTGCAAAAATGGGAGCAAAAACACTTTTAATCACGATTTTGGCTGAGCAAATCGGCGCAGCAAGTTGCAACCCTGCAATCGGCGGTCTTGCCAAAGGGCATTTGGTAAAAGAACTCGACGCCTTAGGCGGTCAAATGGGTCGCACCACAGATGAGTGCGGCATTCAGTTTCGCATACTAAATGAGAGCAAAGGTCCTGCCGTGCGTGGTAGCAGAGCTCAAATCGATATGGATAAATACCGCATTTATATGCGAAATTTGCTTTTAAATACGCCAAATTTAGACATCACACAAGAAATCGCAACCGAAATTTTAAGCGAATTTAAGGGCGACAAACCCCAAGTTACAGGCGTTAAAACGCACCTTGATAATATTTACAGCGCAAAAAAAGTCATCATCACAACAGGCACTTTTTTAAATGGCATCATCCACACAGGCACGGCTCAGCTAAATGCGGGCAGGGTCGGCGAACTAAGTAGCACCGAACTTAGCAAATCATTAGCGAATTTTGGGCTAAATTTAGGTAGGCTAAAAACGGGAACTTGCCCAAGAATCGATGCAAAAAGCATTGATTTTAGCGTCCTTGAAGCACAAGGCGGGGACGAAATGCCTAAGCCATTTAGCTTTCGCACGAAAGATTTTGCCCCAAATCAGCTTCCTTGCTATATCGGCTACACAAACGAGCAAACGCACGAGATTATTCGCTCAGATTTTCATCGCGCACCGCTTTTTACGGGGCAGATTAGGAGCACGGGTCCAAGATACTGCCCTAGTATCGAAACCAAAATTTACGAATTTCCTGAGAGAGAACGCCACCACATTTTTATCGAGCCACAAACGGACGCAGCTAGTGAATACTATCTAAACGGGCTTTCTACGAGTTTGCCGTATGATACGCAGGTTAAAATGATTCGCTCCATAAAAGGCTTAGAAAATGCTAAAATCGTTCGTCCCGGATACGCTGTGGAGTATGATTTTGTCGATCCAACAGAGCTTAAACACGATTTGCAGACAAAAAAGGTCGCAGGTCTGTATCTAGCAGGGCAAATCAACGGCACCACAGGCTACGAAGAAGCCGCCGCACAAGGGCTAATGGCTGGGATAAATGCTGCGCTAAATTTGCAAGGCAAAGAGCCTTTGATTTTACGCAGAGACGAAGCATATATCGGCGTTTTGATAGATGATCTTGTTACAAAAGGGACAAAAGAGCCATATCGTGTTTTTACAAGTAGGGCCGAGTTTAGACTACTTTTGCGTGAAGATAACTCCGTTTTAAGGCTTGGCGAATACGGGCGAAATGTGGGGCTGCTTGACGAAGCGACCTATGAGCGAATTTGCAAATTTAAAAACTACATACAAAAAGGTATGGATTTTCTTTTAGAAACGACGGTAACGCCGTGCAAAGAGACTTTACAAATGCTATCAAATTTGGGCGAAGAGCCGATTTCGCAAAATTCAACGCTTCAAAAAATCGTAGCACGAAAAAGCTTTACGAAAGAGAAGCTAAAAGCCTTAAATCCGATGTTTGGCGAATTTTCAGACGGCGTTTTAGAAGAGATTTCAACGCAGTGCAAGTATTATTTTTATATCCAAATGCAAAAGGCAGAAGTGGAAAAAATGAAAGGTATGCTAGGCGTGAAAATCCCTGCTGAGCTTGATTTTAGCAAGATTTCTGGACTTAGCAATGAAGTGGTTGAAAAGCTTAAAAAATTTGCTCCTCCGACGCTGTTTGCGGCGAGTGAAATCAGTGGCATAACACCTGCGGCGATTGATATTTTGCATATTTACATTAAACAAAAGTATAGTTAAATTTCAAATTAAATGAGCCTAGCTTTTGCGTGATTCGTCGCGTTCGCTTCCTTGCAACGCACAGCAAGTGCGTTTCAGTCGCTCACACTCGAAAACGCACGAAATCGTCGGCATTTGGTTACCAAATTTAAGTTGAAACAAGCCTTTAATTCCCCGAACTTGAACGAATTAAAGCCCAAATTTGCAAATTCAAAAAATTTGGCAAAATTAAAATTTACAAATTTAAGCCAAAATTTCTTATAATCAAATTTGCAAATTTACAAATCAAGGGACACAAAATGCCTTATAAAACCGATACGATTTTTACTTTTGATGAATACAAAAAATTTAATAACTCCATTAAAGGCAAATGGCTAACTAGAATAATTTTTATAATATTCGGAATTTGGATTTTATATTCGCTATTTTGGGATTTTTACTGGATTTTCGAAGACGGCTTTATAAGCAACACGCTTTTTATAAATTTAGGAGCTTTGATTTGGCTTGGCGGACTTTATTATTACGCCAATGTTTATTTTGTCAAAAAGACATTTTATTCAAATAAACTCTCGGCAAATCAGCACTCATTTTTTGAATTTTTTGAAGATTATTTTACCCAAAAGACAAACGATTTTAACCAAAATGTAAGCGCCGATTTCTCCCAGATAAAATACGAAGATTTATATAAAATTGTAGAAACAAAGACAAATTTTTATCTATTTGTCGGAAATATTTTAGCCTTTACTATTATAAAACAAAACTGCTCTGCCGAGCTGATAGAATTTTTACGAAAAATCAAAATAGAATTTAAAAAATAGTCTGAATTTGTGAATTTTAGGCTACGAGCCAAAATTCTTAATGAGATTCTTCGCCTTGCTCTGCAAGGCTCAGAATGACGAAAAATTAAATTTACAACAATAACTTTAACTCATTTTCAAATGCAGATTTCGGATAAAGCCCAAGCAGCTGCTTTACGATTTTTCCATTTTTATCAAATATCACGCTCATAGGCGTTCCCATTACGCCACCGACCATATTTGCTAGATACATTGCAGATTTTTTGCTTGTGGCTGTCGGAAATGAAATATTTTTTTCTTTTAGCGTTTTTATATCTTTATCCAGCCCATGCGAATCGCCCAAAACGCCGATAATTCGCACATTTTCACCAAATTCTTTTGCTAAATTTTCTAAAATCGGCGCTTGCTCGGCACACGCACCACAATCGCTAGAAAAAAAGTATAAAACAAAAGGCTTATCATGCCCTATGATTTTTAACTCTTTTTTTGAGCTATCAAATGTCGTTTTAAAGCCATCTTCGTCATTTAGCGTCATGTGGTGGCGTTCGTTTCCCCCGCAACCTAGCACAAAAAATGCAACCAAAATCAAAATAAATTTTTTCATATTTTTCCTTTTTTAATTTCTATTTTATCTAATTTTCCGTGTTTCAAACGCACGATTTTATCGGCATTTAAGCCAAGCTTTTCGTTGTGCGTTACTAAAAGTAGCGTTTTGCCTTCGCTTCTTAACTCATTAAATAAATTTAGCACAATCTCTTCGTTTGCTTCGTCTAAATTTCCTGTTGGTTCGTCGGCGATGATGATTTCAGGCTCGTTTATCAAAGCCCTTGCTATGCAAACTCTTTGCTGTTCGCCACCACTTAGTTCGCTTGGTCTGTGAGAAATTCTATGGGCCAAACCCACTTTTTCTAAGGCTTTTTTGGCACTTTGCAAATCCACACAAGAGTGGTAATATTGATTTAACATTACATTTTCAACGGCATTTAGATACGGCACAAGGTGAAATTGCTGGAAAACTAGCCCTATTTTTTTACGGCGAAACTCTAAAATTTGCTCTTCGTTTAGATGACTTGCGTCGCTTCCGCCTAAAAAATATGAGCCATTTGTGAGAGTATCCATAAGGCTTAAAATATTTACCAAAGTGCTTTTTCCGCTTCCGCTTGGTCCCATTATGCTGACCCACTCGCCCTTATTTACGCTAAAAGAAATATCATCAAGTGCTTTTACTTCGCCAAAATATTTACACACGCTATCAAGTTTTAAAATTTCCATATTATTCCTTTAATAAATTTGCTAAATTTGGATTTAAAGCCCGTTTTATCGGATAATAACTAGCACCAAACGCAAAAATAAGGCTTAAAATCACAGCGCTAAGTAGTCCTACAAACCTAAAATCAACTCCGCTTGAAAAAATCAAAAAGCCTAGCAAATTTGCTAAAAAATATCCAAGCAACGCCCCCAAAACTGAGCCTATCACGCAAATCGTTAAAATTTCAGCCAAAATCATTTTTAATAAATTATCCCTACTTGCTCCAATCGCTCGAAGCAATGCAAATTCTTTAATCCTAGCAAATAAAATCGCGCTAAGGCTCGTATTTATACAAATGGAAGTTATAAATAAAATCACTAGACCGATTAAAAGCATTAAAAGTTTGATTTTATCCAAAATCACCCCTTGTGCTTTTGAAATTTTGCTAATCGGCTCAAAAACGGCGTTTTCATCGCTTAAATTTTGCGAAATTTGCTTGATTTCATCGTAATTTCCAGCAACAATGGCTTGGGCGTAATTTAGCGAATTTGGCATATCAAAAATACGCTGAGCTAATTCAAGCGAGATGATTAAAAGTCCGTCTTCCTTGCCGCCGTCATAAACTATGCCTTTGATTTTCACTTTTGTAGGCATTTTTCCTTTTGGCGTGATTTCGATACTCTCGCCAACTTTTACGCCTAAAAGTTTAGCCAAATCCTGCCCGATTAAAGCATTTTTATCGTCAAAATCGATATTTATAAATTCGCCCGATTTTAAATCCAAAAACGGCATAACTAACCTTAAATTTGAAAAATTTACTCCCATTACGACGCCGCTACTAACGCCTAAATTCGCACTTGCAAAAAGATATTTGTTATATGCTTTTAAATTTGGTATTTTTTCAAATTTGGTATCCAAAATTTGCTCATTTATATGCGAATTTTCAAAATCTTTTGGGCTTATAATCAAATTTGCTCCATAAGAGTTTAGTTCGCTACCGACTTTTTTTTCAATATCGGCATAGATATTTACAAATGCCGCTGTTACGGCACTTCCAAGCATAATGGCTAGAAAAATAACAAATCCCCTTAAACCACTTCCTAAAATGCTTTTAAATATTAGATTTTTAAAAAATGCGCTATTTCCTACCATATAGCACCTCAGCAGGAAGTAATTTTATAACGCTTTTTAGCGGCAAAATCGAACCAAAAATGCAAATTAGTAGCCCAAAAATCACGCTCAAAGGCAAAACCATAAAACTAATGCCAATTGGTGAGCCAAAAATTTGATAACCGATAATAAAGCTTAAAATATAGCCCAAAATCGCCCCGCAAATCGAAGCTATCACACATACGATGAAAGTTTCAGTCGCAAACTGCGTATAAATCATAAAATTTCCAGCCCCCAAAGCTTTTAAAAGCCCAATCTCTTTTTTTCGCCTGTGAATTTCGCTAGTTAGCAAACTCGTAATACAAATCGCAGAGATAAAAAGCGATAAAATGCTAACGACTGCCATTAAATTTTGGATTTTTTTAGTTATTCCGCTTTGAGTTTCGCTTACACTTAAAAGTGCCTTTGCCGTGGCGTTTGGAAAATCTTCGGTTATTTGATACGCAATCGAACTAACATAAGCCGAACAATACCATTTATCATACGCCACCGCATCTAAGCTCTCAAAATCTCGCCTTGCTTTTACGGATAAATCATCTTCTGGGATCGTCATTGCGCTGACTTCTGCTTTGGCGATGAGACCTGCTTTATCTGTGATTTTTTGCACCAAATTTAGGCTCGTTATGATTTTATCCGACATTTCATCGCCGTTTTTTAAAATTCCTACGACTTTTACTTCAAATTCGCCCAAATTTAGCTTTTCGTCAAGCTTTAAATTTAGCCTTTCGCCGACTAAAACTTCATCTAAACTATCATCTTTTGGAAATCTACCATCAACGACCCAAAACGGATAAAGCGTAGCAACTCCGCTTTTAAAATCGCTCTCGCCTTCGATAGGAATAACCTTATCAAAATAAGTTCCAACAATCTCAAATTCATTAAATTTAGTAGATAAAAACGGCGCAAAAGCGACAATGTTATTTCGCCAAAAAATTTCTTTTATCTTATGCAAATCTTTTTCATTTAAATAATCTTCATTTTTAAGCGGCGAATACTCTTTCCCGGCTATTTCGATACTTAAATTTTGCGAACTAGGCAAAACCACGATATTTGAGCCGTAGCTTCGAAGCTCTTTTGCGACTTCATCGCCGATTTTAAGCGTGATATTTAGCATACAAGCGATCAAACTCACACTTAGCAAAATGGTTAGAAAAGCTAAAATTTTATTATCTTTTGAATTTAAAATCGAAGCTTTTATTATGCGAAAAAACATTATTTTAGCTCCTTTAAAACGCCGTTTGTATCAACAAATTTTTCAGGGTTTGCTTCAAATTCGGCTTGGTTTTTTGCGTCTTCAAAAAAATAAGTTCGCCCGTAATATAAATATCTAAATTTAGAGTTATTTTTGATTTTTTCTCTACTTACGGGATCGGTTACTATTTTTTCGACCACTTCGCTAAAAAAACTAGCTCCATTTTCAATCTCTTTAAGCGAGATTATTATCTCTTTTCCGTCAAATTTATATTCGAGCGGAATAGGATTGCAGCCTCCTGCTTTGCCGACACTTGGCAAGAAAATTCGCACATTACAACTAATGCAGATTAACTCATCACCTTTTTTTACATAGCCCATATCGCCACAAATGCTACAAGCATCAAAAACGGCAACGGGAGCGAGTTTATCTTTAAATTTATTGATTAAGAAAAATCGCACTTTATGCCCGTCATCTGTGATATAGGCGTAGCGATGAAGTTTGTTATCTTTTAAAATTTCGGCGTTAAATTTAAATTCATTATTTATAGGTTCGATTATGGTTGGATTATCTATTTTAGGTGGTTTTGAAGCAACTAAAATATAAAAAAGCGAGATAAAAATGATAACCCCACCACAAAGCAAAGCATAAAAAAATTCGCTAAATGCTTTAAATTTGCCGGCTTTAAATTCTCTAAATTCGATAATATTTTCTTTATTTTTGCATTTTTCAAATTTAAGCCCAAATGCCCCTAAAATAATCAAAATCAAAGAAAAAATAATCGGTAAAAAGCTATTAAAATATATAATTTTTGCAATCACAGAAAGCAGTTTTGGTGTCGTTTTAATAATACCTTCTTGCATAAGCGAAAGTCCAAAAAAGCCTAATCTATCGATAATCAACAGAAAAAGAATTAAAACAAAAAAGCAAATTTTGACTTTTTTATTTACCCTTTTTAAAAGCGAATTTAAAAGAAAAAATATGCAAATGAAAATCAAAAATGCAAAACTAGCCATAAATAAATTTGATAAACTTAGGCTATCTAAAAGCGAACTAGTAAAAATTTTAAAATTTGCACTTATAAATTTATAGTCATAACCATAAGTCATAGCAAGTAAAAAGACTATCACAGCAGTCAGATAAACGCTTTTAAATTTAAATAAAATCGGAAAAATTATCAACAATAAAATGCAAATTATGTCAAAAAATATTTTTGCCGTGTCGTTATTTGCCGAAACAGCAAATGCGCTAAAACAGGCAAAACCAAAGATCACGCCACAAACAATAGGGATAAATAGCTCTTTGATATAATTTGTTCTTTGCAAAAAAGACGATATTAAAACTAACGGAAATATCGCAAGTGCAACTTGATAAAAAAATATACTCATTTATAGCCTTGTAAATTTGATTAAATTCCGCCAAGCACGGAGCTTGACGGAAATTTTGGATTACTCTTTTGGAGTTCCTGTGTATTGGAATTTATAATTTACATCAAATGCATCCCACCATTTACCAACGCCGGTTGCCTCATCGGCATGTCGTCCGAAACCTTGAACGCTAGGATTTTCGATATGAAAAGTTAGCTCATAGTTACCAACTCCGCCGTCCATTTTGATATTTGCGCCGTAGTGCGGTCCGTCGCTTGCTACCATAGGCATAAATGTGCCCTCTTTTACTTTGCCGTTATCTGTGTTTTTTAGTATGTAAGAAACTTTTAAATACGGAATCCACTCGCCTTCGCCAAAGCCGTTTTTGTTGCCTTCTATCGCGTGAATATCGGCTTCTAGGTGAATATCTGCTAGGCTTGGGGCTAGATCAATGCCTTTTGGTTCCATGTCGATTGGTTGCAAATAAACAGCAGCTATTTCCATGCCGTTGATTTCAACAGGTTCGCCGATAGGTTGTTCTCCTGCGAACGCAATACTTGAAGCAAGGCTTAATGCCAACACTGATGAAAATAATTTTTTCATTTTATTTCTCCTTTGATAAGATTTTTCTTTCTCATTATAAAAATTCCGATAATTAGTGCCGAAATTAAGAGAATTTGTGGAATTAAACTCTCTAAATATGGATAAATTCCAAGCCATGAAATGGTTGGGAAATTTTCTATAATATGTGGCACAAAAAGTTTGCCTTCAACTAGCTCCATAACGCCTTTTCCGACAAAAACAATCGACATATAAAAAATGATTGCCGAAGTGATAAGGAAAAACGGCTTAATTGCGATTTTAAGCGAGAAAAATTTAACCACAAAATAAACCGCAGCAAGTGCCACAAGCCCGACTGCAAAGCCAAGAGCTACCATACTTAACGCTGAGCTTGATTTGGCATCAAAAATTAACGCCATGTAAAATAACACGGTCTCAGCCCCTTCTCTATAAACAGCTAAAAACACAGTCCACCAAAGCGTTTTGCTATCCCCGCTACTTAGACTTTGGCTAACTTGCCCTTGTATGTAGCTTGACCATTTTTTTGCTCCTGCGTTTGAAAGTAGCCAAAAACCGACATAAAATAGCAAGAAAACGGCGATTAGCATAACAACGCCTTCTAAAATCTCCCTGCTTTGGGCTGCCATTTGTGAGCCAAAGATTAAATTTACGGCATAAGCTGTAACTAGACTTAAAATAACGGCAACCGCTAACGAGCTATAAACTATGCCTAAATGCTTTGAATTTCCTGTTTTGATAAGATAAGCGATGACTGCCGTAACGATAATCAAAGCCTCAAAACCCTCGCGTAAAATAATGATAAAAGCATAAAGAAACAAATCCCAGTTGCTTGATTTTTTGGTTAAATCAAGGCTTTGTTCTAACTGCTCAAAAAGCCTATTCGCAACCGCGATGATTTCGCTTTTATCTGCTTTGTTTTGCATTAGGGCAACGATTTTGCTAAAACTAGCTTCCGTATCTACTTTTAATTGCGAATTTTTAGCACCAACAAGAGCTTCCATACCGCTTGCTTCGTATTCGTCAAAATAAATATCTCCCGCATCGCTAACGGCTGAGTTTATATCGCCATTTTCATAGAGCTTCAAAGCTTCTGCCATTTTTTTACGAATATTTTCAACAACAACGCTAAAATCTGCTTGATCTGCAATTTCTTCTTCTTGCATTTCCTGCATTATGGCTTTTGGCGCAAGAGCGTAAGATTCACTAGGCAATTTTGCGATACTTGTGTTAAGCAAATCATCAATATCTTTTAAAGCTTGAACCACTTGTGTTTGGCTCATTTGCGTGTTTTTGCTAATAACAGCACCCATAACCTGCTGAATCATTTGATCCATTTTAGCCGAATCATATCGTCTAACGGCGATTTCAAGCTGTTTATTGCGATAAAGATCAAATTTAGCCCTGTTTAACGCTTCCTTCATAGCTTCGCCGTCGTTTTTTTCGTAAGCTTCTTTTGCGTTTTTAAGCTCATTTGAAATTTGATTATAAATATTTACCCACGGATTTGCGTTTTGCGTTAAATTTGTCTGGTTTAAATTTTCATTTTTAGGTTCGATTTTAGCAGCACTAATACCGCCGTCATCGCTTCGCTCAGCAACTAGTTTATGTCCGCTTTCAATCACAGGTAAAATTTCGATGATTTCGGCATTTAGTTTATCTATCATAGCTTGAATTTCATCGATCGGTTTTTCATTTTTTATCGCTTTGCGAATATCGCCAAACTGCTTTTCCATAGCGTAGGATTTTTTTTGACCTAAATTTATACGAATTCCGGCTTCCAAATTTTCAAAATGCCCAAAATATGCTTGTTGCGTAAGTTGCCTTGCTTCTGCGTTTTTTCCGTCTTTATAAAGCGTGATTACTTCTTTAAATTTATTTTCTATCTCTTTTGCTTCATTGGCATAATCAGCACCAAATAAAATCGTAAAAGATAAAATAAAATAAATGCTAAATTTTATAAATTTCATAAATCGCCTTTTAAATTTATGTTATGAAAATTATTTTCATATAATGAGCGTAATTTTATAGTTAAATTTCTTAAAAAGCTATAAAAATTTTTATATTATCAATTTGATTAAAAAACGATATTTAGAGATTTTAAATAAAAATTTTAATTTTTTATTTAAGTATATTTATGATAATCTTATTTAAAATTATCAATTAAAAATGATTTTGAATTTAATAAAATTCAAAAAGAAAATATAATGATAAATGATAAAGCTTATAAATTTAGTAAAACGGGGCAAAGTTATGAATTTTATGAGATAAAAATTCGGTAGCTAAATTTAGCTACCGAATTTAAAATTTTAGTGAAGTTTTTCCCAAACTTTCTTTTTCCAAAGTCCTGCAAATACAGCTAAAATCGCAAAATAGATCATAATCCAAATGGTTGTTTTCTCTCTTTCGCTTTTTTTGCTATCGCCGACATTTTCTAAGTACGCAACGACTTGATCTTCTGCTTGTTGATTTAAACCAACGCGTGGCATAGAAGTTCCCGGTAATCTTTTTTGTGGATCGTTAATAAATTCATGCAGATAACTAGCTCTTTTTGATCTAATCATCATAGACAAATCAGGCGGTGTTGAGCCCATATATTTGCTAAGCGCGTCAATATTGCTAGTCATTGCTTTGTTGTCATATTTTACATCGTGGCAACGGCTACAAGCGTTATCAAATACCGCTGAGTTTTCCATCTCTTTTGGTGCGATTGATTTTAAATAGGCTACAATGTCGGCTAGTTCTTGGTTTATATCACCGCCAAGACCGAAAAATCCCGGCATAGGAAACGGAGTTTCATCGCCGAATTTATGACCCAATTTTAATGCCATAACAGGATCTTTGATGATAGCGGCTAAGAATTTTTCATCATATAAATAACCTGCTGTGCTTAAATCAGGCGGATTTACGCCATAAGCATCACTAGCTGTTTCGCCGTCCATAGGAGCAGGAAGTCCTGCTGCTTCTACGCCGTGACATGCCGTACAACCTGCATTTATAAATGTTTCAGCTCCCGTTGAAGCATCACCTTTACTAAAATCAATTTGATTTACTTCGTTCCAAAACAAAGTCGCTTTATCTTGATTTTCTTTTGCCAAATTTAAATCAGCTTCTGCCGCTGCGATAGCTTTTTCGTCATTGCGAGATTTTGCATTTTCAAGTGCGCTTTGAGCCATATCGATATTGTCTTTTGTAGATAAAGCGTCCCCTTGACTAAAATCATAATTCACAGGTGCAACATGCGGACTTAGTTTTGAGTGAGCATAAGGCTCGATAAACCAATATGTAACCAAAACACTTACGATAAGGATTAATAATACTTTTAGTTCTTTATTCATCTGTTTTACCTTTCTTTTCTTTCAGCTATTGTTATCAAAGGCAAAAATACTACTATTAAGAATATGTATATTATAGATAGCAAAAATCCCCAGTAAGTATTTAATACACCAAGCGTAGATCCGTCAGCAGGTAATTTACCAAATAGACTTAAAAGTATCATATCAATAACCAAAACCCAAAACCAGACCAAATATGCTTTGTTTTTGTGTGCCGGTTCTACAACGCTACTTCTATCCATCCAAGGAACTAAAATCAGTGAAATTCCGGCAAACGCAAACGCTATAAGACCAATGTCTGCTGCTTTTAAAGGACCAACATCAAAGAAAAATCCTCTTAAAATTTCATATTGCCACAAGAAATACCACTCAGGATAAATATGAGCAGGTGTTTTCATATCATTTGCAGGATCAAAGTTAATCGGATCCATAGCAAAATCAAAGTGAAAACCTACCAAGTAGAAGAAGAAAATCATAAAGATTGATAGGTAGAAAAAGTCTTTTGATAAAAATCCCGGCCAAAATGGAATAACTTTGCTCTCTTTTGTTTCGCCTTTTAAGTATTTTTCTGCTTCAAGCTCAAAATCAATCTCTTCGCCCTCTAAATTATTTACATGCGGAAATCTTAAAGCATAAAAGTGAAGCGCAATCACGGCAATAACAACAATCGGCAATAAACAAACATGGAGCATGAAAAATCTAGTTAGTGTTGGATCACTTACGGCATAATCACCTCTAATCCACTCAACAACAGCATCCCCAATAACAGGAATTCCGCCAAATAAATTTGTGATAACCATCGCAGCCCAGTAGCTCATTTGTCCCCAAGGAAGCATATATCCACTAAATGCTTCGGCTGAGAAAATCATAAATAGTAGCATACCGCTTACCCAAATCATCTCTCTGCCTTGTTTGTAAGAGCGATAATAAAGTCCAGTAAATAAGTGGATATACATTACTAAAAATACAACAGAAGCAGCAACAGCGTGTATATGTCGCCATAGCCAACCATACTCAACTTCTTGCATGATAGTTTTATTTACGCTATCAAACGCTAATGCTGCGTCCGGTTTATAATACATTACAAGCATTAAACCGCTTAAAAATAAAACAACAAAAAGCGTCATCAAAATAACGCCCATAGCCCATAGGAAGTTAATATTTTTTGGAATCCAATATTCACTCACCATAACTTTCATAAATTTTTTAACAGCTAGTCTTTGATCAAACCAATCTAAAAGGCTAGTAGCTTTTGTGATATGTGCCATATTTTATCCCTCCTACGCTTGCATTAAGGCTTTATATTCAGGGCCTTCTTCGCCCAAAACTATCTTAGTGCCTTCGATTTTAAACGGCGGAATATCAAGCGGTCTTGGCGGTGGTCCAAAAACATTTTCGCCACTCACATCAAACTGACCCCCATGACAGGCACATACAAAAAGTTGTTTGCTAGGATTATAGCTAGGAATACAACCCAAATGTGTGCAAAGACCGATACATACTATATATCTAGCACCATCGACTACAATATCTCTTTTTTCGTTTGCTTCCATTTGTGCGGTTTTTTTAAGCACAAAAATAGGTTTTTTTCGCCATTGAGTTACATAGAGTTCGCCTTCTTTAACGCCACCCAAATCAATAGTCGTAAAACCCGCTGCTCTAACGCTAGGAAGCGGATCCCACGATTTTTTCAAACCGCCAAGTGCCAATATGCCACCCACAGCAGCAGTCGCACCAAAGGCAAGTCCAATAAAATCGCGTCGTTCTTTAAATTTTACAGACATTATCCAATCCTTTCTAAAAATAAAAAATCCTAAAATTATATCCAAATAAATATTAAATGAAAATGATATTTTAGATAAATAATAAAAATTTTATTTTATAAAAAGCCTAATTTTAGATAAAAATCCCAATTTTAGGCAATTTATATAAATTTAATATATGTTTAAAATTTTCTTAAACTTAAAAATGGAAAAATTTAATTTTTGATAAACAAAATTAATTTTGGAAGAAAATTTTGACAAATTTTAAGCAAATTTTTAGCACTAAAAGGCGAAAATTCTAAATTATTTCAAAAAATTTAAAGGCAAATTTATGAAAGAAATTTTAAACAAATTTACTCCTGCTTTAATCAAACAGATAATTTTTATGATTGTTTTAAATGCCATTTATAGTGGTTCAAGCATAGCGATTCTATCGTTTATAAATAAATATTTGCTAAAACTTGAAACAAAAAATCTTCAAATAATGTTTTTCTTTTTTGCTTTACTTTTGCTGTTTTTAGGGCTTTCTATACTATCTCGTGCCGTGCTTTGCAAAATCGAAACAAATTTTGTGTTTAATCTTAGAAGCAAAATCATAAAACAAATCATCGACACAAAATACCAAAAAATCGAGCAAGCAGGTCAGGCAAATTTACTTGCGTCCCTTTCTAGCGACATTTCTCGCTTGACTGACGGCTTTATGCGAATTTCCGAACTCGTCCAAGGTGTGATGATGGTGATTTTCGTGGGAATTTATATCGCTTATATCTCTTTTGATATGTTTTTATTTTTGT
Organism: Campylobacter sp. CN_NE2; assembly: GCF_027797465.1. Taxonomy (NCBI): domain Bacteria; kingdom Pseudomonadati; phylum Campylobacterota; class Epsilonproteobacteria; order Campylobacterales; family Campylobacteraceae; genus Campylobacter; species Campylobacter sp. CN_NE2. The sequence goes on along the minus strand of NZ_CP115608.1, from coordinate 1,519,588 downwards.
TTTTTTGGATTGGTGCATTGATGATTATTTGGCACTTTTTTATGAAAAAGGTTATTGCAAATTTCGACGCTTACAGGCAGGGCGAAGATGCACTTTATAAAAACTATAAAGCAAGTATCGAAGGACATAAAGAGCTTTCTATCAACTCTGTTAAAGCAAAAAATTTATACGAAAACAAATTTCTGCCAAATGCAACAAATTTACGCCAAACATCGCTAAGAGCGCAAATTTATCAGGCTTTTGCTAGTAATTTTATGAGCATTATGCTTTTAGGCGCAGTTGGTGTTGTGCTTTATTACGGGCTTGGCGGAAGCAAAGAAGATCTTGCAAATGCCGTAACCGTTGCACTTACTGTTTTGTTTTTAAGAGGGCCTTTGATGACCGTTGCCTTTTCGTTTCCTAGTTTGCTTCGTGCAAAAATCGCTTTTAATAAAATTCAAGATTTAAATTTGGACGAATTTAAGCCTGAATTTTGGAGTGAAAGTCTGCCTGAGTGGAAAAGCCTAAAACTAAAAAACATAAATTTCAGATACAAAAACAGCGAATTTGGTTTAAAAAATATAAATTTAGAGATAAATAGTGGCGAAATCGTGTTTTTAGTAGGCGATAACGGAAGCGGAAAATCAACGCTTTTTATGATTTTAGCAGGACTTTATGAAGCCACTAGCGGGGAAATTTGGGTAGATGACACCAAAATCACGGAGCAAAATTTACAAAGTTATCGAAATAACATAAGTGCGATTTTTAGCGACTTTTACCTGTTTGACGATGTTTTGGGAGATGAAGAGATCGCCAAAGCATGGCTAGAAAAAATGGCATTAACAGGTAAAGTAAATATCGAAAAAGGTGAAAAAAGCGAAAACGAAGCAAGTAAATTTGCCAAATTTAGCACGACAAATCTTTCTAGTGGTCAGCGAAAACGCCTTGCGATGGTTAGCACACTTTTAGAAAATAATAAATTTTTAATGCTTGATGAGTGGGCAGCCGATCAAGATCCTGTTTTTAGAAAGCAGTTTTACGAAGAAATTTTAGGAACCCTAAAAGCCAAAGGTTATACGATTTTTGCAATCAGCCACGATGATAGATATTTTGAGTATGCAGATAAAATTTACAAAATGAAAAACGGCGAAATTTCTCGCTTAAAATAGGCTTAAAATTTATTAAATTTTGGTCAATTTTGATAAAAATTAAATCTATTTTAAATTTTTTATTTGCCTATATATTTAAGAATTTAGCAAAAAGTTCGCAAAAAATGGCACTAATTTGTAATTTAAGAATAAATTTTATCGATTAGTAAAAAGTAAATAAAATTTTAAATAAATATTTATTTTTTTTCATTATAATGCCACTTGCAATTTACCTGAAAGGATATAAAAATGAAAAAATCACTAATCGTTTGCGCTGCTCTTGCAGCTTTTGCATGTAGTTCTTTTGCGGCTGACGGCGAAGCACTATTTAAAAAATGTGCTGCTTGTCATGGTGCAAAAGCAGAAAAATCTTACCTAAATAAGGTTCCTGTACTTACAACTTTGGACAAAGAAGCTAGACTAGCTGATATGAAAGCTTACAAAGCAGGCACAATCGGCGAAGGCAAAGGTAAAATCGGCATGGGTGCAGTTATGAAAGGTCAAATGGCTACTATGAGCGATGACGATATGGCTGCTGTTAATGATTTCATCGAAACTTTGAAATAATAACTCTATTTCTTATGCGACGGGGATTGAGTCTTCGTCGCATTTTTTATTTTTAATCAAATTTATTTTTAAATTCCAAAAGATTTTTTGCTCATCAGATTAAAATGACAACAATAACAATAATTTGCAAAAGAATTAACGCAAATTTAAATCATTTGTAGGGCAGATAAGCTTATTTACCACAACCACTTTAAAGCAAAATTTATCTTTTAGTAGTCAAATCAAAATCCAAAATCTAAACGAAAGGAGCAAAATCATGCGAGATAAAGCGATTTTGGCGAATTTTCGCCGTGAAATTTCATTAAAAAGTCGCGTTGTAAAATCTAAAAAAATTTACAATCGCAAAAAGGCAAAAGCTGAACTTAACGCACAAAAAGTGCATTAATTTAAGTTTTTTAACATAAAATTTAAATTAACGCACTTTGGATTTTTTGTAGTTTTATTAAAAATTTTCGGTGGGCAAGGATGCCCACCCTACGATACTATTTAATTTTCCAATTAATTTTCCCATTTTTTATCCTTTCGAATTTTAATGTTTTTATTAAAATTTTTCTGTTCTTTGTTTATTTTATGACATATTAAAATAAATATAAAAAGCAATATAAAACCAAATAATATCTTTAAATTTCTCCTAAAATACAGAAAATCCCAAAATTTATCATCTCGTTTTAATAGTTGTTTGCCGTCGCAGTAGGAGTATTCTGATAGTATTTTATATTTGACTAATTTTAATATTATACATTTCTTAGTTACAAATTCTTGTTTAAGTTGTTTGCAAAATAGCTGACCAAATTCTTTATAATCATCATAGTAAATTTGCGATTTATATCCGTATAATGATGATATAAATTTTTCATAAGCCGCATCAGGTCCGACCCCAGTGCTGTTTAATACTTGCCAAGAAAAATCATTGATTTTTATCCTACAACCACTACCGCCCCTATAACTATCAAATTCTTTAAATTCTTCAATAACTCCTTGAAAAATTTGTGGATTTTTAACATCTTTTTCCGTTGGCGAATTCAAATAAATAACCGAAAATAGTATAAAAATAACAAATGGTAATAATAAAAGCATAAACCCCGAAATATTATATTTTCTATCAAAAGCAAATTTGATTAAATCATAAAATCTATCCACATAAACAATCGGATTTTTAAATTTCATTTCTATCCTTTCATTTTCGGCACAAAGCCGTAATTAAATGCAAACTTACAAATTCAAAAACGCCTAATGCTTTGCATTTCTCGCAATGACATTATATAGCAACTTAAATTACAAATGCCGACGATTTTTCGTCAGGCAAACGAAGAGCTAGACTAAATTCGTCTGCCCGAGTTTGCATGACGAAAAAGCTAGGCTCGGTTCAACTTAATAAATTCAAAAAGATTTTTTATTTAGTTTTAAAATTTTCGGTCGTATCGTTATATCTGCAACCACCGACTTTGTGCGTAAAATTTCCAAAACCAAATTTGCTATCTCTTCCGCGTCGATATATGAGCTCTCATCGTCGCTTGGCTCAAAACGCAAATCATCGTAAAACGGCGTTTTGACGATGTCAGGGTTTATACATGTAACCTTGATTTCTTTGCGATTTTCTTCAAAAAGCGAGAGCAAAAAAGCCCTTAGCCCTGCCTTAGAAGCACTATACGCACAAGAAAATTTACTAAAACGCAAAGCTTCAATCGATGAAATGCCGATGATATGGGCGTGGTTGCGTTTTAAATTTTTAAGCAAAAGCGAAGTTATGATTAAATTTGCGCTTAAATTTATATTGATTAAATTTGCGATTTCGCCTGCTTTTTGGCATTCAAGCGGGTCAAATTTGCCAACACCCGCACAGAGCAAAAGTGCCGAAATTTCGTGCTTTTGCGAGAGTTCGCTAACTTCTTTTTCAAGCTCATTTAAATTTTCAAAACGGCTTTTTAGTGTCAAAATTTCATAGCCGTTTGCTTTTAAAATTTTCGCGCACTCCCCGCCGATACCGCCACCAACGCCCGTTACCAAAGCTTTCATCTTGCCCCCTTTAAGGCGATTTTTTCAAAATATGCCTTTTTCATCGCCCTTTCCATCTCGTCATTTGAGCCAAACTCATAGCCAAAACACTCGCTCCAAAGCAATTTTTCTTCCATACACATATAAAAAAATACCTTGCCATGCCACTTTGTAAAACTTTCATAGGCGAATTTAAACATCTCTTTTTTGATTTCGTGTGGATACGAAAATTTGCCGTTGATTTCGCACAAAGGCATTTGCAAAATTTTTGATTTTCGTTTTCTCTCACGCAATTTTTTGATAACGCTTTTTATAAATGTAAGCGTGCCAAAGCTCACACAAGCGATATTTTGCGGGTCAAATTCGCTTTGTAAATGCGCGAAAATGTCAGCGTATTCGCTTTGATAATTTTCATACCAAACCATCGGGTGAAAGTGAAAACCAACCAAAATTCCTTTATCGCTCAAAGCCTTTGCCGCTTTTAATCTCGCGTTTAAATTTGCACTAAAATGCTCTTCATTTTCCACTATTGTAGGTGTATTTAGCGAAAAAGTTGCGATTAAATTCTTTGGAATTTCGTTTTCTAGCAAAAATTTAATATTATCAGATTTGCTTTTAAGCTCTAAAATCACATTTGGATTGTTTTTCGCAAATTCACAAAGAGCCGATAAAATGCCGAATTTATCGCCCCACATAAGCGAGTCCGAGCTTTGACCTGTGCCGATATGATAGATTTGGTTTGGATTGAGCTTTAAATTCTTTAAATTTTTAGCAAATTCGGTATTAAAGCCGATTTTACCACCGTTGTAAAAAGATTGAATAGAACAATATGAGCAATCAAATCCGCATGACTGCACGGCATCAAGCGTTAAAAGGTTGCAACACCTTGTATTAACACTAGCCACAGGACAACGCCCAAGTGCGATTTTATCGCTACTAAAAAGCGAAATTTCATTTTGTTTTGGCGTTAAATTTGGAGTGAAATTTGCATAACTATGCTTAGTTTGCTTTAAATCTTGCCAAATTTTTCGCAAATTTACAAAAATCTCTTTTGCATGAGAATGCTCATCAAATTTGCAAAAATTCGGCACAAAATTTTCATCAAAATACTCATAAATTGGCTTTTCGCACCACGCTTCAAAATCGATTGCAAATTCGCTGATTTGCTTTTTTTCTTGAAACGAAAAATGATATTTTTCAAATAAATTTGTCAAAAAATCTGCCGTTTTGCTGTCTAAATTCATAAAATTCTTTCTATATTTTTGATTTGATTTTTGACAAGATTATACACAAAATTCTTTGAAATTCTCTCAGTGTTTAGATGATCGCTTACGATTTTTACTATTAAAAATGGCACATTAAATTCGGTGCAAATTCGCCTAAATTCATCGCTTTCCATATCGCAAAGCTTAGCTTTTATCGCTGTTTGTGGCGAAGAGACGCACTCTAAATTTGCCGTTTTAAAGCCTTCGATTTTTTCATTTATGCAAAAAATTTCGCCGATTTTAACACTTTTATCACTACAACCACAAATTCCTAAATTTATAACTTTGTTAAAAGAATTTACGCATAAAATTTCAGCTAAATTTGCCGTATTTTTTGCTCCCACACCCAAAACACAGAGCCAAATTTGCTCGTTTTTGTAAATTTTAAATTTTTCGCTTTTATCTAGTTTTAGCTTAAATCGCTCTATTATCGGCATTGCTTCGCATAAAAGTGCCGTATGAATCAAAATCATAAAAATCCTTATAAATTTTTTTGTCTATTTTAACAAATTTCAGCTATAATGAAAGGTTAATTAAATTTTTAAGGCAAAAAAAATGAACGATACAATCAAAATAACGGGCGCAAGAGAGCATAATCTGCAAAATATAAATTTAGAGATTCCAAAAAATAAACTTGTAGTTTTTACGGGGCTTTCTGGTTCTGGCAAAAGCACTTTGGCGTTTGATACGCTTTATGCCGAGGGTCAAAGACGCTATGTAGAGAGCCTTTCAAGCTACGCTAGGCAGTTTTTAGATCGCGTTGGAAAGCCTGACATCGATAAAATCGACGGGCTAACACCTGCTATTGCGATAGATCAAAAAACCACTTCCAAAAACCCACGATCTACCGTGGGGACGATAACTGAAATTTATGATTATTTGCGACTTTTATACGCTAGGGTTGGCGTTCAGCATTGTCATCAGTGTGGAAAACCGATTTCAAAAATGAGTTCAAGCGATATTATCGCAGAAGTTATGAAGCTTCCTAATGGCACGAAAATCTCCATTTTATCACCTTTGGTGCGTGAAAAAAAAGGCACATTTGCCGATATGATTGAAAATTTGCGAAATCAAGGCTTTGTCAGAGCTATCATAGACGGCGTTATGGTTCGCCTAGATGAAGACATCGAGCTATCAAAAACCAAAAAACACACGATAAAAGTCGTCATCGACCGCACCGCCGTAAATAGCGAAAATTCGGTGCGTATCGCAAGTGATATAGAAAAATCTTTAAAACTTAGCTACGGCGAAGTTGAAATCGACATCGCAAACGCTGACGAGATGGGCTTAGAACGAAATTTTATACATTATAGCGAACACATGGCGTGTTTTGATTGTAAAATTTCATTTACGCCACTTGAACCACTCGCATTTAGCTTTAACTCGCCAAAAGGGGCGTGCGAGAGTTGCGACGGGCTTGGAATTCGTTTTAGCCTTGATTTAAACAAAATCATCAACGAAAATATCAGCATTGAAGACGGCGCAGTTAAACTAATGTATGGCTTTAACAAGAGTTATTATTATAAATTTTTGCTTGGTTTTTGCGAAGCAAACGGCATTAGCGTGAAAGTCCCTTACGTCGAACTTAGCGAAGACGAAAAAAAGCTCATTTTATATGGAAATGTCAAGGAAGTGCCGTTTTACTGGAAACACCACAAACTAATGCGTAAATTTGAAGGCGCGATAAAATACGCCTATGATTTGCTAAAAAATGAAAATGATTTGGACGAATATATGAGCGAAAAAATTTGCTCGGATTGTGGTGGCAAACGCCTAAAACCTGAGAGTTTAGCCGTGAAAGTAGCGAATTTAACGCTTGGAGAAGTCATAAGTCTAAGCATTGATGAGTGCGTGGAATTTTTTTCAAACGAAAGCAATTTTAGCAAATTTAGCGAACAACAAAGTCAAATTGCGATGCCGATTTTAAAAGAAATCAACGAACGACTTTTCTTTTTAAAAGATGTCGGACTTGGCTATCTAACACTTGGTCGCGACGCTAGGACGATTAGCGGTGGCGAAGCGCAACGCATTCGCATAGCTAGTCAAATCGGAAGTGGGCTAAGCGGCGTAATGTATGTTTTAGATGAGCCAAGTATCGGGCTACATGAGCGAGATACGATAAAACTCATTAAAACTTTGCGAAATTTGCAACAAAAAGGAAATTCTGTTATCGTCGTCGAACACGATAAAAAAACCATTGAAGAAGCCGATTTTGTGGTTGATATTGGTCCGGGAGCCGGTAAATATGGCGGAAATGTCGTATTTGCAGGAAGTGTGGAAAAACTGCTAAAAAGCGACACACAAACTGCCCTTTATCTAACGCATAAAAAAGAGATAAATTATCAAAAAAATAGAGCGCAAGAGCTATGGCTAGGCATAAAAAATGTGAATATCAATAATATAAAAGGCTTAAATGCGAAATTTCCTTTGCGAAATTTGGTAGGCATTACAGGCGTAAGCGGTAGCGGAAAAAGCTCACTCGTGCTTCAAACCATTTTACCAAGGGCATTAGAACAGCTAAATCACGCCAAAAAGGTTAAAATCGTAAAAGATGCAAAAATTTCAGGCTTAGAAAATTTAGACAAAGTTATTTATCTTGATCAAACCCCAATCGGTCGCACTCCGCGTTCAAATCCTGCTACTTACACAGGTGTCATGGACGAAATTCGCGCCCTTTTTGCCGCTACAAAAGAAGCTGCCTTGCGTGGGTATAAAATCGGGCGTTTTAGCTTCAATGTCAAAGGTGGGCGTTGCGAAAAATGCGCAGGAGAGGGCGAAATAAAAATCGAAATGCACTTTTTGCCTGATATTAGCGTGATTTGCGATGTTTGTAGTGGCACTCGTTACAACGCTCAAACACTTGAAATTTTATACAAAAACAAAAATATCGCCGAAGTTTTGGCTATGAGTATCGATGAAGCTTTGGAATTTTTCAAAGCCGTGCCAAAAATTCAAACAAAACTTAAAACGCTCCAAGATGTGGGGCTTGGCTATGTGGCTCTGGGGCAACCTGCCACTACGCTAAGTGGCGGCGAAGCCCAAAGGGTAAAACTAGCAAAAGAGCTAAGTCGCACGGATACGGGCAATACGCTTTATATCTTAGATGAGCCGACCACCGGGCTTCATTTTGCCGATGTCGATAGGCTTGTTCGAGTGCTTCATCATTTGGTGGATTTGGGGAATTCGGTTTTTGTAATCGAGCATAATATGGATATTATCAAAAATTGCGATTATCTCATTGATATGGGACCAGAAGGCGGGGACGGCGGCGGAAAAATCATAGCACAAGGAACGCCAAAGCAGTTAGCGAAAGCTTACAAAAAAACGGGCTCTTATACGGGTGAATTTTTAGCGAAAGAGATTTAAAATTCCCCATATCACATAGATTAATCGTTAAAAATTTGCCTATTTCGTCGCTCACTACCGACGCAGGTAGCTTCGCTAGAACAGGCAAATTTTTAACGAATACTATACCTACTCTGTCTTGAATATCTTTTGCAAATTAAATAAATTTGCAAAATCGTCGGCATAAATTTATCAAATTTGCTTTTATTTGTGTTTTGCTTTGCCGATTTTTTCCAAATTTTAGTATAATTACCGAAAAAATTTAAAGGCACAAAAAAATGAATTTAAAGATTGATTGGCAAAAGGTCGGTGGTTTGCTTCCTGTGGTGGTGCAAAATGACGCTAACGGCGAAGTTTTGATGATGGCATATATGAACGAAGAAGCGCTAAATTTAAGCCTAAAAAGCGGTTTTGCACACTATTTTTCACGCACAAAAAATCGCATTTGGAAAAAAGGCGAAGAAAGCGGAAATGTCCAAAAAATCAAATCTGCCACGCTGGACTGCGATTTTGATACGCTTTTGTTAAAAGTGGAGCAAACCCGCAACGCGTGTCATACCGGCAAAAAATCGTGCTTTTTTAATGAAATTTCGCTTGAAAACGGCGAAAATTCGGCAAATTTAGCACAAAATGAAATAGTTTCAAAGCCGAAATATGACATTTTAGATGAAATTTATCACACTTGTTTAGAGCGAAAATTTAGTGCAAATACCGAAAAATCCTATGTAGCAAGTCTGTATGCCAAAGGCGAAAATGCTTATCTTAAAAAAATCGCCGAAGAAGCGTGCGAGTTCGCATTAGCGTGTAAAGATTTAAGCAAAGCCGAAAAATACGCTAAATTCGGCATTGAAAGTTTCGGCGAACATAAAAAAGACGAGCCGAAATTTGACGCCGTTTATGAAGGGGCTGACATTTTATTTCACATGCTAGTTGCCCTTGCAGATCACGGAATTCACCCTGAAAATTTGCTAAGCGAACTTAATCGCAGACACGGCATTAGCGGGATTGATGAGAAAAAATCAAGAAAATAAATCACTATTTTTTTGCGAATTTTAAATTTGGCAAAATCGGACGAAATTTAATAATTTAGGATATTTATGAGCGATTTAAATTTTATAAACGAGATGAAAAACAAGGCTATCGCCGGTGAGTGTTTAAGCAAAAACGAAGCGTTAAATTTAGCTAAAACTAGCGATTTGGACGCACTTTTGGACGCGGCAAATGAGATTAGGCAAATTTGCTGTGGCGATGAGTTTAATTTTTGCTCGATTATAAATGCGCGTTCTGGCAAATGCTCGGAAAATTGCAAATATTGCGCCCAGTCTGCGCATTTTAAAACAGGTTGCGAAACTTACTCGCTTTTGGATGCTGCGCCCGTTTTGCAAATGGCAGGGCAAAACGAAAAGGCAAAAGTTCATCGCTTTTCGCTCGTTGCTAGTGGTCGCGGGATAAGCGAAAATGACAAAGATATGCCAAAAATCGAGCAAATTTATCGTGCGCTAAGAGAGCAGACGAATTTGCACCTTTGCGCTTCGTTTGGGCTTGCCACAAAAGAAGCCTTGCAAAAGCTTAAAGATAGTGGCGTGAAAACCTATCATCACAACTTAGAGACTTCGCGCAGGTTTTATCCGCGAATTTGCACCACGCACACTTACGACGATAGGGTGCAAACTATCAAAAACTGCCACGCTGTCGGGCTTGATGTGTGTAGCGGCGGGATTTTTGGGCTTGGCGAGAGCGTGGAAGACCGCATAGATATGGCGTTTGAGTTGCGCACACTTGGCGTAAGCTCCGTGCCGATAAACATTTTAATGCCGATTTCAGGCACTCCGCTTCAAAACTGCGCTCCGCTTAGCGAAGAAGAAATTTTACGCTCTATCGCCGTGTATCGCTTTATTTTACCACGCGTTTATCTGCGTTTTGCGGGCGGACGCGTAAAGCTAGGTAAAAGTATCGAAAAGGCGCTAAATTCCGGCGTAAATTCGGCTATTACAGGGGATTTTCTCACCACCACCGGCGATAGTATAAAAGGCGATATAAAGCTTGTCGCTTCGTTAGGATTTAAGATTTAGTTTTGTAAATTTATACGATTAGTAAATTTTAATCTTATCAGATTTATATCTTTTGCGATATTTGTAAAATTTTTTGCAAATTCGTTTAATTTCTAAAAATTTAGACTAAATTTTTAAATTTGCACGAAGCCTTGCTGCCTTATCTAACTCAATCCTGGCTCTCGCTTCTCTACTACCTGTTAAACTCATAGTTCATCTCCTTTAAAAAAATGTTATTAAATTTTATTTTCTATTCTGTATCAAAAAGGCAAATACCTTATTGGTAAATTATCAATATTTATATTTTTTTGTAGAAAATATTTTTTGACTTCTTTATAAATTTCATCGTTGTATAGATATACTAAAAAATATCTAGCCGAAAACAATATACCGTGACCAGGTGCAGTAAATGATTTATCGGTAACTTGTATAAAAGGAAACACTAAAAATCCTTTTAAACTTTTATTTAAAAATAAATAAAATAAAAATTTGATGAGTATATAGAAAAAACAAAAGAATATAAGCATAACAAAAATAGTTATAAAAAACTTTGCACCTTTATAATACAAAAATATAGCCAACAAAATCATACAATAAACAAATGCAATCATTGGTATTTTATTGTTAATATTACAAGAAGTAAAAAATGGCTTGACAAGCTTGTTTTCTATAATTTCGCATTGTTTTTTTAATTTCCCATTATCAATAAATTCTATATATTGATTTGTAAATTTAATTTTATGCTTCGAAAAATGCGTTTTTTGAAAAAGATAAGCAATCAATATCCAAGCCAACGGGATTATTAACCAAATAATATTAAAAGATACACTATTAAATTTGTAAAAATCTTCTAATAATTCATAAAAATATGCACTAAGTATCCCAGACGGCATAAATAACGAAAGCACAAAAAATTCTTCATAGCTTTGTATTATTAGTGGGTCTTTATCATAATCCCTAAAATTTGGATTATTTTTCTTTTGAAATTCCAAATCTTGTTGATATTTTTGTTCTTTTAATTGTGCCTTTTGAATTTTAGCTTCTGCGTTTTTCTTTAACTGCTCGGCTCTTTCTCGCATTTTATTTTGGTTATTCAAATTTAATCCTTTATGTTTAATTTTCCGTCATTGCGAGAGTTTGAAAAACTCGAAGCAATCCAGTCAAACGGCAAAGCCGTTTATTAAAAAGCAAATTTGCAAATAATAAACGCCTGTCGGCGTTGCTGGATTGACTTCGCCTACGGCTCGTCCAAACCTGCTTCGTGCTATGCACTCGCACCGCTACGCTTGTTTTGCTTCGAAAACTTCGTTTTCTCGCAATGACAAATTTTAGCAATTTCAGGTCGTATCGCTTTTGGCGATACGAATTTATTAAATTTATAAATTCACATTTGACAAGTTATTTTATTTCGCTATTTTCAAACGGAGAATTTTATCAAATTTTAACTTTATTATTTGAAAAATTTGCAAATTTAAGCTAAATTTCATTGACAAAAAAGCGAAATTCGTATATAATGCAACTTTCAATTTCCACAAAATTCAGTAACGGAGCGTAGCGCAGTCTGGTAGCGCATCTGGTTTGGGACCAGAGGGTCGAAGGTTCGAATCCTTTCGCTCCGACCATGTGGTGAGTTTAGCTCAGTCGGTTAGAGCATCAGATTGTGGTCCTGAGGGTCGTGGGTTCGATTCCCACAATTCACCCCACTTTCGCGCTCGTAGCTCAATTGGATAGAGCAACAGACTTCGGATCTGTAGGTTGAAGGTTCGACTCCTTTCGAGCGTACCACTGATTTTGATATGAGCGTCCATAGCTCAGTTGGATAGAGCAACGGCCTTCTAAGCCGTAGGTCAGAGGTTCGAATCCTCTTGGGCGTACCATTTTTAAGTCAGCATTAAGCGATGTTTAGCTAAAATACCATTTCTTTTTTTCGCGGATGTGGTGAAATTGGCAGACACGCCAGACTTAGGATCTGGTGCTTCACGGCGTGGAGGTTCAAGTCCTCTCATCCGCACCATTTTGTTCCGGATTAGCTCAGCGGTAGAGTAGGCGGCTGTTAACCGCTTGGTCGCTGGTTCGAATCCAGCATCCGGAGCCATTTCTTTTTAAATCCTTTCAGTTATTTTCAGTTTCACATAGCTTTTTTGTTGGCTTTGTTTTTTAATTTTAAACAATAAATTTGATTTAGATTTTTAAATTACAAATTTGGATTAGAGAGTTAAATTTGGCTTTATTTTCCGCCAAATTTAAGTAGTGCCGAACCCCAAGTAAATCCGCCGCCAAATGCGTCTAGTAGCATTAACGAACCGGTTTTTAGCCGACCGCTTTCGTAAGCGTCATTTATCGCCATAGGGATTGAAGCTGAGCTTGTATTGCCAAATTTACCTACGGTTACGATACATTGCTCGTCGCTAAATTCAAGTCTAGTTTTAACCGCTTCGATAATACGCAAATTTGCTTGGTGCGGGATAAAAAGATCAACTTTTTTTGGATCGATTCTATTTTTTTCTAAAATATCAATAACATCTGTCGTTAGTGTATTTACGGCGATTTTGAAAACTTCGTTGCCGTTCATATGCACGAAACACAAATTCTCATCAATAACTCTTTGGCTCATCGGGTTTGCACTTCCGGGTGCCGGAGTGATTAGCAAATTCCCTTTGCCGCCGTCGCTTGCAGTATGCACATCGATGATTTCGTTATCATCTCGCGCCGAAATCACAGCTGCCCCTGCTCCGTCACCAAAAAGCACACAGGTGCTTCTATCTTCCCAATTTACAATCGAGCTTAGCTTTTCAGCACCGATTATAAGGACATTTTGTTTTATTCCACTTTCGATTAGACCTTTTGAAATTTGCAGAGCATAGATAAATCCGCTACAAGCCGCACTTATATCAAAAGCTGTAACCCCGCTTGGAATTCCAAGTTTTTCTGCGACTAAACACGCAGTTGAAGGCATACAAAAGTGATCAGGACTAACAGTCGCGCAAATAACGCAATCAATTTCGTCTAAATTCAAGCCACTTCGCTTGATCGCTAATTTTGCCGCATTGACCGCTAAATCGCTAGTGCTTTCATTTTCATCTGCGATATGGCGAGTATGAATTCCCGTTCGCTTCGTTATCCATTCGTCGCTTGTTTCGACCATTTTTTCAAGATCAAAATTTGTTAAAATTCTTTGTGGCACATAAGCACCGATTGAAATCATTGAAGCTTTTTTCATTTTTGTCCTAATTTTCAAAATGTGATAATTTGTTTTCAATTACCGAATTTATGTTTGAATTTGAGAATTTTAGTGCCTGAAATACGGCATTTTTGATAGCTTTTGGTGTGCTTTTGCCGTGGCTTATAATAACACAGCCATTTACACCAAGAAGCGGAGCTCCGCCGTATTCGTCATAGTCTGTATTTTTCTTAACTATCTTAAAAACTTTGTTCATCAAAACAGCGCCTGTTATAGCAATAGGTGATTTTTTAACCTCTTTTTTGATAAGTTTATTTATCGCACTTGCCACGCCTTCACTTGCTTTTAGTACCACATTTCCGATAAATCCGTCGGTTATAATAACATCAACCGAGCCGTCAAAAATTTGATTTCCCTCTGCGTTACCGACAAAATTTTTAAGAGATTTAAGCTGTTTAAAGGCTTCTTTGGTAATTTCATTACCTTTGCTATCTTCTTCGCCATTGGATAAAAGTCCAAGTCGTGGTGAGTTTAAACCCATAATTTCCGTTGCATAGGCTTCGCCCATAACGCCAAATTGAAATAGATATTCAGCCTTACAGTCAGTATTTGCGCCCACATCAAGCACAAGCGTATGAGTGCCGTGCGAATTTGGCATAAGTGTCGCAAGTGGTGGTCTGGCGACATTTTTAAGTCTGCCGATACGCAAAGTCGCTAAACTCATAGTTGCACCACTATGACCTGCTGAAACAACAGCTTTGCACTCGCCGTTTTTAACTAGTTCAACGGCTTTGTAAATACTACTTTCTTTGCGCTTTAAGGCATCGGTCGCGCCCTCGCCCATATCAAAAACCTCATCTGCTTGGACAAAAGTTACTGAATTTTTAAATCGTGTTGGGATCAAAGGCTCGATTTGTGCTTTATCGCCCACCAAAAAAGCATGAAATTCACGCTCTTTTAGTGCCGAAATTACACCGCTTACTATCGGCTCACAGCCGAAATCACCGCCCATTGCGTCAATAGCAATCGAAGTCATATTTTAGTATTCGCCTGTATTTTTATTTATTCTATGTGGAATTTTCCAGCTTCCGTCTTTGTCTTTAACAGGAATCGGAAGAGTTACTTTATAGTGAGTTCTTCTCTTTGCTGCGCGAGTTTTGCTCACTCTTCTCTTTGGAACTGCCATTTTTCTACTCCTTTATAAATTTTCGTTTCTACATGCCATACAATATAAATAATCGCTTTTGTAGGCTTCTAATTCGCTTTGTAAAATTTCATCAAGGTCAATTTGACCGTTAAAAAATTCCATTATATCTAAATTTGCTTGATTTTCATCTTTAAAAATTCCGTCACTTAAAAGCAAATCGATTTCTTCATCGATTTCTAGCTCAAAATCATTTCCACAACGATCGCAAATGTATGGAATCACGCCTTGCATTTTTCCTTTGCAAGATACCAAATTTAGACTTTTTTTAGTTAAATTTCCACTAAATTTAACGCCGTCAGATTCTATACTAAATTCGGTCGGCGAATTTGAAATTTTTTGGAAATTTATCATTTTTTAACTCTTTAAATTTAGCAAATTTCTCTTTTTGCAAAGAAAAATGCGATTTCATTTTTTGCATTTTCTAAGCTGTCGCTTCCATGAACAGCGTTTGCGTCGATACTTTCTGCAAAATCAGCTCTAATAGTGCCTTTTTCAGCTTTTTTAGGATCAGTTGCACCCATAAGTTCTCTATTTTTTGCAACTGCATTTTCGCCTTCAAGCACCATAACCACAACAGGACCGCTTGTCATAAAATCGATTAAATCATTATAAAATGGTCTTTCTTTATGAATTTCATAAAATTTTCCCGCATCATATCTGCTAAGTTGCATTTTTTTTGCAGCCGCAATCCTTAAACCGTTAGTTTCAAATCTACTAATAATTTTGCCTATAACGCCCTTTTTAACGGCATCAGGTTTAATTATAGATAGTGTTTGCTCCATCTTGGATTCTCCTTGAATTTATATAGAAAATTTTTACAGAAATGTGATTATATCAAAATTAGGTTAAAATTTATTTAAGCCCGAAAGTTCGGGCTTAAAATTATGCCATTACCGGTGTATCGCCGTTTCTTAGATCGACACCGATTTCAGCTTTGCTTGGTTGTCCGGCGACAACTTCGCTCCATACGATACAGCCGTCAGTCGGACAGGCACTAGCACATGCCGGTTCGTCGTTGTGTCCTACACACTCAACGCATTTATCGGCATATACATAGTATGTATCTTCTCCTGTTGGGTTATCACTATCATCTACGATCGCGCTAACAGGACACTCATCTATGCAAGAACCACATGCTATACAAATATCGGTAATTTTAACCGCCATAATATTCTCCTTATCAAAAAAGATACAAAATGATACCAAAACAAACTTAAAATTTATATAAATTTAATCAATAAAATTTATTATCTAAAAATTTTTAGCTTTTTTTAAACTAAATTTGGTATAATTTCGCCATAATTTTAAAATATAAGGAGAAAAAAATGATAGTAACTAACAAAGCTATCGATTTTACAGCAACCGCTGTATTAGGAAACAACCAAATAGTTGAAGATTTCAATCTTTACAAAAATATCGGCGAAAAAGGCGCGGTAGTATTTTTCTATCCAAAAGATTTTACTTTTGTTTGCCCAAGCGAAATTATTGCATTTGACAAAAGATATGACGAATTTAAAGCTCGCGGTATCGAAGTTATCGGTGTATCTTGCGATAACGAATTTACTCACCTTGCATGGAAAAACACTCCGGTAAATCAAGGTGGTATCGGTCAAGTAAAATTCCCACTTGTTGCAGATATGACAAAAGACATCGCTAAAAATTTCGATGTTCTTTTCGGTAACGCTGTTGCGCTTCGCGGTTCATTTTTGCTTGATAAAGACGGTACAGTTCGCCACGCAGTAATCAACGACCTACCACTTGGCAGAAATATCGATGAAATGATTAGAATGGTTGATACAATGCTATTTACAAACGAACACGGCGAAGTTTGCCCTGCTGGTTGGAACAAAGGCGACAAAGGTATGAAAGCAGATCCAAAAGGCGTTGCTGATTATCTTTCTGAAAATTCAGGCAAACTATAATACTTAAATTTAAAAATCCCCCTTTGAAATTTTGGAGAGCTTCGGCTCTCCTTTTTTTATGTTCTTAAATAAATTGAAATAAACTAGCTTTTATGCCGAATTTACACCGATAGATAAACCAAATTTTATCTTATGTGAATTCGGCGTGAAATCAACAGCCATTTGGTTTTCAAATTCAAATTAAATACAGAATTTAAGCCAAATTTATCTTTTAGTAGTAAAATCAAAATCCAAAAAATCTAAACGAAAGGAGCAAGATTATGCGAGATAGAGCAATTTTAGCGAATTTTCGCCGCGAAATTTCACTTAAAAGTCGCGTTGTAAAATCTAAAAAAATTTACAATCGCAAAAAGGCAAAGGCTGAATTTAACGCACAAAAAGTGCGTTAATTTAAGTTTTAAAATTAAAATTTAAATTAACGCATTTTGATAATTTTATCTAT
Organism: Campylobacter sp. CN_NE2; assembly: GCF_027797465.1. NCBI lineage: Bacteria > Pseudomonadati > Campylobacterota > Epsilonproteobacteria > Campylobacterales > Campylobacteraceae > Campylobacter > Campylobacter sp. CN_NE2. The sequence goes on along the minus strand of NZ_CP115608.1, from coordinate 1,502,486 downwards.
AAATTTAAAGAATTTAGCCCGAAAATTCGGGCTAAATTTGATTATTCTAGCTCGTCGCTAAAATCTGAATTTGCTATGCGTTTTAGTTGGCGATAGCGTCGTTTAGAATCTGCTTTGTTTGCCTCATAAAGTTCTTGTGCATGTTCAGGATTAACTTTCACAAGTGCATTATAGCGAACTTCGTTCATCAAGAACTCTTGATATGAATCCCAATCAGGCTCTTTTGAAGTTATTTTTAGCGGATTTTTACCTTCTTTAATCAAACTTGGATCAAATGTATAAGTCGGCCAATAACCACATTTTGTCGCTAACTCAGCTTGATTTCCGGATCCTGCCATACCGCCTTTGATACCATGAGCGATACAAGGGCTGTAACAAACAACAAGGCTTGGTCCATCATAGGCTTCCGCTGCCATTATAGCTTTTATAGCACCAGCCATATTTGCATTTGAGTTAATTTGAGCTACGAAAATATTTCCATAAGTCATCGCAATTTGTCCCAAATCTTTCTTTTGAACAGCCTTACCTGCTGCTGTAAATTGAGCGATTGAGCCTTTGCGAGATGATTTTGAGCTTTGACCGCCTGTGTTAGAATAAACTTCGGTATCAAGCACCAAAACATTTACATTTTCACCGCTTGCTAAAACATGATCTAAGCCACCGTATCCGATGTCATATGCCCAACCGTCGCCACCAATGATCCATTGTGATTTTTTAGATAAATATCTGCGAAGTTCTAAAATTTCTTTGACACCTTTTGCGTCTTTATTTTCTTGCAATACAGGGATTAATTTATTGCGAATCTCAGCTGATTTTTCGCTATCGTTTTTATTTTCAATCCAATCTGTATAAAGCGCTTTTAGTGCATTTGGAACATCATCTCTGGTATTTAACATAATATCTACGATTTTATGACGAATTGTTTCAGTTGCTACTTTCATACCAAGACCAAATTCAGCATTGTCTTCAAATAATGAATTTGCCCAAGCGATACCGTTTCCGTTTTCATCTTTTCTATATGGCATAGATGGAGCTGAACCACCGTAAATCGAGCTACAACCTGTTGCATTTGCTACAATCATGTGATCACCAAATAGTCTTGAAACCATAGTTACATACGGAGTTTCGCCACAACCAGGGCAAGCACCGCTAAATTCGAAGTATGGTCTAGCAAAACCAAGACCTTTTACACTTGATTTGCCTAGTAAATCATCTTTGTATTTTACTTTGTTAAACAAATAATCGGCGTTTTCTTGTTCGCCTTTATCAAGCTCTTCGCCAAGCGGAACCATTACCAAAGATTTTTCTTTTGACGGACAATTTTTAGCACAAAGTTCGCAACCAGTGCAGTCTAGAACACTTACTTGAATTTTGTATTTAAGACCTGTTAGTTCTTTACCTTTTGCTTCAAGCAAATGTCCTTTTAAATTCGCAGGAGCGTTTGCTTCATCTTTTTCATCAAGCAAAAATGGTCTAATAACAGCATGCGGACAAACAAATGCACATTGATTACATTGGATACAATTTTCTTCTATCCATTTTGGAACCATAACGCCGACACCGCGTTTTTCGTATTGTGTTGTTCCTGCTTCCCAGCTTCCGTCTTCGTGTCCTACAAATACTGAAACCGGCAAATCATCGCCTTTTGCTGCATTGACAGGTTTAACGATTTTTTCTACAAATTCGCTTCCTACATATTTTGAAGTTTCAGTTTTTACTTCATCAGCTAAATTTGCCCATGCAGGATCAACGCTAACTTTTACAAGTTTATCGGCACCTTGATCGATAGCATCAAAGTTCATTTGAACGATTTTATCGCCTTTTTTGCCGTAAGTTTTTTTAGCGTATTCTTTCATATAACCTTGCGCTTCCTCAAACGGAATAATTTTTGCTAGTTTAAAGAAAGCTGATTGCATAATCGTATTTGTGCGATTTCCAAGACCGATTTCATGTGCTAGTTTTGTAGCGTTTAAAATGTAGAAATTTACATTTCTTTGAGCCAAAATTCTTTTTACTTTATTTGGAATTCTCTCAACTGTTTCTTTTTCGTCCCAGATTGAATTTAAAAGGAAAGTTCCGTTTTCTCTAATACCGCTGACAACATCGTAAATATCAAGGTAAGCCGCAACAGAACAAGCCACAAAATGTGGATTTGAAACTAGATAAGTCGAGCGAATCGGTTTTTTGCTAAATCGCAAGTGGCTTCTAGTATAACCGCCTGATTTTTTGCTATCGTAAGCGAAATAAGCTTGTGCGTAAAAATCAGTGTGATCACCGATGATTTTGATAGAGTTTTTATTTGCTCCGACCGTTCCATCAGCTCCTAGTCCGTAGAATAGACACTCGGTCGCATCGTCATTTGCCAATGACATTTTTGGTTTTAAAGGTAGCGATGTAAAGCTTACATCGTCATTAATACCAACCGTAAAGCCGTTTTTTGGCTCTTTTTCGTCTAAATTTTCAAATACTGCGATTAATTGAGAAGGATCAACATCTTTTGAGCTAAGACCGTATCTACCGCCTACGATAACAGGAGCATTGTCTTTGCCGTAAAATGCTGATTTTATATCTAGATATAGCGGTTCGCCGATTGAGCCCGGTTCTTTTGTTCTATCCAAAACTGCGATTTTTTTAACGCTTTTTGGAAGAACTGCAAAGAAATGTTTCAAGCTGAAAGGTCGATATAGCTTAACTTTTACCATACCTACTTTTTCGCCTTTACTTACCAAATAATCGACTGTTTCTTCTAATGCTTGATTTACAGAACCCATTGCAACGATGATTTTTTCAGCATCTTTTGCACCATAATAAACAAACGGTTTATACTCTCTGCCTGTAACTTTTGATATTTTTTCCATATAATCAGCAACAATATCAGGCATCGCATCATAGAATTTATTTGTTAATTCTCTTGTTTGGAAATAAATATCATCGTTTTGAGCTGTTCCTCTTGTTTTTGGATTTTCAGGGTTCATAGCGTTATCTCTGAATTCTTGCACTGCTTTTCTATCTAAAAGTTTGTCAAATTCAGCATAATCCATAACTTCGACTTTTTGGATCTCGTGGCTTGTTCTAAATCCGTCAAAGAAATGTAAAAACGGAATTCTACCCTTAATCGCTGCTAAGTGAGCTATTCCGCCTATATCCATAACCTCTTGAACACTGTCACTTGCTAAAATCGCAAATCCTGTTTGGCGACAGGCATAAATATCTTGATGATCGCCAAAAATAGATAATGCTTGTGCTGCCAAAGATCTTGCCGCTACATGGATAACACCCGGAAGCATTTGTCCTGCGATTTTATACATATTAGGAATTTTCAAAAGCAAACCTTGTGCCGCTGTGTAAGTAGTAGTTAGCGCACCTGCTTGAAGTGAGCCATGCACCGTTCCTGCTGCTCCTGCTTCACTTTGCATTTCAACAACTTTAACTGGCATTCCAAAAAGATTTTTTTTGCCTTGACTTGCCCAAATATCGGTATAATCAGCCATAGGCGAACTAGGCGTAATAGGATAAATCCCCGCAACTTCGGTAAAAGCATAAGATACATAAGCGGCGGCTTCGTTGCCGTCCATAGTTTTCATAACTTTACTCATACATACTCCTAATAGAAAGTTAATACTCGGAGATTTTATCAATTACTTCCTTAAATTTTCTATTAAACTAAGGATTTTTATGGGACTAGTTATCATTATGTAACAATTTTACACGAATTTAAGCTAATTAAAAACTTTCTAATTACATTTTAAATTTTAAGCAAAAAATTAAAAATTAATTTTATATAAATTTGTTACATATTCTTTGAATTTATCGCCACGCTCGGCGTAAGATTTAAATTGATCCAAACTAGCACAGGCTGGACTAAGTAACGCGATTTCATCACTAGAATTTGCATAGTTTTTATGAATTTTCTCTACTGCAACATTTAAAAATTCGCATTTAACGGCACTTATATTAAATTTTTCGCATAAATTCATCAATTTTTGGGTGTTTGAGCCGATTGCATAAACGCAAATTTGCAAATTTAAAAGTTCCTTAAAAAGTGGCTCTAAATCCACTCCTTTATCATCTCCGCCTAAAATGATATGAATTTTTTTATCTTTGTATCTGCGAAGTGCCTGAATTGCGGCGTCTAAATTTGTCGCCTTCGTGTCATTTACCCAAATTCGCCCAAATTTATCGCTAAACTCTTCAAGTTTATTATTTTCAATCACAAATTTATTTAAAAGCGAAATATTAGCTTTATCAAAAAGAATTTTTTCCATACAAAGTGCCATAACAGCGTCCATCAAAAAAGGCACTTTAAAATTTATCTCACTCAAATTCAAACCAAAAAATTTAGCCAAATCTTCTTCATTTTCATAGCCGATGACTTTTGCAAGACTAGGCGTGTTTGCATACGCTTTTGGCACGATTGCCACGCTTCCTTCGCCCATAGTTTTTAAAGGCTTTAACTTTGCCTTTTCATACTCGCTAAAATCGCCATGCCATGATAAATGATCGGGCGTAATGGGAAGCAAGATATAAATATCTGGTCTAGAAAATTTAGTGTAATGAATAGTAAAAGAACTAGTTTCTAAGACCCAAATTTTGGCATTTTTGTCCAAATTTGCCAAAGGCACACCAACATTTCCGCCCATAGCTGAGCCATAATTTTCTAGCAAAGACTGCGTCATTTGCGTGGTAGTTGTTTTGCCGTTAGTTCCGCTTATCCAAATTTTAACACCGTTAAAATCATCAAAATAATCATATTCGCTGATTAAATTTTTTGCTTTTTGAACTAACTCGTGAGTTCGTGGAAAGCCCGGACTTGGGATTTCAAGCTCACTTGAATTTGCGTTAAATTCGCTAGGATTTAAAAGATTATTCCCAAATTCGTCCTTCGAATTTGAGCTAAATTTATCATCATAAATGTCCCAACCGCCGCTTTTAGCGATTGCTTTTGTAGTTAGTCCATATCCAAAAAGAGATTTTTTCATATTTTTACCTTAATTTTAACGAAGTTAAAGCGATGATATTCATAAGTAGCGCAATTATCCAAAAACGGATTATGATTTTATTTTCCGCCCAGCCTTTTAGCTCAAAATGGTGATGAATAGGCGACATTAAAAAAATTCGTTTTTTTCGTATTTTAAAACTAGCAACCTGCAAAATCACGGACAAAGTCTCCATAACAAAAACCCAACCGATGATGATTAGTAAAAATTCATTTTTGGTTACAATGCCCGTATAGCCGATAAATGCACCCACGCTTAGGCTTCCGCTATCGCCCATAAAAACCTCTGCCGGATAGCAGTTATACCACAAAAAGCCTAGTAATGCCCCCACTAACGCAGAAGCGATAATGCAAAGTTCGCCCACACCGCTAACTTTTGGCAAAAGCAAATATGATGAAAACTCAGCATGTCCGCACAAATAGGCAAAAATTCCAAGACTTATCAATGAAAATACCGACGGAATCGTCGCTAAGCCGTCCAAGCCGTCTGTCAAATTTACCGAATTTGAAGCTGCCGTCATCACCAAAAGCCAAAAAATCACGGCAAAAAACCATAAATTTATGATAGGGAATTTATAAAACGGCAGATAAAGTTCTGTCGTAAGGTCGCTAAAAAAGAAAAGCAAAAACGCAATCAGCGCCGAAATGAAAAGCTGAAATGCGAATTTGGCTCTTGCCGATAAGCCGTCGTGGTTTTTTCCGCCTGTGATTTTGGCAAAATCATCTTTAAAACCTAAAAATGAAAAACCCAAAAGGCATAAAATTCCGCCCACGACATAAACATTATTAAATTTAGCGCAAATCAAACTTGCAATCACGGTTGCTGTTATAAAAACGATTCCGCCCATTGTCGGCGTTGATTTTTTGGCTTGATGAGTTTTTGGAGCAAGTTCGTAAATGGGTTGCTCTGCCTTTTTCTTTTGCGCCCATTTTATGAATTTTGGCATCAAATAAATCGTAACAAAAAACGCTATAAAAAACGCTATACCGCTTCGTACAGTGGTATATGAAAAAAAGTGCATATTGAAAAATTTTGCAATCGCATAAAGCATAAAAATCGACCTTTAAACTAATGAAAGCAAAATTATATTAAAATATTGCTTTTATATTTTTGAAAACGGAAAAAATTTATGAAACAAAAAACGATTTTAGTCATAACTGACGGCATAGGTTCAAATTCAAGCGATAAATTTAACGCTTTTGCAAATGCAAAAAAACCAAATTATGATTATTTTTTTAAAAATGTTCCAAATTCGCTTTTAAAAACTTCGGGACTAGCTGTTGGCTTACCGGACGGGCAAATGGGAAACTCCGAAGTCGGACACATGACCATCGGCAGCGGGCGAATTTTGTATCAAAATTTGGTAAAGGTTGATAGGGCTATCGAAAAAAATGAGTTAAAAGATAATGAAGCTTTAAAAAATTTGCTAAAAATTTGCAAAAATATTCATGTTATAGGTTTATACAGCGACGGCGGCGTGCATTCGCATTTAAGGCACTTTGATGCGATTATGCAAATCGCAGTTGATAACGGTTGCAAGGCTTACGCTCACGCTATCACAGACGGGCGAGATGTAAGTCCTACTAGCGGGATTGAATTTATCAAACATTTAGATGAGAAATTCGGTGTAGCTACCATTTGTGGCAGATTTTATGCAATGGATAGGGATAAGCGTTGGGATAGAGTGCAAAAGGCTTATGAAGTCATAAAAACCAGTGCAAACAAAAGCGAACTAAGCCCAAGCGAATATATGCAAAATTCCTACGCTAACGGCATTACGGACGAATTTATCGAACCTGTTAGTTTCGGCGAATTTAAGGGAATTAGCAAAGATGACGGCATAATTTTTATAAATTTTAGAAACGATAGAGCAAGAGAGATTTGCTCGGCTTTGTCGCTACCAAATTTTAGCGAATTTGAACGCAGCGAAAATGTAGCAAACTTAATAACGCTTACAAACTATGATGATAATTTTAAATTTCCGGTAATGTTCGCAAATGACGATATAAACGATACTTTAAGTGAAATCGTAGCACGAAACGGGTTAAGCCAACTCCATACAGCCGAAACCGAAAAATACGCCCATGTAACTTTCTTTTTCAACGGCGGAAAAGAAGAGCCAAATTTAAACGAAAGTAGAATTTTAATACCAAGCCCAAAGGTTAAAACTTATGACGAAAAGCCCGAAATGTCGGCTTACGAAGTTTGCGATGCAGTAGTTAAAGGCATAAAAGGCGGCGAAGATTTTATCGTTGTAAATTTCGCAAACGGCGATATGGTCGGACACACAGGCAACTACGAAGCCGCCGTAAAAGCTGTCGAGGCAGTCGATGAGTGCTTGGGTAAAATTTTTGCGGCTGCCAAAGAAGAAGGATATGCCTATATGCAAATTTCAGATCACGGCAACTGCGAAGAAATGCGTGATGAAAACGGCGAAATGCTGACAAATCACACGACTTATGATGTTTTTTGCTTTGTTTATGCAAACGGAGTTGAAAAAATCGCAAACGGCGGTCTTAGCAATGTCGCTCCAACAATCTTAAAAATCATGGGGCTTGAAATCCCAAAGGTTATGGATAAGGCTCTGTTTTAAAAAATTTATTTGCCCTAAATTCGCCAAATTTAGGGCAAATTTAAAATCTCAATCCGGCGGAGAGTAGTTTTTTTCGCGTTTTTTTAACGCTTCTTTGCGTTTTTGCTCCATTTTTACGGCTTCATTTAGGGCTTCTTCGCTGTCATATTGTGTGCCGTCTAAAAACTTTGAGTAGTCTTCAAACTGCTTTGTTTTTATCCCCCAAAGAAGCGCCCCAAGCGCAATAAAACCTAAAATCGTCGAAATGCCTATCATAATGGCTAAAATTCCGCTATCCATTATTTTCCTTTTTCAGTAATTGACATATAAATTCTCCAAATATCATCGGCTTTGTTTTCGCTATTTTCATCTTTTTGGCAAATTCCAAATGTTCCGTTATAGCAATTTATAAGTTTAATGCAGTCCATTTTCTCGCCATTTTGACAAGATTGCTTGGTTAGTTTTTCAAATTTTTCTAGGTGAATTTCAACCATATTTTTATTTTTTGGCAAAACTTCAAAACACTCATGTGTCCCGTTACAGCGATTTTGCCAAAGTGCCATTTGATAACAAGCAAGTCCGTTTTTATCATCACATTTTTTTCTTAATTCATCAAAACCTTTTTTGAAAATTTCTTTATTTTGAATTTGCTTTGTTAAAATATCGCCTTTATAAAAAGCCAAATTTATACATGCTATTGCGTTGTTGCCGCTTTCACAGGCTATTTTGCTAAGCTCTTTTGCTTTTTTGAAATCAAGCTTTAAATTTATACTTTTTGCATATTTTTCATCAGAATAAAATTTTGCCAAAGTATTACATTTATTAAAATTACCGTTTTCACACTCGATTTTTACGCTCTCAAATATTTTTTTCATACGAGTTGAGTTTAAATCAATCATTTCGGCATAATCTTGCCTAGCAAGCCCAAACACCACAAAAATCATCAAAAAAAGTGCGTTTTTCATCTCGTCGCCCTTTTAATTCTCATCGAATTTAGCACGACCAAAACCGAGCTTAAACTCATCGATAATGCCGCAAACAGCGGTATTATAAAGCCACAAACCGCTAACGGGATAGTTAAAGCGTTATAAACGAGCGAAAAAGCCAAATTTTGTTTTATCGTTTTGAAAGTTTTTTTGGCTATTAAAATCGTTTCGCTCAGGCTAGCCAAATCGTCCCGCATTAGCACGACATCGCTTTTTGCGATACTTATGTCAGCACCGCTTCCAAGAGCGATTCCCACAGCCGCACTCAAAAGCGCAGCTGCGTCATTTACGCCATCGCCTACCATAACGACGCTTTTGCCTTGCGAATTTAGCGAATTTATAAATTCAGACTTTTCATCTGGCAAAAGCGAAAATTTGTAATTTTTTATACCCAAATTTTGCGCTACACTTCGCACGGCATTTTCACTATCGCCGCTTAAAATATAAATTTCTAAACCTAAATTTTTTAGTTTAGCTACGACCGACGGCGCGTCTTTTCGAATTTCATCGTTTAGGCTAAATTTGGCCTTTATCTCGCCACTGAGTGCGAAAAAATACTCAGTCGCACCCAAACTTTGGCATTTTATGCCATTTTCTTGCATAAATTTTGAATTTCCGCCCAAAATTTGCAAATTTTTAAATTTGGCTTTAATTCCCTTTGCCGCGATATTTTCAACGCTTTCGATAAGCACTTCATTTTTTAGTTCATCTTTAAAATTTTCGCTTACAAATTTAGCAACTGCCGTGCTTACAGGGTGATTTGAGCTTTTTAAAAGCGCAAAAAGCAAATTTTTATCAAATTCTTCTAAAATTTCAAATTCGCCAACTTGCAAATTTCCGCTTGTTAGCGTTCCTGTTTTGTCAAACACCACGCAGTCGCATTTGGCGATAGTTTCGATGATTTTGGCTTCTTTAAAAATTATCCCCTTTTTTAAGCCGGAACTTAGCCCTACAAGCGTGCCAACAGGCGTTGCTAAACCCAAAGCACAGGGACATGCTATTATAATGACTGAGACTGCGATAATGATAGCAGTTTGCAAATTTGCATTAAACAGCCAAAATAAAAATGTAAAAAAAGCAATGCTTAAAATCGTAATTGAAAATTTTGCCGAAATTTGATTTACCAAAAGCTCTATTTTTGGCTTTTTTAGACTAGCATTTTCTAGCAAATTTATGATTTTGTTTAGCACGGACGAGCTAAAATTTGCACTCGCTTTATATCTAATCGAGCCGTCAATGCAAACCGCACCGCTTGTGATAAAATCGCCTTTTTCTTTGCTTACAGGGATACTTTCGCCGTTTAAACTAGCATAATCAAAACTCCCGCTTCCGCTGATAATATCGCCGTCGATTAACACTTTTTGCCCCGAATTTATGAGAATTTCATCTCCAAGCGCGACTTCGTTTGGATTTTTGCTTACAAATTTGTCCCCTACTTTTACCATGACAGCGCCCGTAACCATATTTGAGAGCGAATCAAGGTTATCGACGGCTTGTTTTTTACTTAAAATTTCAAGATATTTGCCGATAAAAACGAAAGTGATTATCATCGCAACTGAATCAAAATAAACTTCTCCGCTTCTTGCAAACATCGCATATAGCGAATAAATATAGACAATCGTTACGCCTGTTGAAATTAGCAAATCCATATTCGCCGAGCGATTTTTTATCGCAAAATACGCACCCTTATAAAACGCACTTCCTGTGTAAAATAGCACGGGCGTAGCTAAAACAAACTCCGCAAAGTGTAAAATATCCTTAACTTTTGCATCAATCCCGCTAAAATAGCCACTATAAAGCGCAACCGCAATCCACATTATATTCATAACGCAAAAAATACCAACCAAAAGTTTAGCGTAAAATTCACGGCGTTGCGAATTTATGCGAGTTTCGGCAGTTTTTGGGTCGTAAGGATACGGATTGTAGCCGATTGCTTGAATTTTATTAAAAATTTCAGCTAAACTCGTCTGCGTTTCGTCCCAAACGATTTTGGCTTTGTTTGTTGTTGCGTTTATGGACGCTTCTACGATTCCTGCGGTATTAAAAAGCACTTTTTCATTTAGCCACACACACGCCGTGCAGTGAATTCCATCAATGATGATAAAAATTTCGTTAAATCCATCAGCCGTTTTTCGCACAAAATTATCATAAATTCCTTGCGTTTCGTTTGCGCTAAATTCGCGAATTTTTGCAGCATTTAGCGTGTTTTTGCCAAGACGATTATAAAAATCGTCAAGCCCATTTTCTTTTAAGAGATAAAAAACTTGTTTGCAGCCGTTACAGCAAAATTTATTTCCGATTTCATCGATCATAAGGGCATTTTCATCAAAACTCTGACGACAATGCGAACATTTTTCGTGTGCCATTTTTCTCTTTTTTATTACATTTTAATTTCAAATTTAAACGAAATTATGGCAAAAATTTCCTACAAATTTGCTTATTTTGGCTGTTTTAAATTTGCAAATTTTAATCACAAATTTGCTATCATCACAAAATGAACGCTTTTATTTTAACTTTGATTTTTATTTTTTTCGAGTTTTGCGACATCGCTTTAAATCCGCAAACCGACTTCAAAAGCCTTGTAAATTCATATATCGCAAGGTATCAAAAAAGTCCGTTTCTGTTTTTTGCGACGCAGTTTAATTTTTTATTTTTAACTTTTTGCATTTTTTATTTTGGAATTTATGCACTTTTTGTGCTTTATGCGTTTTATATTTTAGACCTGCTAACTAAGCTAATTTTTATCAAAAATTCATTTTCAAATGACGAAAATAGCGAAATAAATCAAATGCTTGATATGAATTTTAAATTTACAAAAATGCAAAGAATTTTTATCGCACTTGCCTGTTCGGCTGTATTTTTCGTGCTGGTAATTTAATAAATTTATTGACAAAAAAGCTAAATTTTACTAAAATCAAAACTTCAAAACTCATTTGAAACTTACAATCCCACATTTTCTAAATTTATGAAGAGGAAAAATGGAAAACACAAATACAAATAATGTTGCTCCTAGCAAAAAACAACACGCTAGAACGCATATACCGGTCGATGGCTATCAAATCGAAGAACTAAGATCGCTTGATCTTGATAATTTAGTTAAAATCGCCGAAGAGCTCGGCATTGAAAATCCGCGTGAATTTCGTCGCCAAGATTTGGTTTTTGAAATTTTAAAAATGCAGACGAAACAAGGCGGTTTTGTCCTATTTACAGGAATTCTCGAAGTTACAAACGAAGGATACGGTTTTTTAAGAGGGATTGATTCAAATCTCACAGATAGTGTAAATGACGCCTATGTAAGTCTGTCGCAAATTCGCAAATTCGCACTTCGCGTGGGCGATATAGTAACAGGTCAGGTGCGTGAGCCAAAAGAGCAGGAAAAATACTACGCGCTTTTAAAAATCGAAGCGATAAATTATAAATCAATCAACGAAGCCAAAGAACGACCGCTTTTTGACAACCTTACCCCGCTTTTCCCGACTGAAAAACTAAAACTCGAATACGATCCGATGAAGCTAACGGGGAGAGTTTTGGATTTATTTACGCCTATCGGAAAAGGTCAAAGAGCGCTTATCACAGCTCCGCCACGAACCGGAAAAACTGAGCTTATGAAAGAGCTTGCTAACGGCATTTCAAAAAACCACCCAGAAGTCGAGCTTATGGTGCTACTCGTCGATGAGCGCCCAGAAGAAGTAACCGACATGCAACGAAGCGTTAAAGGCGAAGTTTTTAGTTCGACCTTTGATTTACCCGCGTTTAACCATGTTCGCGTAGCAGAACTCGTCATCGAAAAGGCAAAACGCGCCGTCGAAATGGGCAAAGATGTCGTTATTTTGCTTGATAGTATTACTCGTTTAGCACGAGCTTATAACACCGTTGCCCCAAGTAGCGGAAAAGTGCTAAGTGGTGGCGTTGATGCAAACGCACTTCACAAACCAAAACGCTTTTTTGGTGCTGCACGAAATATCGAATTTGGCGGAAGTTTAACTATTATCGCAACTGCCTTGATAGAAACCGGCTCTCGCATGGACGATGTTATTTTTGAAGAATTTAAAGGCACGGGAAATAGCGAAATGATTTTGGATAGAAATATCTCAGATCGCCGAATTTACCCTGCGATAAATATCATAAAATCAGGCACAAGAAAAGAAGAGTTGCTTCAAAATCCTGTTGATTTGCAAAAAATTTGGGCGATTCGCTCGGCGATTTCGACTATGGACGACATCGAGGCGCTTAAATTTTTATACGCAAAAATGCTAAAAACTAAAAACAACGAAGAACTTTTATCGATTATGAACGAGTAGATTAATTTTGCTTTTGCTTTCACGCAAAAGCAAAATTTTAATTTTTATTTTACATACCCTATCGGAAAGATTTTTTTGTCTTTATACCAATCTAGATTATGAAACACTTTGCAAATTTCTTTTTTCTTATTTATATCTTCTGTTATAAAAAAATATTCGTTTCCTTTTTGTTTCACAGTCATCTCGGCACACTTCTCTTCTCCTACGAGAAATTTGATAGGTTTACCTACTTTGATTTTTTCCTTTAATGCACTATCTTCAAAATTGTTATGATTTGATGTCATAGATTCTAAAGTTCCAAATTCTAAACGAAGTCCAGCCATATAATAAGATCTAATTTCATTTAAAGTATGTCTAAACCTATCTGCGTTCCAAACAGCCGTCGCTTCGAGTTCTGTTTTTTCCCGAACACTATCTTCGTTAGTATCTTTGCTAGTAGCTTCGACATCATCGCCACAACCGATTAAGAAAAACATAGCAAAAAACGCTAAAAGTAATTTTTTCATAAAAACTCCTTAGTAAGTAATGAATTATAGCCCCCACCCTATTAAAATTTGCTAAATTTAAGCTTAATACGATAAATTTGTGCGTAAATAATCGGAATTTATAAAATTTAAGATGATTTTTGAATATAAATTTGCAATAAATTTAATAAAAAGAATTTTGAGTAATTTATAAAACTACTCTTTAAAAGCGCCTAAATTTAAGATTTTTTCTTGTCTTTTTGCTACAAGCTGTTCAGGCGAGAGAAGCTCTAATTCTTTAAGCTCATTTAAAACATAATCCCCAAGAGCTTTTGCGGCTCCTGCTTTATCTCTGTGTGCGCCGTTTTTCGGTTCAGCGATAACTGCGTCTATCAAATTTAGATTTTTAAGCTCTTCTGCCGTGATTTTAAGTGCCTTTGTGGCAGCTTCGCTTTTAGCCGGATCGTTCCACAAAATAGCAGCACAGCCTTCCGGTGAAATAACAGAAAAAACCGAATTTTGTAGCATTGCTAAACGATCGGCAACGCCGATAGCCAAAGCCCCGCCGCTTCCGCCTTCGCCGATAACAACGGCGATAGTAGGAGTTTTTAAATCGCTTAAATCGCATAAATTTCGTGCTATGGCTTCGCTTTGTCCTCTCTCTTCTGCTCCGATTCCCGGATACGCCCCCGGAGTGTCGATCAAAAACAAAATAGGCAAACCAAATTTCTCAGCCATTTTAGCCACTCTTAGTGCCTTGCGATACCCTTCTGGGTGAGGCATACCGAAATTTCGAATTAGTTTGTATTTAGTTCCCCTGCCCTTTTGTTCGGCGATTACTACAAATTTTTTATCGCCTATCATACCGATAAAACAGACAATCGACGGATCATCTCTAAAAGCGCGATCCCCGTGAATTTCGTAATAATCTTTCAGTAACGCCCTAACATAATCAAGCGCATAAGGGCGATCAGGGTGTCTTGCAAGCTGTAATCGTTGGTATTCGTTTAAATTTTTATAGACTTTTGTTATTTCTTTTTCGAGATTTGCCTTTAAAATTTTAACGGCATCTTCATCGCCTTTAATCTTGGCACTTGTAATGTCATCATCAATCTGTTTTATAGACTTCTCGAAATCCAAATAACTAGCCATTTTTAAACCCTTTTAAAAATTACAGAGCCGTTCGTGCCGCCAAACCCAAATGAGTTACTCATAACGACATCGACAGTGGCTTTTCTGGCGACATTTGGGATATAATCCAAATCGCACTCGCTATCTTTTGAAATTTGATTTATGGTTGGAGGTAAAATTCCTTCTTGCATAGCAAGTAGGCTAACAACCGCTTCTATCGCACCTGCTGCACCAAGACAATGCCCTGTTTGCCCTTTTGTTGAGCTTACAGGCGGAACAGAGCTACCAAAAAGCTCTTTTAGAGCCGCTGTTTCGTTTTTATCATTTGCCGAAGTCGAAGTTCCGTGCGCATTTACATAATCAATTTTTGGTTTTCCTGCCATTTCATAAGCTTTTTTCATCGCTCTGTATGGACCATCAAGTGTTGGAGAAGTCATATGATATGCGTCTCCGCTCTCGCCAAAACCGATTAACTCGCCGTAAATTTTAGCTCCCCTTGCGACGGCATCTTCGTAAGTTTCTAAAACAAGTGCCGCTGCGCCTTCACCCATAACAAAGCCGTCTCGCTCCCCGTCAAACGGGCGCGAAGCGTGCTGCGGATCGTCATTTCGTGTTGAAAGTGCTTTCATCGCCGCAAAACCGCCGATTCCCACAGGGCAAATGGCTGCTTCTGCGCCGACAACTAGCATTTTTTTAGCTTCACCAATCATAATTGATTTTGCGGCTTCGCAAATAGCGTGAGTTGAAGCTGCACATGCAGTAACACTAGCTAAATTTGGACCTTTTAGCTTATGATAAATCGATACAAATCCGCCTAGCATATTTACAAGTGCCGATGGTATAAAAAACGGACTTATGCGTCTTGGCCCACGCTCCAAACAGACATTTGAATTTATCTCAATGTTCGGAAGTCCGCCGATACCCGCAGCAGAACTTACGCCAAATTCGTCATTATCAAATTCGCCATCTTTAAAATTCGCATCAGCCATAGCGTCCTTAGCAGCTTTTAAGCCAAGCTGGATAAATCTATCCATTTTTTTGACTTCTTTGCCGTCTTCAACGACACTAGTCGGATCGAAATCTTTAATCTCGGCTGCGATTTGAGCTGAAAATTCGCTCGGATCAAAATGAGTTATCTTGCAAACTCCCGTTTTACCTTCGCAAATATTTTTAAAACTGCTTTGTGCGTCAGAGCCGACAGAAGTTATCATACCGACGCCGGTTACCACCACTCGCTTCAAAACTATTCCTTTAATTATTTGTTTAAATTTTCAACAAATGTAACAACATCTTGAATGCTTAGCAATTTTTCTGCTTCGCTATCAGGAATTTCGATACCGAATTTTTCTTCCAAAGCCATTACTAGCTCAACTACATCAAGAGAATCAGCACCCAAATCTTCGATGATTTTAGATTCTAATTTAACAGCGTCAGCTGAAACGCTAAGTTGATCAACAACTACATCTCTTACATCTTCAAATACTGCCATTTTAAAGCTCCTTTTAAAAAATTAACTTTCAATTCTATAATATTTATCCTTAAAATTTACAAAAACCTACATATAAAGTCCGCCATTGACTTTTAAAACTTCGCCCGTAATGTAACTAGCGTTATCGCTTAATAAAAACGCAACGGCATTTGCGATGTCTTCGGTACTACCAAATCTTTTTAACGGAATATTATCTTCATAACTTTTTCGTACCTCATCGCTCAAAGCATCCGTCATATCAG
This sequence comes from Campylobacter sp. CN_NE2, assembly GCF_027797465.1. NCBI lineage: Bacteria > Pseudomonadati > Campylobacterota > Epsilonproteobacteria > Campylobacterales > Campylobacteraceae > Campylobacter > Campylobacter sp. CN_NE2. The sequence continues at coordinate 1,486,304 of NZ_CP115608.1, read as the reverse complement.
TAGCGATAAATCCCGGTGTTACGCAGTTAAATCGCACACTTCTACTAGCGCCTTCTTTGGCAAAACTTTTGCTCATCGCTATCATTCCGCCTTTGCTTGCACTATAATTTACCTGACCGGCATTTCCCATTTCGCCGACTATTGAAGCAATATTTACAACCGAACCAAAGCGTTTTTTGCTCATCACTTTCAAAGCTTCGCGTGAGCCGATGAAAGCAGAAGTTAAATTTGCTTCGATTACGCTAGTAAAATCTTCTAGTTTCATACGAAGTGCCAGTTTATCGTTTGTAATTCCAGCGTTATTTACAAGATAGCTTAATTCGCCATCGCTTTCTATGATTAAATTTATTGCATTTGCAAATTCTTCTTCATTTGTCGCGTCAAATTTGATAACCGCTGCTTTCCCGCCACTCTTTTCGATTTCATTTTTTAGGGCGTCTGCGATTTCGGGTTTTGAGCGATAATTTATCCAAACTTTAAGCCCTAAATTTGCTAAATTTTTTGCGATTCCTGCGCCTATTCCACGACTTGCACCTGTTATTAAAACATTTTTTCCACTAAATTTCATATTTTACCTTTGTTTGAAAATTTTTTCGTATTATAGCAACTTATCGTAAATTTCTCGTATAAAAACTTTTTTATCGATATAAAAATTTAAAACAAATTTTTTATCAAATTCAGTGCTTCTAAGGGATTTTTGCAAACAAAATCGCAATGTTTTTCAAGCTCGTTTTGACTTCCGTATCCACAAAGCAAACCGATACTTTTTATACCCGCACTTTTTGCTGCGATTGCATCTAGCTTGGTATCACCCACCATAAAAGCATTTTGGTTAGATTTTTGCATTTTGTTTAAAGCATTTAAAATAGGCTCTGGATGTGGTTTTAAATTTATCGTGTCTTCCTTGCCAATAATGGTTTTGAAAAACCTATAAATTCCCAAGTGTTCAAGCAAAATGTGAGAAAATTTTGAAGTTTTGGTTGTAACCACGCCAAGATCTGCAAATTCATTTGCAAATTTGACCGCTTCGTAAGCAGTGTCCAACAAGGTCGTTTGATTTAAATAAATTTGCAAATATTTTTCTTTGTAGGCTTTTACAAATTCATCGATAAACTCATTTTTAACGCCCAAATTCGTAAACATTATATCAAGCGGATAACCGATTTGTGAAGTTATGGCTTCGTATTTTGGTTTGACAAAATCAAATTTATCAAAAGCATGATAAAACCCTGCTAAAATCGCAGAAGTAGAATCTATCAAAGTTCCGTCTAGATCAAATAAAATCGTTGGTTTCATTTTGGGAATAAAAAAAAAAGGCGGAGCTAAAAAGCCCCGCCCAAGAATTTATCAAAACAAGAATTATCGTCTAAATCTTGCATCAACGCGTCTATTTTGAGCGCGACCTTCTTTTGTAGCGTTTGTTGCGATTGGTTGAGTTTCGCCGTAACCTACGCTAGAAATTTTAGCAGCATCAACGCCGAAATTTTGAAGCGCACCAGCAACAGCAGCAGCTCTTTTTTCTGATAGTTTTTGGTTGTAAGCAGCTGAACCTGTGCTATCAGTGTGTCCTTCTAGGATAACTGAATAATCAGGATTATCTCCCATGAAGTTAGCAACTGTTTTAATTTCTTCCATATATTCTGGGCTGATTTTTGCGCTATCTGTTGCAAAATTTACACCTAGATTTAATCTAATAACTTTTTCGCAGCCGTATTCATCTACAACTACACCAGCAGGTGTACCAGGACATCTATCTACATTATCGCATACACCATCATTATCTTCATCTGCGCAACCAGCAGGAGTGGCGTCTGCATATCTTTTACCGAAATCAGCAGCAAAGCCAAGTGTGTAGAACAAGATATGGTTGCCATCATTAAATCTGATAGCATCTCTTGCTTCAAGTTTTGTTGCAAAATTGTCTGTCCAGTAGTATTTTAGACCTAGACCATATTGGCCAAAACCGCTATCATAATCTTCATTTGAAACTTTTGCGTTATAATCCATATAACCAAGACCTAGTAAGCCATAAAGTTTCAAATTATCAGTGAAATTTACAATGTTTTTTACAACATTTGCAAAATAATAATCTGCATCTGGTTCAACGGTGCTTGTAGCTTCATCTAAACCAATGCCGTTTGAGCGGTCATAACCAAGTTCGATTTGATCAATAAAAGAATTTTCTAAATTCTTAGCAATTCTCAAACCAAAAAGGAAAGCTTGATCAAGGTCCATGTTGCCTTCATGCATACTTCCACCGATTGTAGGGCTAATTTCCCAACCATAATTTGCTTCATTTGCCATAAGAGCAGTTGAAGCACATAAGCTTAATGCAAGTAAAACTTTTTTCATTAAACATCCTTTCAAAAAAAACTTATTTCTCAATTTTATCACAAAAATTAAAATCTTTTTTAAACAAATAAACTTTAATATTTGCTTGAAAAAAATCATTGATAAAATTTCCCGCAAAAATGCGGGAAATAAAATATTATCTTTTTGAAAATTGCGGGCTTCTTCTTGCCTTTCTTTTTCCAAATTTCTTTCTTTCTACTACACGAGAATCGCGAGTTAGCAAACCTTTTGGTTTTAATAAAGCTCTAAAATCTTTATCCATAGCAGCCAATGCTCTTGAAATTCCGTGCCTTAACGCCTCTGCTTGTGCTGAGTAACCACCACCCAATGTTTGCGCTGTTACATCCATTGAAGTTTCTTGTTTTGTAACTAAAAGTGGTTGAACAACTTTTAGTTTGATAGCTTCGTGTCCGCCAAGCCAAGTATTTAAATCCATACCATTTACGACGATTTTACCGCTTCCTGGTTTTACCCAAACCTTAGCTACGGCTGATTTTCTTTTTCCTGTTGCATAAACTGTTGCCATAATTATTTTCCTTTTTTAGTTGTTTGAGCAGTGTGCGGATGTTCGCTTCCTTCATAAACGAAAAGCTTTTTAATCATCTCTTTGCCAAGTTTTGTTTTTGGTAACATACCACGAACAGCAAGTTTGTAAAGTTTTACAGGATTGTTTTTCAACATATCTTCAAATTTGACGCTTTTTAAACTTCCGAAATATCCTGAATAACTATGATATAGTTTATCTTCACCTTTGTTTGCACCTGTAAAAACTGCTTTTGAAGCATTTATGATGATGACGCAATCGCCACAATCAACATTTGGAGTATAGTTTGGTTTGTGTTTGCCACGCAATAAAACTGCAACTTCGGTTAGCATTCTACCAAATCGTTTGCCTGTCGCATCTATAACGATCCAGTCGCGTTTTACTTCGCTAGGCTTAGTAATTTTTGTCATGTTTTCCGCCTTTGTAAAATTTGAAAGTGTGATTTTACAAAAAATAAACTTATAAGAAACTGAATTTAAGTTAAATTTAAAGAATTTTATTAAAAAGAGTGTGAAAGTGGGAATTCTACTATCAAAAATAGAATTCCCATTATTTTAATTATAACAATATTGTACCTAAAATAACAGCCAATATTACATAGAATATACAAGGTGCTAAGTTATAAGTAAGACATCTAGCCTCACCTTTACCTAACAAGCCGACTGTCGCACAAACAGCAACGATATTGTTGATACAAACCATATTACCGATAGCACCACCGACATTTTGAAGCGCAACAATAACTTCGGTTTTTAGACCAACAAGCGTAGCGGTTTCGTATTGAAGACCTGAGAAGAGCATGTTTGATACTGTGTTTGAACCAGAGAAAAACGCTCCAAGAACACCAACTAGCGGTGCAACAGCAACATAAGCTTGACCTGAAATATCGGCAAAGAATTTAGCCATAAGCTTAATCATAGAGTAGTTCGTTCCATCGACTGTTGTGCCGACATTTAGCATAAGTTGAACCAAAGCTAGACCTGCTGCTAGTGGAATTGCCGCTGCCGCAACTTGTTTGAAAGTTTTGCTCCAAGCCTCTTTTACATCTTCGCCACTCATTCTGTGTAAGAATATAGTAAGGATAGCAACCAAGATAAATGGAATAATACCTGGTAAATAGCCGTAGTTGAAGCTATATGCAGTGCCCGGAACGCCAAACATTAGGCTATCTGCGGTAAATAAATTTATCTTCCAGCTTTGTAGAATTGGTTTTAATCCGATTGCAGGAATACGAGTAACAACTAGTATAAATGAAATAAGGATATATGGTAACCATGCCATAAATAATGACATATCTTTTTTGCTAGTCTCTTCTACTTTGGCTTGTGTTGAGCCAATCCAATACTCTTGCCACTCAGCGCGAGGAGCAAAATCCCAATTATCTTTTGGTGTCATAAATCCGGCTTTTGCAGCTACAATAAGAATACCAAGAGATATAAGACCAGCAAGAAGCGATGGTAACTCAATACCCAAAAATTTCGCAGCTATCAAATAAGGAACTATGAAGCTTAAAGAAGCAAGCAATGCAAATGGCAATGCAGGGAAAGCATCTTTAAAGCTTTTGTTTTTACCAAATAGTTTTACCATTATCATAACAACGATAAAAGGAATAAAAATAGCACCTATTGAGTGGATAATAGCAGTGTTTGTGCTAACGGTAGTGATATATGAATCTATATTTCCACCGCTTCCTTCTACAAGACTTTGAACGGTAGTTTTAACACCAAATGTAGGGGTTCCAACCGCACCATAACTAACAGGAGAGCTGTTTAAAACCAGACATGCAAGAGCTGCACCAAGAGCTGGGAAACCAAGACCGACAAGAAGCGGAGCTGCCAAAGCAGCAGGTGTTCCAAAACCGGCAGCACCCTCAATAAAAGCACCAAATGCCCAACCAATAATCAACACTTGAACACGGCGGTCAGTTGAAATTTTGGTAAAGCCGTTGTTGATTGATTGCATAGCACCTGAGTATTTCATAGTGTTTAATATTAAAATGGCACCAAAGATGATAACCAAAATATCAAACGCCTTTAAAAAACCTAAAAGCACATAGGCTAAAACGCTAGTCCCATCAGCATTTACACTAAATGCAGACAGAGCAATGCCGATAGCTAAAAACATAGCGACACTAAGTGAAAGCCTAGAACTTAGTTTAAAACCTATCATCATAATTAAAATGACGATAATAGGTAAAAACGCCAACAAAGTATGCATCGTAGAACTCCTTTATAGAATTAGATTTCGAATCATCTATTAACAATTTTTATACGGGAATTATATCAAAAATTAATGAATAATAAACTAAAAAATAATTTAAATTTTTTTTTAAAAAAACAGCTTTAAGCAAAATATAATAAAAGCAAATTTGCAAATTATACACAGATAAAAAACAAATAAAAATAAGTAGTTATGCTTGTAAGTTGGGATTTACAAAGCAAATTTAAATTTTTTAAACTAGCTTTAACTAAACTTAATTTGATTTGGTTTGATTTGATAAAGTTATAAATTAGTTTAATATTAAAGCAAAATTTATTTTTTATTTAATGTTCAAATTTTCAAATTTATGTTAAAATTAACTTGTTGAATTTATTTTCACAAAATCATTTTGGAAAGGAGTAAAGGTGAGTAAGGTTTATTTTTTTGCAACCTGTCTTGGTAACGCAATCTACACGCAAACTGCCTTAAATGCTATCAAACTTTTAAGAAGAGAAGGCGTAGAAGTGATTTTCAAAAAAGACCAAACCTGTTGCGGACAACCAAGCTATAACACAGGTTATTTTGAAGATACCAAAAAAATAGCATTATATAACATGGATCTTTTTAAAGACAACTATCCTGTCATAGTTCCGTCAGGCTCATGTGCCGGAATGATGAAACACGATTATGTAGAGCTATTTATGGGTACAGAGTTTGAAGGTAAAGCCAAAGAATTTGGTTCTAGGGTCTATGATTTATGCGAATATTTAGACAAAGTTTTAAAAGCTAAATATGAAGACAAAGGCGAAAAAGTAAAAATTACTTGGCATTCAAATTGCCACGCCTTGCGAGTTCAAAAGTCAATTCAATCTGCAAAAAATTTATTAGCACAACTTAAAAATGTTGAATTAATAGATTTAGAAAGAGAAGAAGAATGCTGTGGATTTGGCGGAACTTTTGCGGTAAAAGAACCTGAAATTTCAAACGCAATGGTAAGTCAAAAAATAAAGTATATCGAAGAAAGCGGAGCTGAATTTTTAGTATCTGGTGACGGGGGTTGCTTGTTAAATATATCCGGAACTATGGGAAAAATGGGCTCAAAAGTAAAAGCAATACATTTGTATGACTTTTTAATAAAAAGAATTGAAGGGGAAAAGCTATGATGAATCATGAAAAATTAGTAAATCAAAAGCTTGCCGACAAGCAACTAAGAGAAAATTTAGATAAAGCTATGCACACTCTTCAAGGCAACAGAAACAGACTTAGCACTACAAAATTTAAAAATTTTGATGAGTTAAGAAGTAGGGCAAAAACTGTTAAAAATAACGCTCTTGCAACACTTGATGAAAGACTACTCGAATTTGAAGCAAATGCTACAAAAAATGGTATGAAAGTGCATTGGGCAGTAGATGGCGGTGAGGCAAATGAGATAATTTATCAAATTATAAAATCTCACAACGGAGACAAAGTTTTAAAGCAAAAAACAATGGCTAGTGAAGAAATTCACCTAAATCACTATCTAGAAGATAGAGGCGTCAAGGCTATGGAAACCGACCTTGGAGAGTTGATTATTCAATTAATCCAAGATCCGCCTGTGCATATCGTTGTTCCTGCGATTCATAAAAATCGTAATGAAGTCGGTAGAATTTTTCAAGAGCGATTAGGTGCGCCGTTAGAGAGCGAACCAGAAAAACTAAATGCAATCGCTAGAAATCACCTAAGAAACGCATTTAGAACGATGAAAATCGGTATTTCAGGTGCGAATTTTGGAATTAGCAAAGCAGGAGCTATTTGGTTGCTAGAAAACGAAGGTAACGGCAGAATGTGTACCACGGCTCCTGATGTGCATATCGTAATCTGTGGTATAGAAAAAGTTTTAGAGACATTTGAAGATGTAGTAAGTGCTCACTCTCCTGTTACTCCATCAGCCGTAGGTGCGCCTATTACTTGCTACAACAACATTATCACTGGTCCTAGAAAAGAGGGCGAACTAGACGGTCCAAAAGAAGTCCATGTTGTCTTATTAGATAACGGCAGAAGCGACATGCTAACCAATGAAGAATACTATGAAGCTTTAAGATGTGTTAGGTGCGGTGCCTGTATGAACTACTGCCCTGTTTATGATAAAATCGGTGGTCATACATATCATGCAGTCTATCCAGGACCAATCGGTGAAGTAATTAGCCCACAAATTTTCGGTATGGAAAAAAACGCAGATATTCTTAATTTCTGCTCACTTTGCGGTAGATGTAGCGAAGTTTGTCCTGTAAGAATTCCGTTGGCAGAAACAATCAGAAAGCTAAGAAGCAATAAAGTCGGTGAAGGTAAGAAAAAAGCAAAAGGTTCAGACTTGCTAGAACATAGCAAAATTGAAAGAATGGGATTTGCGGGATTTAGAATGGTTACAACAAACGGATTTATGTGGAGAAGCGGTATAAAAATGGGCTCAATGTTCTCAAATTTCGTTGTGAAACATGCAGATTCTATTCCTGTTGTAAAACTATGGACAAGACACAGAACGCCGCCTGTTTTAAAAGGAAATCTACACGCAGATGTCCAAAAAATCGAAGGAGTAATCTATGAGTAGCAAAGAGAAAATTTTAGCTAAAATTAGGTCAAATAGAGTAGCTAAAAGAACAGAGATTGAACCGCTAGATATAACTCATTTTGTCGCAAATGACGGCGATAAATATGAGAATTTTAAAACAAATTTGACAAATAATAAGGCTGTCGTTCATGAGACAGATGCAAAAGGACTTCAAGCAAAAGTTGAAGAAATCATCAAAACCGTCGGCGCAAAAACTGTCATGTTTGGTTCAGATTTACCGATAAAAACCGATAAATTAAAAGCAGACAAATTGCCGTTTGACAAACCGGTAAATGAGATAAGAGAAGAGGTTTTTGATGCCGATACTTCAATTATCCAAGCAAGACTTGGTGTTTCAAATTTCGGCGTATGTTGCGTGGTTAGCTCAAAAGAGCAACCAAGGCTTCTTAGTTTGCTTCCGACTAACTGCATTATTTTGCTTAAAAAAGATGCTCTTGTAGAAAGCCTTGATAAAGCCCTAGCAGAAGTTACAAAAGATGAGCTACCTACAAATATTATCTTTATCATGGGACCATCTCGCACGGCTGACATTGAGCTTATTACAGTTCTTGGTGTTCATGGCCCACAAAATGTCCATGTAGTGCTATACTAACGAATTTCCCCTTTTTAGGGGAAATTCAACTACTTAAATTTCATAAAATTCAGTTTTGTTATGGTTTAAAATAACTATAAATCCACGAAATTGCAAATTTGGATAAATTTGGTTTAATGAGCTTTTATAAAATTCGACCTGCCCACGGTTTTTTTCAAAAAATTCATCATTTTTGCTACTTTTATAATCAACTATAATGCCTTCATTTTCTTTAACTAAAAGCAAATCTATCTGCCTAAATTCGCCGTCTTGCGTTTTAAAAGGAACTTCTTTATAAATTTTTGCACCACTTAAAAGTTCGCTAAATTTATGCGAATTTATCAAATTTAAAATTCTTTTTTCGATATTCTCAAAGCTCTCAATACCCAAAAACTGCCCGAATTTATTTTTACTTGCCATAAGCGCGATTTTAAGCGAATTTTCATCAAATTTTTCGCACATTTCAAGAGTGTAGTGAAGCGTGGTTCCAAAAATTTGCGATTTGTAGTTTGTGATACTCTCTCCGTTTTCATCTATATCGCTTTCATTATCGCTAACTAGCTGTTTTGGGATACTTTCATCAAAAACTATCTTTTGTGGCGCAGATTTTGTGATAGCTTTTGGCGCACTTGGTATAACAAAACCATACTCAAAATCGCCCAAATCCAAGTAATCATCATGCAAAACTTTATTATTGCCACTGCCCGTTTCATAAGGGACAAAATAGCTAGGACTTTTGCCGTTTGGCTTAGCTTTTTTGATGATGATTAGCGATTTTTTAGCCCTTGTAAAGGCGACATAAATATCGTTTATTTTCTCATCCTTTTCTATTTTTTCAAGTTTTTCTTTAAGATTGCTATACCGGCTATCCACATTTTCACGCCCCGAAACTTTGTATTTTATCTGCCATTTTTTCGCATTTGTGTCATAATTTATCAAAAAATTATCTGCATTGTGTTTTTTGCCGCCAACTAAATCACAGACGATTAAATGATCAAATTCCAGCCCTTTTGATTTATGAATACTCATTAAATTTACGCCACTACTACTTTGTGAAAAGGCGTTGGTATCGTCGTTTGCGTAAATATACTCAATGAAATTTTTATATTTGCTTAGCACTTCAAAAAAGAGCAAAATATTTTCATTATTCAGCTCGATTTTTAAAATTTTTGCTATTTTTTTGGCTAAAATTTGCGGATTTTGTCTAAAATCCAAGTTCTCACGCTCAGGAGTAAAACCCAAAAGAGAATTTAAATTTCGCTCGTAAATTTTAGCTCCACTTAGGCAAAATTTAGCGTATTCTACGATACTAGCGATCTCTTTTACAGAACGCAATTTTTTTGTGCTATTTATCGTTACTCCGATACCCTTGCTCTCCAACATCTCTTTTAGGCTTTCGCAATCTTCATTTTTCCAGCAAAGCACCGTTATGTCACCATCATCGACCCCATTTTGGCGTAAAAAAGCGATCTGGTTTAAAACTTCATCAAAAATTTCATCGCTACTAAGCGATTTTACATAGCCGTAATCGTCATTTTCGATCTCAAAAAGGCTGAAATTTGGATTGTTTTTTATATATTCTTGCGATTTTACAAGGTCGCTTCCGTTAAGAGCATTGTTGCATTTTTGCTCTACAAATTTGCCGTCAAATTTATCTTTAAAAACAAAATTTACAAATTTAACCAAAAGCTTTAAACTACGATAATTTGTATCCAAATTTGTTGTTCGAATTTGTAAAAATTCATCTCTAAGTGCATCAAATAGTTCTTTTTTTGCACCACGAAAGCCATAAATGCTCTGCTTTTTATCTCCCACATAAAAAAAGCTTCCAATGCCGTTTTGCCCTGCTCCTGCAACTATTTCGCTAATTAGCGGGTGCATGATTTTATACTGCGAAACGCTAGTGTCTTGAAATTCATCGATTAGCAAATGCGTGATTTTGCTATCTAGCCTAAAATATAGCAAATTTGTATCGATTTTGCCACCACAAAGCAAATCATAAACAAGCGATGAAACATCGCTGTATGTGAGCCTAGCACTCATTTTGTTAAATTTTGTTTTTGCATTTTTATAGGTTTTGATGAATTTGGCTAGTTCGCTAAGATTGTAAATTTCAAGCTCGTCTAAATATTTTTTAATCTCATCTTTTAAAGCGATGAATTTCTCGTCAAGTTCAGGCGTGTAGGCTTTTTTAAAAAAACTATGCTCTGCTAATGTCTCGCGATTTAGCACCGAAATTTTCATAATCTCTGAAATTTTCCTATCTTTGTCAAAAATACCAATAGCTTTTTGCGAAAATTCACCTTTTTTTAAAAACTCCAAAATCTCATCAAGGAGCAAATTTATGCTATTTAAATTTGGAAATTTTGGGTTTGTGAAATTTGGAATTTCGACCTGATTTTCTTGTAAATAGTCCAAATTTGCCAAAATTTTATCTTTTTTAGCGTCCAAATTCGCAATCAAATTTATCAAATTTACAAAATCCTGCGGATTTTTTATAATCTCATCGATAAATATTTTTTGCTGGTGTTTTAAAATGGTATCATCAATGCCAAAATGCGGATCTACGCCACAATTTAGGGCAAAAAGTTTTATGATTTTATTGAAAAATGAATCAAAGGTCGAGATATTTAAATTAGCTTTTAAAAACTCATCTTTTCGTTTATCTCTGAGCGAAATTATCTCATTTTCGTTTAAATTTAAATCTTTTTTGATGAGTTCAAGCTCGTTTTTTTGATTTTCAAGATTTAAAAAATTACGAATTATCCGCTCTTTCATCTCATTTGCCGCTTTTTTAGTAAAGGTTAGCGCCATAATCTGGCTAATCTCAGCCCCGCTTAAAATAAGCTCGATAAATCGCACGGCTAGATTAAATGTTTTTCCTGTTCCGGCACTGGCTTCTAACGCCCAAAATAGCTTACTTTGCGGCAACATTTACCCTACCTTTACAAATGATTTCATAAGGACAATAATCGCATTTTGGCTTTGTTTGTTTGTAGCTTAGGCGTTCAAAATTTACTTCATTTTTAAATTCATCTTTTAGTTCATTTATGAGAATTTTTAAATTTTCTACTCCAAAATCTTTGCTGGCTTCGCAAACTTCGCCACTTCCAAAAAAGATAAATTTGCTTTTGCAAGGCCTATCCAACAAGGCTTCATAAAATGCAAGCTGATAAGAATTATCTTTTTTGCTACCACTTTTATAATCAATCACAAAAATCTCGCCCACCCCGTTTTCATCGATTCTATCGATTTTGCCTTTGATTTTAATGCCGTTAAATTCGCGCTCGTTAAGCTCAAATTCGCATTTTTTGCACGAAAAATCCCGTTCGTGTTCAAATAAAAAATTATCGGCGGTTTTTTTGATATTTAACAAATTTAAAGCTATATCAAATTCATTTAAATGTCTGTTTTTTGCCTTTTTTTCATATATAATTTTAAATTTATCAAAGTCAAATTTGGCATTTTCTTTGTAAAATTCTTCAAAACTTTCATGCAAAACATTTCCTTTTGCAAAGTTGTCAGTTTCGTTAAATAGGAGATTTTCATCGATTTTTTCTATGTATTTGTAGTAATATTTTCGCTTGCACTCTAAATAGCAATTTAGCCTTGAAAATGATAATTCTTCTTTAAAAAAATCTTCTTTTTTGATAATTGGCTCATCGTTTTTCATTACTATTTTTTGGGCATTTCCGAAAGTTTGCAGATAGTCATCTTCACTAAACTCATTATCTTCTTTATATGAAAAATTATTTAAAAAACGAGATTTTAGTTTTTCTTCTGATTTTTCGTAGCTTATGGCAACAAATTTTGCCGAATTTATCAAGCTTTCGTAGTAAAATCTCTGCAAATTTTCTCTATCGGCATGGCTAATTAGTCCTGCTTCTTTTCGCACAGCAGAGCTTAAAAACATCTCGCCGCTACTACGATTTGGCACTAAATCATCGTTAAAATCGATAATAATAACGCCGTCAAATTTCATACCCCTACTTTCTAAAACGCCTAAAACACTCACAGCGCCACCGCCGATATGTGGGATTTTGACATCACTAAGCAGTATTAAAAAAAGCTCGATTGTCTCTTTTAAACAAAGAGTGTTTTTTTGTAAAAAAATTTCTATCATGAAAAGTGGTTTTGCTATAAACTCGTTCAAATTTTCATTTTTCAAACTCAAAATTTCATTTATAATATCGCTAAATTCGCTAAATTCGACCACCTGTTCGAAATTTATTTTTATCCTTTCATACAAGCTTTCTTTCAAGCCGATTTGTAAAAAAAATAGCGAATATTCATTGGAAATTTCATTTTTTACTGCGTTAAAATCTACAAAAGCATTTTCTTTAATGCTCTCATTTATCTTTGATAAAACGCGGTAAAATAGCGTCCTAGCAATCTTTTTGCCCATTGCAAAATTTAGCATATTGTATTTATCATGCAATCTTAAAATATCGGCAAATTCTTCATCAGGCAAGATTACAGCGATATTTTCTGGCTTTATGCCTTTTTTTATAAATGTTGAAATTTTTTCAAAAACAAAGGCACACTGCAAACTTCTAAGCGAAAAATGTTTTACCAAAATTTCGACACATTTTGGTAAATTTTCACTTTTTTCGATGAATTTTTGACTTAAATTTAGCGTGTATTCTTTGTTAAGTTTAAATTCTTGCGGCAAAATTCCACTTAAATTTGCAATTTTTTCAACGACTTTTTTATTAAAATTTGTATTTTTGAAAATAAGTTTTAAATTTGTCAAATTTGCGCATTTTGCGATGATTTCAAACTCAAACTCGCTCAAAAATCCGTCAATGTAAATTTGGATACTTTCAAATTCTTTGATAAAGCTTTCATTTATCTCATACAAATCACAAACGCTAATGTCATCATAAACGCCGTTTTGCTTTAAAATTTCAAGATAGCATTTCAAAAGCTCATCTAAAATTTGCAAATGCTCATTGTAGCTGTCGTAAGTATCGGCTAAAACTATATCTTTGATACCTTTCTTGGCAGTTTTTAGCTCTTTGAAAAATTTAAATAAATACTCGCTATTTTTCATAAATTCAAAAAATTCGCTTGGAAAATTCAAGGCTTGTGTGATCTTTTTTGTCTTTTCACACGCTTGTTGCATATATAAAATTTGCGAAATTTCACCGCATTTGCTAAGATTTTTTACGATTATCGCTTTTTGCAAAAACTCGCCAAGACTAAGCGTTTTTGGCAGTATAAAATCGCTACTATCTTTTTTAAATTCTCTGATTTTTCTGTTTGTAGAAAAGACGATTAGGTTATTTTTTAATGCTGATAAACTCAAACTTGTAAAACCCCGCATTCTCGCCGTCATCAAGTCTAACTATGACTTGCCAACGACCTTTTTGTGGGACTTCAAACTCATCGACGCTTATAAATCCGTTTTCAAATTTAGCAGGTAAATCTTGATTAAATTCATTAGTCTCAGGTCGCGTAAGGCGAATTTGTGCGTCCATTTTATCAGCATTTGGCTTAAAAGCTATTTTAAATTTAATTTTATTACCATTAATAAGTTCATAATTAGGCGCTAAAACAGCGATATTTTCTTGATTTATGCCATCTTCTCTTAAAGATTTTAAAAAAGATTTTTCAAAATTTAGCACATTTATATCTGTGTTATCTTTTGGCTTTATGATTTCGCTCTCTCCTTCGTTTGCTACGAATTCGGCAATATAAACTTGATACTTTTCATCAAATTTTGCTTGTGAAATTTGAATTTCATTATATCCGTGATCGACTTCTTGATATTTTCCCATAAAGCCATCTTCATGCACAGGATTATCAAGCGCAATAACCACTGTGTGAATAATAGCTGCGATGATTGCGACAAAAGAGAGCATTATCGCATAAGGCCATGGATTAAATTTTTTATTTTCGCTCATTGTTTTTTCTTTTTCCTGCTATAAAAATACATAAAAATCGCAAACGCAAGGGTTCCGTAAAAAATATATCTAAGCGTGTTTATGAAAATTCTATTTGTATCACCGATAGAAGTTTCAAGCTCTATGCCTTGCGATTTTGCAACCTGATCGGCAATATCGGCATATCCGTTTAAAATAGCAGCATTTATAATGCCTGTCATATTTGCATCTCTTTTGTGATTTACCAAAATCGGAATAATCGAGCCACGATTTGGCATCGGGCTTAGAATTTGCTCTTTATCAAAAAGATTTTGCGTGTCTTGCGAATTATAAATTTGAATTTTATGTTCGTCATTTGTAAAAATCAAAAATATATACGGATTTTTTAAATTTGCCGTAAATTCACTACCTTTTTCGTTTAAACTTTTGTTCTGTAAATTTTTAAGCACAGCAACGGATAAATTTACGCCTGTTTTTTGATAAAGTTCGCTTCCTATACTTTCAAGCTGCGAAATAAGCTCAGGTTGCAAAATATCATCATTTTGCACAACAAAATTTGCCTGCAAATTTACACAAAAAAAGAAAAGGACGCACAAAGCGCCCTTTATAATCAAATTTAGTCTCATACTAACCTATATACAATATATTTGAAGTAAGAACAGCTCCTGCTGTTGCAACAGCAAGTGCAATTATTAGAAGAAGTATGACTTTTTCAAGTAATCCTGCTGACATATCCTACTCCTTTACCATTGTATTTTTTTGAACTTCAATGCTACTTCTCATTTCAACACTTGCAGGGTTATTTAGCTTGTATGGTTTTTGCATAACTGATTGTTGTGCGCCGATACCAAGCACTGTCAAAGTAGCCAAGATTGAAAGCAAAAGAACGGTAGCAATAAGCATTCCTGTAACGCCATTTAACGCAAAAACACTTCTACTTGTATTTTCCATAGTTTGCTCCTTATTCTGCCAAAGACGAAATAAATTCGCCGACTGCTTGTTTTTGAACTTCGCTAAGTCTTCCGTCCGTAAATGAAGGCATAACACCGATTGAACCAGCTTTACCTCTATTTAGAACTTCTTTTACGAATTCACTTGAACCATATTTTGTAAGATCCGGTGCTGAGCCGTCCATACCTTTGCCGTCTTCGCCGTGGCAAGATGCACAAACACCAAAAGCTTCTCTTCCTTGTGATACTAAATTTTCATTTTTAGTAGATTTGATAGCAGAAACTTCTTTTGCGACATAGGCAGCGATTGCTTTTGCAGTATTATTATCGATACCTAAATCAGCAGCTTTGCTCATCATACCCAAAGGATATTCCATACCTTCTGAGCCGTTGATGATAGTATCTTCAAGACCTGCTTCGCTGCCCCATTTTGTTAAATTTTGTGCTACGCCGTTTATGCCGTCGCCGCTAACGCCGTGACATTGAGCACATTGAACCAAGAAAACACTCTCGCCCATATTTTTTAAAGTTGCTTTATCGGCGCCTGCAAAGTTTTGTTCAAATTTTGCATTATGAGCCTTAACTTCTTCATTATACTCGCCGATTTGTGAGTATGAATTTAGCGGGTAACCTAAAAAGAAATACCACAAAGCCCATACCATAACCGCGATAAAAGATATTGCCCAGCCTGTCGGCAAATTATTTTTAAGTTCGCCGATACCGTCCCACTCTTCGCCCGTGCTTTCAACACTGGCTTTGCTATCTTTCATTTTTTTATAATAACCACCTATAACAAAGGCGCTTATGAGCAAGATAGCCAAAGCTCCTAAAAGCGCTAGCGAATTTACGCTATCACTTAAATTAAACCATTTCATAATTTATTGCTCCTTTTTCTCGTTTTCATCGGCTCTTTTGGGTTCGATAATCTCGTCGCTTAGCTCATCATCGATTACTAAATTTCCATACTTTTCATAGTTTCTACGACCTGTTTTTTCAGATCTTTTTAAATGAAACCAATAAGCATAAAGCACAAAACTTAAAATCATAACCGCAAATGCGTATCCGTAAGCTTGCAAACTTCTTATAGTATCCATATCCAAATTCACCGAAAATCCTTTATTTTAGGCTATTCATATATGCGATCAAAGCAACGATTTGTCTAATCTCGCCTCTTGCGAACGCATCTTTGACATCTTGATCTTTCATTTGACTAACTATAACTGCTGCCTCTTTTTTGATTTGATCTTGTAGCATATCAAAATTTTCTTGTGCAGATTTAGATTCGTCTAGTATGACTTGTGGCATACCTGCTTGATCATAAGGAACATTGAACGCTTTTTTAACCGTTAGGGCTTCTGCAAACGCAGTTTCTAGGTCTGCATTTTTAACAAACATGTGCTTGTAAGCAGGCATAATCGAACCCGGAACTACTTCTGTTGGATTTTTCATGTGTTTTTCATGCCAATCGGCAGTTCTAGCATTTCCTACACGAGCAAGATCCGGACCTGTTCTTTTTGAACCCCAAAGGAAAGGTCTATCATAAGCAAATTCGCCTGTTTTTGAATAAGCACCGTATCTGTCTGTTTCAGCTTTGAACGGTCTGATAAGCTGTGAATGACAAGCATTACAGCTATCTTGAATATAAACATGACGACCTGCTAGTTCTAGAACGCTATAAGGTTTTTTACCTTCAATCGGTCTAGCACTTTCAGCAAAATTTGGTAAAACTGTTACCACGCCTGCATAAGCAATAACAACAAAAACGGCAACTGCAAAGAAGAATGGATTTTTTTCTAACCAACTAAACATTTTATCCTCCTTTATTATGCTGCCATCGGTGAAGCACTGCGAGGTTCTTCTGCGATACTTCTACCTGAACTAACTGATTTAAGAACATTATATACAAACATAACTAAACCTATGAAATATAACGCACCGCCGACTGCTCTAATCCAGTAATAAGGAACCAAAACAGTTACTGTATCGATAAATTGATATGCAAGGCTACCAAATTCATCTGTCGCTCTCCACATCATACCTTGTGTGATACCTGCAATCCACATTGAGCTGAAAAATAGAACGATACCTGTTGTTTGAATCCAAAATTGAGCTTCCATTAAAGATTTTGAATAAAGCTCTCTTTTGAAAATTCTAGGAACCATGTGATACATAGCTGCAATTGTCATAAATCCAACCCAACCAAGCGTTCCGTCATGAACATGTCCTGGGATCCAATCTGTAAAATGTGCTAACGCATTTACTGATTTGATTGAAAGGATTGGACCTTCTAGTGTTGAGAATAGATAGAAAGTTGAAGCTAAAACCATAAATTTGATTAGTGGATTTTCTCTAAGTTGATTCCATTCACCTTTCATTGTTAAAAGGATATTAATACCAGAACCCCATGATGGCAAAATCAAGACAACAGAGAAAACAGAACCCATAGTTTGAACCCAATCAGGAACAGTTGAGTAAATCAAGTGGTGTCCGCCAGCCCATAGATAAATAAACATTAAGCCCCAAAATGAGAACAATGATAATTTATATGAATAAACAGATTGTCCGCTCTCTTTTGGTAGGAAATAATAAATTTGAGCAATAATCGCAACAGTAAATACGAACGCAACAGCGTTGTGTCCAAACCACCATTGAACCATAGCATCATTGCTTCCTGCATACATAGAAACAGAGTGAATCCAGCTTCCCATACCTGTTAATAATCTTGTAGGAATTTCCATGTTGTTGAACAAATAAAGCATTGCAACGCCAAGGAAAGTAGCGATATAATACCAAATAGAGATATATAGAGTTTTTTCTCTTCTTATTCCGATTAAACCGAAAATCGAAATACCCCATAAAACCCAAACAACTACAACTAGTATGTCTATTGGCCATTCAAGTTCTGAATATTCTTTTGAAGTTGTAATACC
The DNA here is from genome assembly GCF_027797465.1 of Campylobacter sp. CN_NE2. Taxonomy (NCBI): domain Bacteria; kingdom Pseudomonadati; phylum Campylobacterota; class Epsilonproteobacteria; order Campylobacterales; family Campylobacteraceae; genus Campylobacter; species Campylobacter sp. CN_NE2. The sequence goes on along the minus strand of NZ_CP115608.1, from coordinate 1,468,265 downwards.
TGCAAAAAGAGTAACAACAGCTAAAAGAATAATTAAAATATAAAGAACAAAGTGAAGCTTTCCGATAAACATCAAAAAACCAGACTCAGCCATTGAAACTTTCAAAACTCTTTGACCTACATAATACCATGTAGCCCAAATTCCTGAAAGCATAAAGCCATAAACAACGCCGTTTGTATGTAGCGGTCTAAGGCGACTAAAAGTTCCATACTCACCCAAAAGGTAGTTTAGATCAGGACATGCGAGTTGAAATGCAATTAGCGTTCCAATAAGCATACCGATAATACCAAATGCAAGAGTAGAAAACAAGAACAACTTAGCGACCGAATAGTCGTAACTTAATGCTTTTCCTGGTTGCATTAAAAATCCTCCTAGAAATTTAGTATTATTAAGATAACACTTTAATGTAATTATAATCTTTAATTGCTACAAGTAAGCTTAAAGTATTAAATTTATATTTATTTAAAATTTAATCTTTAAGCTTCGATAAATTCATAGTTTTGTATCGATCTTATATCCAAGACCTGGTATGTTTTTGATAAAATCAGCCCCTACTTTATCTCTAACTCGTTTAATAAAAGTTCGAATCGCCGCATCGCTTACACTCTCGCCTATCCAGACATTTTTTTTGATGTCAGAGTGCAAAACAAGCGTTCCAAGACGATTTATCAAAAGCGAAATAAATGCTAGCTCTTTTTTAGTTAGTGGGATTTCAACTCCGTTTTTAATAAGAACTTTTTTTGTAGAACTAAATGTGTAATTTTTGCCGATTTCTATCAAATTTGAAGAATCTATTTTAGCTTTCGCCAAAGTCTCAATCGCATAGATTAGCTCGTCCATGTCAATCGGTTTTAAAAGATATTTATTTATGCCGATTTCAATGGCTTGCATAAGTTTGTCTTTGTCATTAAACGCACTTAGCACGACAATCGGCGTCTCAGGCGAAATAGCTCTAATATCTTTTGACATCTCCAAACCATCGCGAATCGGCATTAAAATATCGGTTATGACGATATTTGGATTAAATTTTTTAAATTTTTTCAGACCCTCTTCGCCGTTTTGCGCCGTTATGACCTTTTTGAAAACTTTTTCCATAACGCCGGCTAACAAATCACGAATTTTCGCTTCATCTTCAACTAAAAGGACACTTAATTCCTTCAACGCTACACTCATACGCTCTCCTCTTCTTTTGCCAACGGCAGTATTATTTTAAAATTTACCCAATTTTTCAAATTTTCTGCGATTATCTCGCCTTTCATGTGCTCAACTATCATTTTTGACATATACAGCCCAAGTCCGGTACCGGAAGATTTATGCTTAGTCGTAAAATAAGGCTCAAAAATTCTTTCCATAATCTCGTCTTTTATGGCTCCTGCGTTGTCTTTTATATCGATAATCGCAAATTTATCGTTTGATTTGATTGAAATTTGAATTTTTTTACTTTTTATTTCACTATTTTTAAATGCGTCTTTTGCATTTATTAAAATATTCATAAAAACTTGTGTAAGTTCGCTTTGATGACCATATACAAAAACATTTTTTTGACTTTTCACATCGATTTTTATATCATTTCTATCAAGCGTTCCTTTTAACATAATCATAGCATCATCAACACAACTACTAACCAAAAAATTTTCAACCGGCTTGTTTGCGTTGAAGAAATTTCTAAAATCATCAATCGTATTGGACATGTTTTTGATGACCTGTTTTGCATGTTCGTAAGTATCTAAAAACCCATCTTTATCTTCCAAATTTTGCTTCATTTTAAAAAGATCAATACTAAGTTCGCTTAACGGCTGACGCCACTGATGAGCGATATTTGCCATCATTTCGCCCATAGAAGCAAGGCGAGACTGCCTAAACATAATACGACTACTTTGCTCATTTTTAGCAATCTCTTCTTCTACTCTTTTTTCCAAATTTGCATTTAATATGGTAAGTTCTTTGGTTTGTTCTTTTACTTTATTTTCTAGTGATTGATTTAACTCGTTTAACTCTACTCTAAGCTGTGTAAGGTGTTCGTTAAGCAAAATAACATTTGTTACATCGTGGCGAATAGCAACAAATTCTTCTATCTCGCCGTTATCATCTAAAATCGGAATAATCGTTGCATTTAGATAAAATGCTCTGCCGTCTTTTGATAAATTTTTAACTATACCTTTATAAACTTTTTTGGCTAAAATGGTCTCCCAAAGCTTTTTAAAAACTGATTTTTTGACATCGGGATGGCGGACAATGTTATGCGGAGAACCGATAAGTTCTTGTCTAGAATAACCGCTAATTTTGCAAAATTCATCATTTACAAAGGTTATAATACCGTTAATGTCGGTTTTTGAAACAATATTACTTGCGTCAATCGCATCTTGGTATTGCTTTAATTTTGCCTGAGTTTTTTTCATATTGTCGCCATAAACCCCGTAAATGCCTTATATATTCCATAAGCAATTATAAAAATTGCCGACAGCGTTAGCATAGCGTTTTTGAACTTTAAACCTAATAAATTTATCACAAAAGAAAAACTTAACAGCGTAGGAAGTGTGCAAATTCCAAAAACTGCCATTATGAGTGCGCCTTGTGCTATATCTGCCGACATAATCGCCATAGCAAGGGCTGTATAAACCACCCCGCACGGCAAAAGTCCGTTTAAAAAACCAAGCAGACAAAAGCTAAAATAACTACTGCTTTGCATAGCAAATTTGGCAGGTTTGGCTAAAAATTTAGACCAAATTTTATCGTTTTCTATAAATTTTAAAAGTTTGCCACGCATTAAAAGTGCGACTCCAAAAACAATAAACAAAATTCCGATAAAAAAGTGCAAATAGCCCATACTTTTTTGGCTAAATTTAAAAATCGAGCCAAAAAATCCGCCTAAAATTCCTAAACTAACATAAGCCAAAACTCTGCTTAAATGGTAACTTAAAGCGTAAATAAAGGCTTGGAATTTGGTTTTTTTTGTTAGTTTTGTGTTGTATGCGATGACAAAACCGCCGCACATTCCAAGGCAGTGTCCAAAGCTCATCAACACTGCCATAGGAATAATGCTAATTAAATTTGACATTATAAAATTTCTAAAAATTCTTTAAAAATATATTTGCTTTCGTTTGGTCCTGAACTGGCTTCGGGGTGGTGTTGGACTGAAAAAACAGGATAGTTTTTATATCTCACACCTTCAATCGTGCCGTCAAATAGATTTCTATGCGTTATCTCGGCGACTTCTGCGATACTTTCAGGGACATTGTAGTTATGGTTTTGTGCCGTGATTTCGATTGATTTGCTAAATTGATTTTGCACGGGGTGGTTTGCGCCGTGTTGTCCGAATTTTAGCTTGTAAGTTTCATAGCCCATTGCATTGCTTAAAAGCTGATGTCCTAGGCAAATTCCAAAAATAGGAATTTTTGCTTCTATCATTTTTTTGATTTCGGCGATTTCGGCTTTTAGCATTTTTGGCTCCCCGGGGCCATTAGAAAGAAAAATTCCGTGAATTTCGCCTTTTTTAAATTTATCAATTAGCGTATCTGCTTTGGTATCGTGCGGGAAAATTTGAGTTTGTATGCCAAGCGTTCCAAGCTCATTTAAGATATTTCGCTTTACGCCATAGTCCATAACGGCGACTTTTTTGCCACAAGATTCGATTTTTTTATACTCATTTTTAGCATAATCCCAAGAGCCGTTTTCGTGAGCGTAGCCCTTTTTGGTGCTAACAATGCTGACATAATTTACCTCTTCGATTCTAGCTGAATTTGCCAAAGCATTTTTTAGCATCTCTTTATCGCTGATTTCGGTTGAAACAAAAACACGCAAATTGCCTTGATCGCGAAGCATTTTGGTTAAATATCTAGTATCAATGTCATAAACTCCAAATTTGCCGTTTTTGATAAAATACTCTTCTAAATTTGCTTCGTTTCTAAAATTTGACGGGTTGTTATTAAAATTTCTGATAAAAATTCCACTTGCGTGAATTTTTGAGCTTTCGTTATCAAAACTATTTGTGCCGACAATGCCGATTTCGGGCATAGTAAAAACTATAAACTGCCCGGCATAACTTGGATCAGAGATTATTTCTTGATAGCCGGTAATTGAAGTGTTAAACACAAGTTCGCCAAATGCACTTCCGCCCTTACCAAAAGCCTTTGCTTCCAAATACACGCCGTTTTCAATATAAATATAAGCTTTCATTAAAACATACCTTTTTTGCGTAATTCTTCTTCATAGAGTTTTTCAAAAACCATATCGTATTCTTCGGTTCCGGGGATTAATTTTCGTTTATAACCTTCGATTTTTTCGATAACTATATCTTCGATTTTTTCGAAATTTTTAAGATAGTCTTCAATCGAAATATAAATCACATTTTTTACTTTGTTTTCCGAAACAGAGTAATCAATCAAGCTTTTTTTCCAAATAGTTTCTAAAATTTCATGCGATAAATTTGAGTATCTATCTTCGTAATTAAGACTGAAATTTGCTTCTTCGGCAAGTTTTTTCTTTATAAGCCAAAACATATTTTTCTTATCAACTTGCATACTATCCATTTCATCGATTCGCGCGTCGATGATTTCATTTGCCCTTTCTTCTATGGCTCTTTCCTTCATCAAATCACTTCGCAAAATTTCATCTGCTGTTTTTGAGACAGGCTCTAAACCGCTAGTAAGCGTAACAAACCCTGAATTCACTAAATCAATCGCAATCTTATGTGCGATATACGGGACATGTGATAATCTTATACGCATATTTCCGCCTTTCTGTTATTATAAAATAATCGTGTCGGTTCGCTCTGGGCTAGTTGAAATAAACCCAACTTTAACGCCTGTTAATTCTTCTATTTTTTTAATGTAAATTTGCGCATTTTTTGGCAAATCTTCAAATTTAGAGACGCCTTTTACGCTCTCCCAGCCGTCCATTTCTTCATAAATCGGCTCGACTTCGTCTAAATTTACAGGAAAATAATCAATTATCTTTTCGCCAAGTTTATAAGCTTTGCAAATTTTGATTTTTTCAAATCCGTCTAAAACATCAAGTTTCATCAGCGCAAATTTATCGATTCCGCTAAGCCTTGAAGCATATTTAACACCCACAGCGTCAAACCAACCGCATCTTCTTCGTCTGCCTGTTGTCGTGCCAAATTCTTTTCCTACTTCGCACATAATATCGCCTTGTGTGCCTTTATCTTCGGTAGGAAATGCGCCGTTTCCAACGCGTGTAGTGTAGGCTTTTACTATACCGATGACTTCGCCTATATCTTTTGGAGAAAGCCCCAAGCCACTACAAGCACCCGCTGCAACGGTGTTTGAGCTAGTTACATAAGGGTAAGTTCCATGATCAATATCAAGCAAACTTCCTTGTGCGCCCTCGACTAAAACCTTTTTGTTTTCACTCAAAGCTTTCCAAATCATATTTGTAGTATCTGCAATGTATGGCGCAAGAGTGTTTTTAAATCTTTTTAGCTCTTCGTAAATTTCAAGTTTTGACGGCAAATTTATGCCAAGCATATCAAAAATATATTTATTTGCCGCAAAATCCCTTGATAAGGCTTCGCTAAGTTTTTCAGGCTCTAAAAGTTCGCCCACTCTATGACCTGTTCGGTTGATTTTATCAGCATAGGCTGGACCTATGCCTTTGCCTGTCGTGCCAATAGCTTTATCGCCTTTTAATTTTTCTTTTGCTTGATCTATGAGCGAGTGAAAACTTAAATTTAAATGTGCTTTTTCGCTTATAAAAAATCTGCCTTGCAAATTCTCAAACTGCGCCATTTCGGTGATTAAAACATCAGGATTGACCACAACGCCGTTTCCTATGATATTGATTGTATTTTTATTTAAAATCCCACTTGGTACCAAATGAAGTGCATATTTTGTGCCATTTACCCAAATCGTGTGTCCTGCGTTGTGTCCGCCGCCACTTCTGCAAACAAAATCATAATCAGCACAAATCATATCGACGATTTTGCCTTTGCCTTCATCGCCCCATTGAACGCCTAAAATCAAATCAGCCTTACTCATTTTTTAATCCTTATATATAATTTTTTCTATCATTGCATCAACCATAACGGCAAAACCGCTCGAATTTGTGCCGTCAATCTTGTAGTTTCCGCCGCTACAAAGTATCGAATTTGCGTCTAAAAATCTAAAAAATAGCTCATCATAATATCTCATTTTTGAATAATACAAAAGCGAAATTCGAACATTTTCATACGAAATTCCCAAATTTTCAATATCATTTATAGCATCTTTTAATTCGCTAGGAACGCTGTTTTTAAGAGCTTTTAAATCCTGCAAAGTGGTAGCTTTGGTAATGTCATTTAGCCATTTTATATCTTTTTGAAGCAAAACTTCAATCGCACCTTTTTCAAAAACATCGATCGAAATGCCTAAAATTTGACAAATCAGCTTTGGAATTTCGATATTACTAAGCTGCAAAACAGGCTTTAAACCAAATTCGCTAAAAATTTCTAATGCTATTTTTATCGCAAGAGCCAAATTTCGCTCATCTATCATCTCAGCGCCGATTTGATAAAATTCCTTGCTTGGATATTTAAAAATCGGCTGCATATAAAACCAGCGTTTTAAATTTTCATTTTTTAGCCGTCTTCGCACGATACGCACGACATCTACGGTGCTATCGGCTCTTAAAGCAATTTCGTTATTTTGCGGGTCAGAAAATTTCAAAAGTCCGCTTTTAACGCCTAAATTTTGATGATACGAAAAACATGGCGTAAGAATTTCGTTAAAATCATTTTTAAGCAAAATCTCACTTGCAATATTTTCAATCTTTCGTTTTAAAGCGGCATTTTTTCCAAAATAAAGTCTTGATCCGTTTGGAATTTCGTGCTCAAAATCAGCACTAAGACTATCTATCATAAATCCTCCGTGTTTTTTATGAGTGCCGTAAGTTTTGGCGTAAATTCACGCACAAAATTTTGCAAATTTTCATAATCAAGCGTAAGAATATCCAAAATTTGCTTATGTATTTCTGTATTTAAATTAAAATTATCACTCTTAGCAGTTTGAATTTGCTCTAAAATTTCGCTAAATTTTGCTTTTGATGAGTTAAAATTTTCTTTATTGATTTTTTTTGTTTGAACCAAATTTATAAATTCTTCTGCCGTTTTTTTGTAATCTAAGAAAATCAAAAAATCGCTAAATTCGGTTTTTGAAATAGGCTTAGGCTGATTTGTTTTTTTGAATTTATTGGCAAACCCTGTAATTTCATCTTTTTTAAGTGCTTTTGAAATCACATTTCCTTGTAAATAATCAAAACCTAAATTTTTAAGCAATCTTAGCGAAAAATCATCTTCAATGCCTTGTGCGCCGACTTTTAAATCCAATTTTTCGGCATAAAGCAAAATGGCTTTTAGCATTTTGATATTATCATAACTTTTTTTGGCATTTAGACAAATGTCTCTTTGAACTTTTATCATATAAAACGGCAAATTTTTTGCCAACACAATATTTTGAGAATTCACGCTATTTATGGCAAATTTCACACTAAATTCGGCATATTTTTCAAAAATATTTTTAAATTTATCTACACTTTCTTCGTCAAAATCAGTAATTTCAAAAATAAATTTGCTAGGATTTACATTTGGATTTTGAGCCATTGTTTTTGCAAAATGCTCGTAAAATTCGCTATTTTGAAGCTGAGTAGAACTTATATTTATGCTACAAATGCAATCAAATTCGCTTTGAAATTCTGCTAGTTTGCTAAGCGAAAAGATACTTAAAACTCTCTCCAAATCGCTTTCGTTTAAATCTAACAAAAAATCTCCCGGCAATAAAATGCCCATATTTGGATGATTCCAACGAAGTAAAAGCTCATAACCGAAAATTTCGTTATTTTTGGCATCTATCATCGGTTGATAAAGCATAAAAAATTCGTTATTTCTTATCGATGCGACAAGCCTATCTACTTGCGAATTTGCACTCATATCTTCATATATGCTAAATCCGCCTTTATGAAGCGTTTTTGCATTATACATTGCTTTATCGGCTCTGCTTAGCAAATCTTTAAATTCGACTTCTTCATCGCCGTTATAAAATACCACGCCGATACTAGCACTTGCTCCGATTTTTTCATTTATTATATTGAATTTAGTATTTGAAGCTTCGAGCAATCTATTTAAAATCGGCGTAAGCGAACTTTTATCATCAATATTTGGGATAATAGCACAAAATTCGTCTCCGCCAAGCCTAGCTAAAAAGTCATTTTCTCTAAGTGCCTTTTTCATCACGGCTGAAATTTCACGCAGATAAATATCGCCAACATCGTGTCCGTAAGTATCGTTGATCGCCTTAAATCCGTCATAGTCGATAAATAAAACAGCCATAAATTTCCCGCTATCTTTTGCCTTTTGCATAAATTCGGGCGCAATTTGCATAAAATAAATTCGATTTGGCAAATTTGTTAAAGCGTCATAGTGTGCTATTAGTTGCAATTTTTCTTCTCTTTCTTTGATGCCATAAATTTCCATAAACATTATCATATAGTTTGTGATTTCGCCCTTATCGTCCCTAATGGCATTTATAGTAACAATAGCAGGGATAATCTCGCCTTTTTTGCTTAGACCCTCGATTTCATCTCTATAAACATCATCTTTTGTAAGCGAATTTCTTAAAGCCTGCACATACTCTTCTTTATTTTTTGCAAATAAAAATGACGGATAGCGACCCAAAACTTCTTCTTCATTATAGCCTGTAATATCGCTAAATGCTTTATTTGTTCGCATTACAAGACCGTCTTTGCCACATAGCATAATGCCTTCGTGAGAATTTGAAAAAACACTTGCATTTAGTTTTAGTTGAATTTCTGCCTCTTTTCGCTCGGTAATATTTTCAAAAATACCTGAAATTTTTGTTATCAAGCCATCTTTTTGATTAGTCGCTCTGCCCTGCACACTAAGCCAGATTATTTGATTCGATCTACCTTTTATGCGATATTCTGCAATAAATTTTTCACATTGTCCGTTTATATAATCATTTAGTGCATTATTAAAAATTTGCACATCATCATCTAAAATCATATTTTTAAAATCGCCAAAAGAAATGCTATATTGATGGTATTTATCTTCATAATTTAAAATTTTCAAAAAATTGCCGTCGAATTCAATCGTTTTGGATTTTAAATCCATTTCCCAAGTTACAAAAGTCCGTGTGTCAATGATATTTTTATAAAATTCGCTATCGTATCTTGATTTTTCTTCGGATTTTGTTAGTGTATCGATATTGTTGAAATAAAAAATAATCAGCTCTTTCCCTTTTGTGTGCAAAATTTTTGCAAAAACGCTATAAGTATAGTATTCGTTATCCAAGTGCCTTATGCGATAGGTCTGCTCGAAACTATCTCTTCTTGTCGTATCAAAAAGTGAGATATTATTTTTTATTTCATTTCGCACACGAAGAACATCTTTTAAATGAATAATACTAAAAAAATCAATCTCGCCGTTTATAAATTTAAAATAATCATAACCCCAAATAGCTTTTGCATTACTCGTTAAATTTAGCACTTTTGAAGCATTAAAATCATAAACCATCATAATTTGAGGCGAATTTTGCATAAATTCATACTGCTTGTTTGTTTGTTCTTGCAAATTTATGTATTTTGACATATCAAACATAATATATATGACAAAAACCGCTCCGTTTGAGTAAATATAGCTTCTTTGCACATACATACTTTTTTGACCATTAATCGTATTTTGCATACCTATCATATAATTTTCATTTGCATAATTTGCCTTAAATTCATTAATCTGCCTTTCAAGTAATGAATTTGCGCTGATTTCAAATACATTTTTTTCGCCTATGCCTTCGCCATAAATTTCTTTTGCAACATCACTATGATCAACAATCATACCGCTTATACCATCTACAATCAAAACACAAAGAGAACTTTGTTTAAAAATATCATAAAAATTTTTACTCAAATCACCAAGCTCGCTATCCTTGGCGCTGAATTTATCAGAAAATTTCAAAATATCATCGCTAAAATCTTTAAAAATTCCCTTTTGTATGATTTTAGTCGAGACTTCCGCGTTTTTATTTGATGACATTAAAATCTTTTTGACTTCATTTATAGGAGCGATGACTTTTGAATTTAAAAAGAAAATATTTGCTAACAAAAATAATCCCACAAGCCCAAATAAAGCCAAAATAACCAAAAACATAATAACTTCGCCGTTTAGCTCAGAAAACAAAGTTCTTTTAACAAGGACGAAATTTTGAGTATTTGCAATATTTTTGATATATAAAAAATCAAAACCGCCTAATTTCTCTTTTATAAGCACAAGTCTATCTGTTTTTTTAAAACTAAACGAATCGCCGTAAATATCGTAGATGTCGCCATTTACACCCGAAATAAAATGCCCGTTTGAATTTAGAATTCTAATTTGCGAATTTGGAAAAGCCAAATTTGAAACAAGGCTTTTTGTATCGACAAAACCGACCAAATACGCACCATTTTGAGCCTGTTTAATAATAAAATAACGATAAATTCCAGCATAAAATATAAAATCTGAAATATAAAAACCGCTTTTTTTAACGCTATCTTTAAATTTGTCAATATCAAATTCGCTTGGGAAAGCAATTTTGTTGTAATCACTAGCTAAAATCAAATCATTTTTCAGATAAAAAATAGCGTTAAATTCGCCTTTTTTATCCATTTTCGAATTCATTACTTCAAGCGGCTTTGAAGTCAAGGCAATGCTATTTTGTATATCATCAAGTTCGCTTAGCAAATCATCATTATGGTGTTTCATAAGATTTACGGCAATCTCACTTTGAGATTTTAAATCTTGTTCGATTCTACTTTTTTTGCTATAAATTCCCGAAGCCAAAACCGCAAAAACTACAAATACAACAAATAATCCGAGTAAATAAAATCTTTTTATAAAAGAAATTTTCTGTCTTCTCGCGTTAAACATGGCAAATTCCAAAAAATTTATTTTATCCAAAGATTGCTAAATTTAAAATGATTTTAAAGACTTGTGAATTTTGCTTTTTTTGAATTTAAAAAATAAACCGCAAACAAAACGCAAAAGCTAATTATAAGCATAATTCCTGCATAAATGTGTGCTAAGCGAAAATCTAACAACTCAACAGCTTCATAAATAGCGATACTTGCGACTTTTGTTTTATCACTAACACTTCCGCCTATCATCAAAACTACGCCAAATTCGCCCATTGTGTGAGCAAAACTTATCACAAGTGCCGTTAAAAGCGATGGTTTAATAGACGGTAAAGCAACCCTAAAAAGCGTTTGCAAACGACCTTTTCCGAGCGAATAACTAGCTTCGATCAAATTTTTATTTAGGCTTCGAAAGCCAGAAACCAAAGGCTGAAACATAAACGGAAGCGAATAAATGCAACTAGCAATTACCAAACCACTAAAATTAAAAACTAAGCGAATTCCAAAGTTTTCATCAAAAAATTTGCCAAAAAACGAGTAAGGCGATAAAAAAACCAAAAGATAAAAACCAAGCACCGACGGCGGCAAAACAAGCGGCAGCGAAATCACAGCTTCAAGTGCGTTTTTCCCCTTAAAATCGCGATATGCCATAAAATAAGCTAACGGCAAAACCAAGATAAATAAAATCAAAGTGGTGATAAAAGATAGTTTTAACGAAACCCAAAACGGCGTGTAATCGAGTTTTAAAAGCATCTCTATCATTTTTCTACCTTTTTTAAATTTAGCAAATACGCCTTTGTGCTTAGACTTACTTCATCTCCAACTTGCAAATTCTTAGCTTCAAATTCACTCAAAACCACTTCGCAAAGCTGATTTCCCACAGCCACAACTGCCACAAAAACGCTGTCTTTTTGCGAAATTTCAACGATTTTTCCTAAAAACGAAAACTTTTGCGAACCAAGCGTTTTTAAAAAAACTTCGCTTGGCGTTCCGCTTTTTATAACTCGTCCGTTTTCAATCTCAAAAACTATATCGCAAAGCTTGTAAATCTCGCTAATATCGTGGCTGACGATGATTATCGTGGGTTTATAAATTTGATGAATTTTTAGCAAATAATCTTGAATTTTGCTTCGCATTGTGTTATCAAGCGCACTTAACGGCTCATCTAAAAGCAGAATTTTTGGATCTTGCATCAATGCTCTTGCTAGTGCGACACGCTGTTTTTGACCACCTGAAAGCTCGGAAATTTGCGAATTTGCGCGATCTAAAATCTCTAATAAATTTAAAAGTTCGTTTGCTTTTTTGGAATCATTTTTTGCAAAAAGCAAATTTTTTATGACACTCATATTTTCAAAAAGCGCATAATCTTGAAATAAAAATCCGATTTGTCTTTTTTGCGGTGGCATAAAAAATTTATCGTCAAATAGCGTTATTTCGCCGTTTATTATCTCTCCGCTATCAGCCTTTTGAAAACCTGCGATTAGGCGTAAAAGTGTCGTTTTTCCGCTTCCGCTTTTGCCGTAAAAACAGGCAAAACTGCCTTTTGGAATTTGCAAATTTGCTTCGATTTTAAATTTATCGCCGAATTTTTTAATGCAATTTATACTAATCATAAAATCTCATCGATAAATAGCGAAGTTGCCTTTATATAGGCGTAAATTTGCAAATTTTGACTTAAATTTAACCTTTTTGCAGATGCAGTTGTGATTATGCTTTCAAAAATATCGTCTGAATTTAATGCTTTTAAATTTACTACGCTTAAAATCTCGCCGATAGTGATATTTTGGATAATACAACCAATTTCATTGCTTAAAGAACAATTTTGAAGTTTTTCCAAACTTAAAATCACTTCCGAGCTTTTAAATCCGAGCTTTACGCGCGAATTTATCGATAAATTTGCAGGAATTTCTAAACTAACCATAGTTAGTTTTCCAAATTTAGCACCGAATTTAAGGGCATTTATACCCTTAAATTCGTTAATTTCTTCTAATTTTGCTTCAATCATTAAAAATCATATCCATATTTGGCAAAAATTTCCTTACCCTTTTCGCCTAAGATAAAATCATAAAAAGCCTTTGCTTCGGCGTTGTTTTCGGCTTTTTTAAGGATTACGATGCCTTGTGCGATAGGGTCGTAAAGCAAGCTATCAACAAGCACAAAATTTACACCTTCTTTATACTCTGCCATTTTTGGCGAATACATAGAACTAGCCGCCACAAAACCCACATCTGCTGCGCTCATAGCTTGTGAAAGTGCATCGCCGATTGATTTTGCTTCTACGATTTTGGCTTTGATTGTATCATAAATTCCTGCTTTTTCAAAGGCTGCCACACTTGCAGCGCCATAAGGAGCGGTTTTTGGATTTGCGATTGAGATTGATTTTACCTTTTCATCTTTTAAAATTTCCAAACCTTGCGTTAAATTTAGATCCCTAACGCTAAACATAGCAACTTTGCCTTTTGCGTAGGTTACGGCTTCATTTATGGCAAATCCGTCTTTGAAAAGATTGTTCGCAAAGTCCATATCTGCTGCCATAAAAATGTCAAACGGAGCTCCGTTTTTAATCTGTGTGCTTAAAGCACCGCTTGCGCCCAAGCTTACATTTAGCGTGATTTCAGGGTGAGCTTTTGCAAATTCAGCCTTAATCTCATCAAATGCGTAAGTGGTATTTGCAGCAGCTGCGATACTTACTTCGCCCCCATTTGCAAAAACAGCAACTAAAAGTCCTAAAAATAGTGATTTTGCAGAAAATTTCATTTCCTTTCTCCTTTAAAAAATTTTAAAAGTGATTTTATATTATGTATGCTTTTATATAACTTAATTTTATTAAAATTATTATATAAAAGGATTTTAATTAATATTATATAATTTTATATATAATAAGGGAAATTTGAAATATACTTTTATAAATCAAAAATTAACATTTATTTTCTAAAAAAATGCTACAATGTCGCTTTGATATTGACAAAAAAGCTTTAAATTTATAGAATTTGAAGTTTTTTTAAATTTAAAAATAAGGATAAAAGTTGAAATTTGCATTTGCCTTTTTACTTTGTTTTAGCGTTTTGGTCGCTAACCCAAACGAAGCCGAATTTGACGAATTTGAAAGCGAATTTGGCACCACGCAGGTTTTTGATCCGCTCTCAGGTTATAATCGCGTTATGACAAATGTAAATGACGCATTTTACGGCTATTTAGTAAGACCTTTGGCGATAGGATATGATTTTGTCATGCCAGATCCCATTCAAGGCGCATTTAGCGATTTTTTTGACAATCTTATGTATCCGATGAGATTAGTAAATAACCTTTTACAGGGCAAATTCGCAAATTCATGGGACGAGACAAAACGATTTTTGATAAATACAACCATAGGTTTTGCTGGACTTAGTGATGCTGCTACAAAGCATTTTAATATCCCAAAACACAATGAAGACTTCGGTCAAACACTTGGTTTTTGGGGCGTTCCTGCTGGTCCTCATATAGTTTGGCCCATACTTGGTCCAAGTAACCTAAGAGACACATTTGGTCTAGTTGGGGATTATTTTACAAATCCTGTTAATTATATCCACGACGATGGCACGGCTCTTGGGCTAAATGTATTTAATAAATTTAACGAATTTTCACTAGATCCTGATCAATACGAAAATATCAAAAAAGGCGTTGTTGATCTTTATCCGTTTTTGCGAGATTCTTACGAGCAAAGACGAAATTACCTAATAAAGGAGTAAAAAATGAAAATTTTAAAAATAATCTTAGCAGTTATCTGCTTAAATGCTTTTGCTTTTGCAATCGATAAAAGCGAGATTAAGCCGGTTATGAGCGACAAGGTTGCAAACGCTGTTTCAATTTTAAAAGATAGTGCAATCTCAAAAGAAAACAAACCAAAGCAAATTTTTGCCCTTTTTGACTCGCTTTTTGATTACAAAACTATGGCAAAACTTTCGCTTTCGAAACACTACAAAAGCCTAACGCCGGAGCAAGTGGCTAAATTTAACGAAGCTTACGAAGCGCACCTAAAACAAACTTTTATCGACAAACTTGCCCTTTATACAAACCAAGAGATGAAAGTTATAAACGCAACAGAACCAAATGAAAAAAGGGTTTATCTAAAAACCGAAATCATCGGCGAAGATAAAAACTATCCGATTGATTTTAAATTTTTTCCAAGCGAAAACGACTGGCGTATTTACGATGTCGATATTTTGGGCATTAGCTTAGTGCAAACTTACCGCTCGCAGTTTGGCGATGTCGTTGAAAATGTAAGCTTTGACGAACTTTTAAAAAGACTAAGTCAAACAAATTTGCCAGATAGCAAATGAACCAAATTTTTAAAATTTTAGTCCATTTTCCCAAAGCCGTATTAGCGATTTTTACGGCTTTGACACTCTTTTTTGCATATTATTCAACCAAACTTGAAATAGACGCTTCAAGCCAAACTTTGCTTTTAGAGCATGACAAAGATTTAGAAATTTGGCGTGAAGTTTCAAAACGCTACGAAAGCCCGAATTTTTTGGTTATCGCTTACACTCCAAACGACGATTTGCTAAGCCAAAATTCGTTAAATAAAATCCGTGCAATCTCAAATGAAATTCGCAAATTTGACTTTGTCGATAGCGTCTTAGATATTACGAGCGTTCCGCTTTTGCAAAATAAAGAAAATCAGCAAATTTCAGATCTCATATCGCATATTCCGACCCTTGATGATAATGATACCGACATTAAAATGGCAAGGCGTGAGTTTGAAACTAGTCCGTTGTATGCTTCAAATTTGGTTAGCAGTGATCTTAAAACCACAGCCATAATGATAAATTTAAAGCCAAATTTAAAATATGATGAATTTTTACAAAAAAAAGAAATACTATCCAAAAAAGAGCTGAATTCAACAATCACAAATGACGAAAAAATCGAGCTTATAGAGCTAAATAAGGAATTTAAAATTTACCGCGATGCCAATCGCATAAAAGAACACGACGACCTAGCGCAAATTCGTGCCGTCGTCGCAAAATACAAAAACGACGGCTTAAAAGAGAGCCTATTTTTGGGCGGTATGAACCTAATCGCTGATGATATGATGAATTTTGTGCGAAACGACATTGGCACTTACGGCGTTTTGAGCTGTTTGCTTTTGCTTTTTTGTTTTTGGCTCTTTTTCCGTCAGCTCAAATTCGTCCTAATCGCCCTTGTGATATGCGTTTATAGCGCACTTTTAGCCAGCGGCTTGTTTGGATTTTTGGGATTTGAAGTAACGGTTATTAGCTCAAATTATATCGCACTTCAACTCATCATCACGGTTTCAGTTTGCATACATTTAATCGTATCTTATAGAGAATATTTAAGCAAATTTCCGAATTTCACGCAAAATCAGCTCGTTTATGCAGTTTTAAAAGATCGCGCAAAACCATGCTTTTTCGCCATTTTTACGACCATTGTCGGATTTTTCTCGCTGATTTTATGCGACATTAAGCCTGTCATTTCGCTTGGCATTATGATGAGCGTGGGTATAGCTATCTCGCTAATTACGGCATTTGTCCTGTTTTCTTCTATCATTTTGCTGACTAAAAAAACGCCGATTGAGCGTAAATTTGAAGAGCATTTTAAATTTACCGAATTTTGCGCGAATTTAGCCATAAATCACAGAAAGGCTATCTACGCCGTTTGCGTTACTAGCGTTTGTGTTGGATTATTTGGCATTTCAAAGCTAAAAGTCGAAAACAGCTTCATCGGATATTTTAAAGAAAGCACCGAAATTTACGGCGGTATGGCGGTAATCGATAAAGAGCTTGGCGGCACGGTTCCGCTCGATGTCGTTATTAAATTTGGCAATAATTCAGCACAAAATTCGCAAATTTCGCAAAGCGGAGATGATGAATTTGACGAATTTGAAGCCGAGTTTGCCGAAAATCAAAACAAAGCCGAGTATTGGTTTAGTAGCGATAAAATGCGAATCATCAACAAAACGCACGATTTTTTAAAAGAGCAAGAATTTATCGGAAATGTGGGTTCGCTTTCGACTTTGCTAAAAATCGGCAAAAATTTAAATGACGGCAAAGAGCTTGATGATTTTATGCTTGCCGTTATGTATAACGAACTGCCTGAAAACTACCGAAAAATGGTGCTTAGCCCATATATCAACATAGAAGCAAACGAAGCGCATTTTGCTATTCGCACGGTCGATAGCGACAAAAATTTACGCAGAAATGAGTTTTTAAAAAATCTTAATGCAAATTTGCAAAATTTACTCGCAAACGACGGAGTCAGCGTGCAGGTCAGTGGCGTAATGGTGCTTTATAATAATATGCTTCAAAGCCTTGTAAGTTCGCAGTTTGGCACACTTAGTTTCACGCTTTTGGTGCTATTTGCGATATTTATAGTGATTTTTAGAAGCCTTAAATTTGCGCTTATGGCGATAGTTGTAAATTTAATCCCGTTATCGCTTGGTTTTGGCATTATGGGGCTAGTTGGAATTCCGCTTGATATTATGAGTATTACGATTGCCGCTATTAGCATAGGAATGGGCGTTGATAACTCTATCCACTACATTCATCGCTACAAACAAGAAATCGCTTCAAATTCGGCGCAAAATGCCGTGCTAAATAGCCACAAAAGTATCGGTTATGCTATGTATTACACTTCATTTGCCGTTATTTTGGGATTTAGCGTTATGAGCATTAGCAACTTTTGGCCGACGATTTATTTTGGGCTTTTGATTGATTTGGTTATGGCGTTGTTGCTGCTTGGGGCGCTCATAATACTACCGTCGCTAATCTTAACCTTTGGTAAAAAGGGTTTGGCGAATTGAAATGAGCCTAGCTTTTGCGTGATTTTGTAAATTTCTCACTCGATAGGCATACCAGCCTTATCTCGTTCGAAATTTACTGCAAAACACGCAAAATCGTCGGCATAAATTTATCAAATTTTCATTGAATTATTTTGTATCCATTGTCATTGCGAGAAAACGAAGTTTTCGAAGCAATCGCCAATGTTTAAATTTACAAAACAACTCAATTCAAAAATTTGCGTTAGCAAATTTTTCATAAAATCAAATTTAAAAAAGCGAAAGCTTTTTTAAATTTGCCACTCCTAGCGTGCAGGGTTTGGGGGTTGTTAAGGGGGAAAGGGGCGCTTCGCAAAACAAGCGTAGCGATGACACGCACTTTGTGCGTGTCAGGTTTCTTGCGAGTGCGAAGCACGAAGCAGAGTAAGTCAGCCCCTTTCCCCCTTAAAAAGCAACTTTCAAAATAACTAAATTTAAAAAAATAATAACAATACCAAATTTGATTGAATTTTTAAATTTGCAAATTCACAAATTTTAGGCAACTTTCCCGTCATACCCGATATTTTTCTCAAATTCGCTAAGCCGCATGTAAATGGAGCGAAGTTCGGTTATCGTCGTCCAGTTATTTGTAAAAACGCTAAAACTTTGGCGGACTTGGTTAAATGCGTTGCTAACTTGGATTAGCACCCCAAAAGTGATAAGCTTCATAAAAAGCCCCGGACCCATGATGAGATACGGCACGATGACAAGCACTTGCGAGTAAGTATGAAGCCAAGTATCAAAATACAAATAGTGCAAAAATAGCTTGTGATAGTTGTGTTTTAGCTTGTCAAAAAGTGTCTGAATTTTCTCTTCGCCACCGTAGTTTTGCTTATCTTCTTCGGCGAAAACAAGCTCTTTTCTAAATGCCGCTTCAACCTTTTGGTTGTTGTATTCAAGGCGCGGCAAATACCAGCCAACTAGCCACGAAATGGCTAATCCACCCACGCTGACCACCAAAGCAACCCAAACAAGCGAACCCGGAATATCTTTGATATAAGGTATATTTACGCCTGAGCTTAGCCCCCATAAAATAGGGATAAACGCAAAAAGCGTCATAAACGCATAGATGATTTTCACGCCGATTTCTTCAAGCGTCCTTGTGAAACGATAAATATCTTCTTGAATCCGTTGCGAACTACCTTCGATGTCATGTTCGACCTTTCGCCAGTGCGTGATATAGGCAAATGTCATCGCTTCTCGCCACTTAAAAACCCAAACTCTGGTTAAATACCGCTCAATCACAATCGCCACGATAAACGGCAAGGCAATCTGCAAAAAGACAAACATTTGCTCGTAAAAATCGTCGATTGTGTGCTTGTCGATCTCGCCGCCCATATCGTAAAATGTGCGATACCACTCGTTGAGTTTGACATTTAGCGTAGTTTGATAATAATTTAGCAAAATAATGCAAATAAGCCCTGCATAAGCTAAAAACCGCCACTTTTTGCTTTTGAAAAATGAAGCAAACATTTTTTACCTTTGTAAATTTATAAAAGCGAGATTTTAGCAAATTTGATATTAAAGTGCAATTTAAAGCAAAATCGAGCAAATTTGAGAATTTGATTTGAATTTAATATTTAAAAAATGCAAAAAAATAAACTTGAAATTTATTATTTTTTATACTTTAATTATCTATTATGGTGGGCAAGGATACCAGCTCTACGATACTAAAAAATTGAATATATTTTTGGTAAATTATCTATGTTTATACCTTGTTGTAAAAAATATTTTTTTATTTCGTAATATTGTTCATTGTTTGCAATGTGAATTAGAAAATTTTTCCCAGTTAATCCAGTTCCTACATATCCAATAGGTCCTTTTTCTGATTTAGGGTAATCTACTATGATATTAGGAAAAATTGTAAAATATTTTAAATTTCCATTTAGTTTAAAATGCAGATAAATTTTTACAATTATGTTGCCAAATATATAACAAAAAATACCCAATGCACCTAAAAATAAACCTTTTAAACCAAAGCTCATAAAAATACTAATGCAAATTAAAATACATATAAATAATAATAACGCCCTTATTCCAGTATCACCGTTGCCATTATTATCTGAAAATGGTTTGCAAATAAGACTATTTAAATTTTTATTTTCCGATATTCTAACCAATTTTTGACCCTGATAAAATTCAATAACATTGTTTTTAAAAATCACTATATTTTTATTATTTTTTGCAAATTTATATGTTATTGTTAATTCAAAAAATAAAATTAAAACTAAAAATATAAAACGCATAATTGTTTCTAAAAAACTATCATTATCGAAAAAGCTCCATATTGTGATTATAATAGTAAATGCAAAAAGAAGTGGAAAAGCAAGTAAATTTGTAGTAAAAAAATTTTCATAGTCTTTTAATACTAACGGCTCTTTGTCATAATTCCTTAAATTTCTACTCTCATTAAAAATATCGTTTTTCAAATTTGTATTTTCCAAAATTCAATCCTTTTAATAAAATTTCCTTGCAAATTCAAATTCAGGTCGTATCGCTGGAAGCGATACGAAATAATGAAAATTTAATTTTTCGGATTTAAAATCGCTGTGAAAAAATTGCCCGTATCAACTAGGCTCAAAATCGCCTTTATATCGTCATTTGTGATAGAATTTATGCTTTTTTCATATTTGCTCTCATTGTAAATCGGAAAGCCCCAAAGCCCGTATCCGCTTAAATTCGCTATCCAAAACGGCGCATTTTGGGCATTTCGCTTGATAGAGAGAATTTTTGCCTTTTTTGCGTTTTCTAAAACACTCTCTTTTACGCCGTCTTTTTTAATGCTATCTAAAATCTCTCTAAGTTCGCTAACAACGAGCTTTGCGTCATCTTTTTTGCATGAGAAATTTATGTTTAAATGTGCGTTTTGATACGGCTCGTTATCAAACTCGCCACTCACGCTAGCTGAGTAAATTTGCCCTTTTTCTTCTCTGATTTTTTCCAAAATTTCAGCCCTGATGACATCTTTTAGGATATTAAATTTTCGCACATTTTCCACGCTAAATTCGGTGATTTCATCATTTTGGATAATCACGCTAACTTCGCTTTTATCGCTATCGCCGTAGTTTTTTTCTATCCCAAAAACGCCTTTTTTAGCCCTTAATCCGTCATCTTTGGCTATGCTTTGCGTTTTTTCGCCTTTTAAATTTGCCACATAAATTCCTAGCAAATCCTTTGTTTTAGCGATGTCTAAATCTCCCGAAATCACAAATAAAAACTCTCCTGCGTTTTTAAAACTCTCATCTGCTATTTTTTGCAAGTCGCTTAAATTCGCCCCGTCAATATCGCTAATTTCAAGCGGCATCGCCCTTTCGTTTCCGTCATAAAAATTTTCTAAAATCTCTTTTGAGAAGCGGTAACTGCTCGTTTCGTTGCGTTTAGCGATGTCGGTTTTGGCTCTTTGTTTGTAAAGTTCAAATTCGCTTTCGTGCAGTTTTGGGTTGTTAAATTTCACAAAAAATTCTTGCAATAAATTCTCAAAATTATCGCTTGAAGAATTCCCGCTAAAAGTGGTTTGTGTATCGTTTATACTGGCTTTTAGCGAATAAGTAAATCCGCTTGTGAGCTTTGCGCTTTCGTATTTGCCAAAATCCCCGATAGTGCCTGAATTTAGCACGGCTAGGGCGATTCCTGCTTGTTGTTTGCTAGGAAAATTTGTCTTTCCGCCCTTTTTGACGGCTAAAAAATTTATCTGATTTTTTATCGTTTTAATGTCCTTTAAAATCGCCCTTGCGCCGTTTTCAAACTCCAAAATATAAATTTCGTTTTCTTTGTCAAATTCGTCCTTGCTAGGTGCGATTTTTGCAGGAATTTCGCTTAGCAAAACACTTTGCATAGCCAAATCTTTGCTAAAATCATAAGGCGTTGCTTTTTCATAAATTTCATCAATCTCGCTTTGCGTGATTTTTAATGGCTCAGGCGTGATGAATTCCACGAATTTATCGCCGTTTGTGATAGTTTTAAAATGCTCGTTAATCTCTTTAAGGGTGATAGAATTTAGCAAATTTTCGTTAAGTTCGAATTTATCCTTTTTGCTAAGTTTAATCGTGTCTTCATAGATAAAATTCAAAATACCATAAACGCCCTGTGTCTGCGTATCCGAACGCTGGAATTCGCTTAAATTTTGCTTTAAAAATTCTTTTTTTACACTTTCAAAATCATCTTTGCTAAAACCAAATTCTCTTACACCTTTAATCGCCGAAAATAGGCTACCCAGCGTTGCGTTTGTGTCATTATCGATGATATTTGCTGAAAATGAGTTTAGCACCCTTTGCTTAAACAAATCGCCTGAGCTAAAATTGCCTTTTATAGGGCTTTTAAGCGTGATATTTAACTTATCGTAGCTAACCGATAAAAGTGTGGAAATATAGCGTTTTAGATAAGCCTTGCGAAGTGCAGATAGCGAATTTAACGGCTCGTAAGTATCAGCAAACATAATATTTATCAAATTTGCCCCGCTTTCCTTTTCAACCAAATTTGCAAAACCGCCCTTAAACGGAAGAAGCGTTTTATCGGCTCGTATCGGTTCGTCCGCGTTTTTTAAATCGCTAAAATACTCTTTTATCAAATTTTCTATCTTTGCTTCATCTATGTCGCCCACGACAACCACGCTCATAAATTTTGGCTGATACATGCGCTTGTAAAATCCCAAAAGTGTAGCACGATCTGCATTTGCGATGATTTCGTTTTTGCCTATCGGGAAGCGTTTTGCATAGATACTGCCCGGATAAATATACTCGGCTCTTTTTTCATAAAGCCTAGTGCCGACATCTCGCTTGGCTTCTTCGAGAATCACACCGCTTTCTTTTTTTATCTCTTCTTCGTCAAATTTTAAGCCCCCAGCCCAATCTTTAAGCACCAAAAAAACGCTTTTTAAATTCTCATCATTTACGCTGATTTGGACATTGTAAGTGGTGCTTTCAAAGCTAGTCATCGCATTTAAATCAGCTCCAAATTTAACGCCCAAGCTTTCTAGTTTTCGGATTAATTCGTTTTTGCTAAAATGTTCGCTTCCGTTAAATGCCATGTGTTCGACAAAGTGCGCTAAACCTTGCTCGTTTTCGTTTTCGTCGATACTACCTGCTTTTATACAAAGATAAAAATATGCTGAATTTTTTGGATTATCATTAGCTAAAATGTAGTATTTTAGTCCATTTTCAAGGCTTCCTGTTTTGATGTCGCTATCTAAATTTAGTGCTTCATTTTCGCTAGTTTTTCGTAAATTTTCATCGCTTTTAAGTTGCGAATTTGATTGTTGCGAATTCGCATTTTGCATTATCTCTTGCTTTTGCAAATCTGGCGTTTGCCCGTTTTTTGTGGAATTTTCACTATCTTTACAACCACCAAAAAACAGACAAATCGCTAAAATAAAAATAATTTTTTTCATACCAACCACTTTATTTTAAAATTTAAATCCATTTTTCTCTTTCGCCACTATCGTCGGTTTCGTTGCCGATTTCTTCATGGCGTTTGTAATAAAATTTTACAAATTCTCGCACTTTTTCATCTTTTGGAAAATAATATCCGTTTTCCATAATGGTAAATTCGCTCAAAAACTTCTTAGCATCGACTTTATAAGCATAAATTTTCGCTAGTTTTTCATAATTGCTAATACATTTTTTCTTAAAATTTTCATAACTTTCTTTGCTAAAATTTAAAAGCAATTTTCCTTCTAAAAAGTTTAAAACACCGCTATCAAAAAGAACACTTAGATGGATTAAACTCTCGCAATAATACGCCTTGACATCATCGACCCTTTGCCAAGCAATCAAACTCACGCTTCGGCGAATAAGCTCGTCTAAAACTGCCATTTTTAGGCTATCTTCTTCGTGCAAAAAGAAATTCATTAGCCCACCCGTGGTAGCTTTATATTCTTCTATATATTTAAAAACTCCGCTTTTATTCATCAAATTTTCGGTATCTTCATCGATGAAAAATATATGTCCAAATTCATGCCCGATAGTCGAAATTTCATAAACTCTACGCCAAATTTCAGGGTGTTTAAACAAAATCGCCCTACCAAAATTTAGATAAGTTTTATCAAAAATTTCGCTAGTTAGCTTCATAAACGGTCTTGCTTTTGCATTTTCATAAACAAAATCCACAAACGCAAAGATTTTTTTACCGCAGTTTGAGCTTACAAATTCGTCATTTGGCACGACTTGGGCTGAAAAAAGTCCGTTTAAATCAGCCCCATAGTAAATCATCGGAGTTGAGATATAAAGTTGCGTTTTATCTATGTTTGAATTCACCAAAGAGTGCATTATTTGGTTGTTTGCTTCAATTTTTTTGTAAATTTTATCAAATGTCTCTTTGGTTTGGGCTTTAAATTTATTTCCGTCAAATTTAGACGCCCTTGCAAGGCGAATGTCCCACTCCAACGCCACTGCGTGCGTGTAAATATCTTCGTAATATTCAAGCGGATGTCCTATTTGAATCGGAGTTTTTATATCCATCCACGCTATTTCTGCATCTCGCCATGCACCGATAACCTTGTCATTATCGGCTTGCAAAAATGCTTCTTTTAATTTTACCAAGTAAGTTATATAGGCTCTATGTTCTGCGCAATTTTCTAACTCGCTAAGCTTAGCTAAAACTATTTCAAATGCGTGTTCTATACGCAAAACTTGGCTTTTAAATGCAACCGCATACGGCACAAATCTATATCTTCCTTCATTTTCTACAACTGCACCATAAGAACGGTCGCAAATCTCATCTCTTGGCGTTTTTTGATAAAGTCTATTTTCAGAAATAAATTTTTTTGCGTCACTAAAATTTGAAAACTTAGCAGCAATTCTTTTATTTGTCGTATCGATTATCCTTTTTTGCCAGTCTTTTTGAAATTCATTGATGATTAGCCCGATTTTATGAACCCCGACGATAAGTTGAAAATAAAATTCTTCTAAAATTTTTGCTTTACCGATTTTATTTATAAGTTCTCTGTGTAAATCTTCGTGGATCATGCGCGTAAAATCATACATCTCTTCGCGCAACTTTTCGCACTTTGTTTTACTAAATCTAAGTTTTTTAAATTCGCTCATTAAAGGATCTACTTTTAAATCAACAATGCGTCTTAAAATAGCGACTTTTTGCGATTTTCTCCCGCTAAATCCGCAAATTTTCAATCCTTTTTTAACAAAATCGTTATCCAAGTCCTTATAAAGCGCATTGAGCACAGCCTTGCTCTCTTCGACTAACAAATTTAACTTTTCGTAATCGTTCATTGCAAATCCTTTTGCGTAATTTTAGCAAATTTTTAGTTAAGAGTTTTTTAGTAATTTTCATTTAATATTATTTTGATACAATGTCGCAAAAATTTATAAATATAAAGGAAAAACATGCAAGATATAGGTGAAGCAGTTATTAAAATCATCGCTATGCCCTCAGATACAAATCCGGCAGGAAATATTTTTGGTGGTTGGATTTTATCTCAAATAGACTTGGCAGGAAGCGTTGCAGCAAAAGAATTTGCACCTGAACGAGTGGTTACGATTTCTATGAAGGAAGTCGTTTTTAAACAGCCTGTTTTTATAGGCGATTTGGTTGTTTGCCATGCAAAAATTATCAAAGTAGGAACAACTTCGATAACAGTTATCGTAAATGTAACAGCTGAGAGATATTGCAAAGAAAGCCACGCTAGAATTTGTCAGCATGTAACAAGCGCCGAAGTTACCTATGTAGCGGTTGATTCGCTAGGAAATAAAATCGTAATTGACCCTGATTTAAAACGATCTAGGGGATTTTAAAAATCTCATCGCAAATTTGGATAAATTTTCAAATTTGCGACTTTTTTCTAACGCAAAATAATCAAAATGAGTAAAAAAGAAATCTTTAAAAACACAATTCCTGTAATGCTTGGGTATATTCCGCTTGGATTTGCATTTGGCATTTACGGCGCTAGTAGCGGGGTTCCTGCGTGGGTTTTAGTCATTGCTTGTTTTATGCTTTATGCAGGAAGTGGTCAGTTTGTCTTGGTAGCTTTTATAGTCGCAAAAGCCACGCTTATCGAAGTTTTCTTAATCTCATTTTTACTAAATTTTAGACATTTTTTCTACACGATGACCTTGCTAGATGATATAAAAAAACTTAAAAATCGCATTTATTTTATCTATGCTTTAACGGACGAGACCTTTGCTCTGCTAGTTTCTCGCAAAAAAACCCAAAACGAAAACACGAATTTGGTTTTTAATCTAACCGCACTTTTAGATCAAAGCTACTGGGTAATCGGCGTAACGCTCGGAGCGATTTTTGGAAATATTTTGCCTGTTAAATTTGACGGCGTTGAATTTAGCCTTGTGGCACTTTTTGCGATACTAACTTACGAACTTTTCAAAGCAAATCCAAACCACAAAGTGCTATCTATTGGATTTGCAATTGCATTTATCGGACTTTTTGCATTTCCAAGCCAATACTTTTTATTTGGTTCGCTTATCTTGGCAACTGCGATTTTAGCGGTATTTAGGCGGTATTTATGAGCGAATATTTTCCTTATTTGATTGTCGCAGGAGTTGCTACTATGCTAACGCGATTTTTGCCGTATTGGATCTTTAAACGCAAAAGTGAAAACCGCACATTAGCGCATTTGCAAAGACATAGCGGTTTGATTATAATGGCGATTTTGACGATTTATGGATTAAAATCAATTGGATTTAATCTAAATTTAAATGGCGCCATTATGGCGTTTTGTTTGGCTTTAACTTTTATTTTACACAAAATTTGGCATAACTTTCTACTCAGTATCACGATACCGACGATTTTGTATATGATTTTACTTCGAATTTTGTGAGATTTTAATGCGAATTTGAAAATCTCTTTACTCGGTTTCTTTTCTAAATTCTTCGTAAAATTCGCTTTCTAATCTGTGATTTGTTTTAACAAGCTTGGCCGATTCGTGAATTATTTTTGGAAAACAAGCAGTGCAAATATGCACGGTTTCGCCGCCTTTGTGCGCTTTGATAAAAACTGCTTCTTTGTCCTTGCTACTTTCGATACTACAAACATTGCAAATATAAACATTTCCGCGTTTCATTTTAAATCCTTTCATTTAAAATTTGAAAATTTTAACAAATTTACTATTTAATTTCATTAAATTTCTTTTTTACGCCAAATTTTTGCTCATTTTGATATAAAATATGGCTTAAAAAAATCACAAAGAAAAGTTGTAAGAAAAGCCCCACTAAGGGAATTAAACAAAGCAGATAAAACAAAAAACAGCTTAGCGTAAATTTATATCCGCCGCCTTTTTTGTAAATTTTTTCAAATCGCTCTTTATTTAGCGAGTTTGACGCCACATCGATGAGTAAAAATTTGTAAAAAAGGTAAAAAAACGGCACATTTATGATGAATAAATTTAAAATCGGTACAAAGTAAAAAACCAAGCAAATAAGGAAAATAGCGATAAATTTTAAAAGCGAAGTAGCCATTAATTTTACTACTTTCAAAAAACTTACTTCATTTTGCCTTTCGAGATTATAATGGCGTAAATTTATCTCTTTTGTTACCACAGGCGTTAAAAATCCTGCGATAATAACGGCGATGATAACCGAAAAAATCAGCACCAAAAAGGTTCCTGCTATATAAAAAAACGCTCCGATTATCCATTTTGTAATGCTATAATTTAAAATTTTTGAGATTATCGGATAGTTTTGAAGTAGCGTAAAATCGCCGTTTGCAATGGCGATTTGTAAATTCTCAAAGCCCTCTTTTCCACCAAAAAATGCTAAAATTCCTAGCACCAAAACAGCGCCCAAAAGCGGTAAAAGCGAAAGTAAAATAAATTTTTTGGTTAAAAAATCTTTTATGGAAATATCAAAAATTTTACCCATTAAATTTCCTAAAATTTATTAAATTTCTCTTAAAAATTTACACTCAAAATTTGCTAAATTTTGCAAATTTATTTTGCTTCGTTATATTTTTTTTGAAGCTCATTATAAATTTCATCAACGCCACAAATTCCGCTGTTTAAAATCTCGCCAAGAGCGACATTATCTTCCACGCCGTTCCACGATTTTTTGTAAGTTCCTTCCTTGTAGCCGTTGTCTTGGCGGAATTTATTTAGCACATTTTTTCCGATATAAACTTCGAACAAAATGTCTAAATTTACGCCGCATTTAAGCGCAACTCTAAAATAATTTGTCAAAAGCTCATAAATATCGATACTAAATCCGCTTGTTTGGTGGATTAGAATTTCAATATCATTTATAATTTCATAGATATTGTAATCATTTATATTGTATGCGTGAGAGATAAAATCCCCGTATCCGCTTATCATCGTTATGTCGCTGACGATTTCATCGATACTGCTATTTTTATGGCTTTTTTCCAAAACCAAACTCATCACAAAGTGCCAAATATCGACTATTTCGATAACGACATTGTGTGTGTCGATTGGTGCAGCAATATTTTTCCAGTGCTTCCACGCAAAGCTGTCGATCAACTCGGCGCACTCCATATAAATGCACCTTTTCCAGCTGATAAGTTTGCCGTTTTTTGTGTATCCGTCTTCCCAGCCAAGCCCGTTAGTTTCGTCATTTAGGCGTTGTTGCATTAAAAACATTTCTTTTATTTTCGCTAAATTTTGCATTTTTTATTCCTTTTTTTAAAAACTAAGATTATAATAAAATTTTTTAAATATTTAAAATCAAAGAGCTAAAAATGAGTGAAAAATTTGATAAATTTTTAAAACAAAAACATCTTTTAAGCCTTGCCGTAATGCACGAAAATGCCCCGTATGCGTGTAATTGCTTTTATGCTTATGACGAGAATTTAAAAATTTTTGTCGTTGCGTGCGATGAAGATACTACGCATATAAAGGCGATTTTAGCAAATTCTAGCGTAAGCGGAACGATTGCTCTTGATACAAAAATCATCGGCAAAATAAAAGGCGTGCAATTTTTAGGAAATATGAGAAAAGCAAATTTAAACGAAAGCGAGATTTATTTTAGCAAATTTCCGTTTGCAAAGGCGATAAATCCGATACTTTGGACGATAGAAATATCTTGGATAAAATTTACCGATAATACTCTTGGTTTTGGCAAAAAAATCGTTTGGAAAAGAAGTTGAATTCAGCCTAGCTTTTTTGTGAGCTTGTAAATTTTTGGTTCGATAGCCAGACGGCTTATCTTGCCAAAAATTTACTGCGCAACACAAAAAATCGTCGGCATTTGTAGTTTAAATTACATTTAGTATTGTTTTGAAAATTTATAACCATAAAAACAAAATTCGGATTTTAGCCAAAGCTAAAATCCGAATTTGAGTTAAAAATGAAAAGGCTTATTTTTTAGAAAAATGAATTATACAAATCATCTAGCAAGAAGTATTTTTTATTGACCGTGCCTTTATAAAACGGCTCAAAAGTGTTGTTGTAAGCTTCTTTAAAAAAGCCTTCTTTGCTAAGTTTTATAAGTTCTTGGTTAATGAAATTTAAAAGAGTTTCATTTCCTTTTTGCACTGCAATCGCCAAAAATACGGTATTTCCAAGATTTCCCAATGGAACTTCAACACTATCATCTAAAATCGGGTAAGCATAAACGAAAAGGTTGTTATTGACATAGCCGTCAATCTCTCCGCTTTTTAATTTTTGATAACAATCAACAGAATCGTTGCAATAAACCATATTTAGAGCCTTTTTCATAGCAAAGGCTTCACCTGTGGTCTTTTTAAGCGCGCCTAGTTTTTTTTCGTTGAACTCTTGAAGTGAAGTGATCTTTGATGATTTTTTAGTTAGAATTCCCAAATTTACCGAAAAATACGGCATCGAAAAATCAGCCAAAGGTTTTCTATCTTCTGTAACACTAACCGCAGCTACGATCATGTCGGCTTCGTTTTTTTGAAGCATAGGAAAACGCACCTCGTTTGTAACGGGAATTAATTCTATTTCGCCACCGTTTCCTTCAAAAATTCTATCAGCCAAAACTTTTGCAAGTTCGACTTCAAATCCTTCGAAACTGCCGTCTTCTAGCTGTTTGCCAAACGGCGGTTCAGCTTCATAAACGCCGATCCTGATATGTTTGTTTTCGCGAATTTCATCTAATGAATCCGCAAATGAGCCTGTCAATACTGACGCCAATAACGCCACACACAATGAAATTTTTTTCATTTTTTGCTCCTAAAATTTGGCTTTTAATATAGTTAAAAACCATTTTTATATAAACATAAGTCTTGTTATCATTATATCGGAAACAAAAAAAAAAAAACAGAAAATCAAAAAATAAAGGTTAAATTTGTATAAAAAGTGTGTAAATTTGTAACAATTCTCATTTTAATATATATTTTTTATACTGATTTTATATAATTTTTTGTTACAAATTTACACCTTTTTCAGCTATTTTTTATAAGTGATAAATCAAGCTTTATATCATCATTTTTAATCACACAAATTCCGCGATTTAAAATGTTTTTGGCGATAAGCTTTGCTTCATCTAAGCTATGCATTTTGTAAGTTCCACATTGATACGGATTTAGTTCCGGAATTTGGCTTTGCGAAGCGACATTTAAAATATCTTTCATAGAAGCTTTCCACGCCGAAATAACCGAGCTTTCGCTAGGATTTCCAAGCAAACTCATATAAAAGCCCGTCCTGCAACCCATAGGCGAAATGTCGATTATTTCGACTTCGCTAGAATTTAGATGTTCTCGCATAAATCCTGCAAACAGATGTTCAAGCGTGTGAATTCCCTTTTCGCCTAAAATTTCGTAGTTCGGTCTGCAAAAACGCAAATCAAAAACGCTGATAATGTCGCCTTTTTTGCTTTTCATCGTTTTTGCTAGGCGAACGCCGGGAGCTTGCATTTTAGTATGATCGACTTTGAAGCTATCAAGTAACGGCATTTTAAATCCTTTTGTAAATTTTTGTGGTATTTTACAGAAAAATTTTTAAATTTTAGGATAAATTTTTAAAAAAAATTAATCAGAAAATTCGGTATAGTCATCGCAAGAAAAACCAAATTTGCAAATTCACAAATTTGGTTTAAAAAGAGTAAAAATTTATGCAAGTTCAGATTTTATCTGTCCCACCCACGCTTCTATGCGAGATTGCGTCAAGTCGCTTTGATTGTCGTTATCAAGTGCTAAGCCTACAAATTTGCCGTCTTTTACTGCGTTACTATCATCGAATTCATATCCGTCGGTGGCGACTGCACCAACTATTTTAGCACCTTTTGCAACGAATTTTTCGTAAAGTTCGCCCATTGCATTGCAATAAGCATCCGAATAGCTCGAACTATCGCCCATACCAAAAATCGCAACAACTTTGCCTGATACTTCAAGCCCGTCAAAATCGAAATCCGCCCAGTCATCTTGTAACTCGCCGTCGTTCCAGGTCGAACTTCCGATAATAAGCGATGAGAATTTGTTTAAATCGCTAGGACTTATGTCGGCGACATTTACCACCTCGTTTTCTAAACCCAAACACGCAGAAATCGCCTTTGCGGCGTCCTCTGTATTTCCCATAGAACTACCAAAAATAATTCCTACCATTTTATTTCCTTTCAAAAAATTTTGTTATTTATGCTATATGGAACAAGTTTTACTTTTAAATTTGGCTCAAATTCGAAGCTTTTTATCTCGATATGTCGCCTAAAATTCGCACTTCTTGGATAAACTAAATAAAGCATATCGAATTTGCCTTTTTGTAAAAGTGCATTTTGCAAATCATGGCTAAAATTTTCCGTGTTTAAATTTGAAATTTCTTTAAAATTTGGCACAATTCCAAGTCTAAATTTATCTTTTTTGATGACGATAATATCGTCATCAAAGGTGATCTTTAAGTTTTTATTTTTATGCGAGATTTTATCAAAAACAAAATTTTTAAAACAAGAATTTGCATCAAATTCTATGCCAAAATCAAACGCACTTCTTAATAAAAAAATTATTTTAGCAACTTTTAAATTCGGTAAATTTGCCAAATTTGGTTGCGGTTTATTTTGTAAAAATGAAAAAATAATCAAATTTGAAGATACACAAAATTTGGTTATTTTTTTAAAATTTAGTGGTTTTTTCACTAAATTTTGCGCTATAAAATTCTTAAAAATTTGATTTAATGTAGTGCAATTTTTTGCAAATTTTGGCGGAATTCTATAATCTTTATCAACATTTGCATTATAAATCGTTAAAAAAATCTCTGAAATTTTCTCTTTTTTCAAATTTGAAAAAATTCTTGGCACGAACTCGCCGTTTTCGCAAAAGCCGAATTTTTCGTTATTTTTTGTAGGATTTTGCAAAAAATTACTCCGCACACGACGAGCAAGAAAATTCTTGATTTAAATTAAAAACCTTACAATACTCACAATACACGCAGCTAACGCTTCTTTTAGCGCAAACTAACGGAATTTTTAGTTTTTTAGTTTCACTTTTGATTTTTTTCATAGTGTTGTGATTTAAAAAACTTGTTAGCATAACCACGCAGTCAGTTCCAGCGGGAATTGGCTTTCGATTTACCCTATTTTCGTTTCTAGCGTCCCAGTGCTCTATATCTTTTGCGCCTAAATTCCTTAAAACTGCCTTTATGGGAGTTATTTCATCAGCCCCGATAACCAAAACTCTCATTTTATTTTCCTTTTTCAATTTTTAATTTGATAATTGCTATTATAAAATTTTTTTCTTTAAATTAAACTGATATTCTATATCATAAAATAAATTTATAATAAATATTCTCAAAAAAATTCAAATAAAAATTTTAAAAAATCAAAAAATAATAATCAAATAAATCAAATTTAATCAAATTTCAAGTAAAATACCCGTTATGAATAAGGCTATTTTTTTGGATCGGGACGGAGTTATAAACGAAGATAGCGGATATGTAAGCAAAATCGCTGATTTTCATTTTATTGACGGCGTTTTTGAAGCGTTAAAAGGCTTTAAAAAGCTTGGTTTTTTGCTTATCATCGTTACAAATCAATCAGGCATCGGCAGAGGTTTTTATAGTCTTGGAGATTTTGAAAATTTAAATAAATTTATGCTCGAAGAATTCGCTAAAAACGCCGTTTTTATCGATAAAGTTTATTTTTGTCCGCATAGCCCCGAATTTGGTTGCGAGTGCAGAAAACCGCGTGCAGGTATGATTTTGCAAGCGATAAACGAATTTAAAATAGATCCGAAAAATTCGGTCTTAATCGGCGATAAGCCTAGCGATATAGAAGCAGCCAAAAATGCGAATTTGGCAAATGCTTATCAAATAGGTATTGACGGAGCAAATTTATATGAAATTTATGAAAAAATAAAGGATAATTTATGAGAATAGTTATCACAGGCGGCGGCGGATTTATCGGCTCAAATTTAGCAAAACACTTTATGGCTGAACATGAAGTTTTGGTGGTCGATAGCTTTCGCTCAAACAAAACTTTTAGCAACGGCAACTTACGAAGTTTCGGGCATTTTAAAAATTTGCTAGGATTTGACGGGGAGATTTATTGTGGCGACATTTGCGATGAAAAGACAATGCAAAAAATTAGGCACTTCAAACCTGATGTTATTTTCCACGAAGCAGCCATTTCCGATACGACCGTGAGCGAACAAGACGAACTTTTAAAGGTAAATTTAAACTCATTTTATGATCTGCTTGAAATTTCGCGTGATTTAAATGCAAAGCTCATTTATGCAAGCTCAGCAGCAACTTATGGTAATGCTAGTGCCCCACAAAAGGTATTTGAATGCGAAAATCCAAACAATGTTTATGGTTTTAGCAAACTTATGATGGATAAAACGGCTTTGAAATTTGATAAAGAATTTGGCACCAAAACTATTGGTTTAAGGTATTTTAATGTCTATGGCGGTGGCGAATTTTTCAAAAACAAAACCGCTTCAATGGTGCTTGTGTTTGGTTTGCAAATTTTGGGCGGAAACGCACCAAAACTCTTTGTCGGAAGCGATAAAATTTTTAGAGATTTTATCTATATAAGAGATATTATTAACGCTAACGAACTTGCCATGAAATCAGATACTAACGGCATTTTTAATGTCGGAACAGGAAATGCTAGAAGCTTCCAAGACATAGCCGACATTTTACAAAACGAACTTGGCACGAGTTGCGGCAATGAATATATCCCAAATCCATTTAGCTCACAATATCAGTTTTTCACACAAGCCGACATTGAGCCAACCAAAATGGCACTTGGTTATACGCCAAAATGGACACTAGAAGCAGGGATCAAGGATTATCTACCTGAAATAATTAAAATTCATGAGAGTTTGAAAAATGGCTAAAATACTAGTTATCGGCGATTTGATGATAGATCATTATATTTGGGGGAGTTGCGATAGAATTTCGCCAGAAGCCCCAGTGCAAGTCGTTTTAAAGCAAAATGAAAACAAAAGACTTGGCGGAAGCGGAAATGTCGTTTCAAATTTGATCGCCCTTGGGGCCCAGGTCGGTGTCATAAGCGTAATCGGAGACGACAGCCTTGGCGAAGAAATATTAAATTTAATCTCGCTTCGTGGCGCAAAAGCTGAGCTAGTCATAAAAGAAAAAGGGCGAAAATCTAGCCAAAAATCACGCATAATGGTCGCTCACCAGCAGGTTTTGAGGGTTGATACCGAAAGCGTTTGCGATATTTCGTGCGAAAGCGAAATAATCAATAAATTCGATGAAATTTTAAGCAGATACGACTTAGTTTTGCTAAGCGATTACGGCAAGGGCGTTTTGAGTAAAAATTTATGCCAAGAAATCATTACCAAAACTACGGCTAAAAACAAAATGGTCTTAGTCGATCCAAAAGGCAAGGATTACTCAAAATACAAAGGTGCTACGCTTCTTACGCCAAATAAAAAAGAAGCAGGAATCGCGCTAGATACGGATCTAAATTCATCACAAAGCATAAATCAAGCCGTGCAAAATTTAAAAGAAAAATTCGCTCTAAAATATGGTCTTATAACGCTTAGCGAAGAAGGCATTATTTTATGCGATGAAAATTTGCAAATTCGCTCTTTTCCTGCACTTGCCAAAGAGGTTTTTGATGTAACGGGCGCCGGAGATAGCGTTTTAGCGACTTTGGGATACTGCTTGGCAAGTGGAGCAAACATAGATGAAGCCATAGAAACTGCAAATTTAGCAGCCGCGGTCGTGGTCGGCAAAGTAGGCTCGGCAGATGCTGCTTGGAGCGAAATCGAAGCCCTAAAAAGCACGAAAATCGGCTTAGAGCGAAAGATTGTCGATTTACCGACACTTTTAGGGCTTTATCTAAAAGATAAAAAAGTGGTTTTCACAAACGGTTGCTTTGATATTTTGCATGTGGGGCATATTTCGTATCTACAAAAGGCAAAAGAGCTTGGCGATATTTTGATTGTGGGGCTAAACTCAGATCGCTCAGTAAAAGCCCTAAAAGGCGATCCGCGTCCAGTAAATGAGCAAAATGATAGAGCTAAAATGTTAGCGGCATTAGAGTGCGTGGATTTTGTGGTGATTTTTGACGATGATACGCCACACGACTTAATCAAAGCCCTAAAACCTGATATTTTGGTAAAAGGTGCGGATTACACAGGCAAAAAAGTGGTTGGCAGCGAATTTGCTAAGGAAACAAAACTGATAGAATTCGTTGAAGGTAAAAGCACAACAAATTTGATAAATAAAATTAAAGGTTAAAAAATGTTTGAAAATGAATTAAAAGCACATTTAGAAGCCGCACAAAAAACGGCGAATTTAAGCGGTGCAGTCAAAAAAGCGACTGATATTATAGTAGAGTGCCTTAAAAACGGCGGGAGAGTTTTGATATGTGGCAACGGCGGAAGTGCCGCAGATAGCCAACATTTCGCAGCAGAACTAAGCGGTAGGTATAAAACCGAGCGAACTCCGTTAGCAGGAATCGCCCTTACCACCGATACTTCGGCATTAACAGCCATCGGAAATGACTATGGGTATGATGCGGTTTTTGCTAGACAATGCGGTGCAATCGGACGAACGGGCGATGTTTTGGTGGGGATTTCGACCAGCGGAAATAGCAAAAATGTGCTAAATGCCTTTGAAGTCGCCAAAAAAATCGGTATGCGAACGATAGGTTTTAGCGGCAAAGGCGGCGGCGCGATGAACGAAGCGTGTGAGCTAAATTTAGTAGTCCCTAGCGACGATACAGCCAGAATCCAAGAAATGCATATTTTGATTATTCACACCATTTGCGGTGGCGTGGATAAGGCGTATATGGAATAAAATATGAAATATCCCGTTTATGTAATTTCTTTGGAAAGAGATACCGAAAGAAGGCAAAATTTAAAAAAACAATTTAAAAGCTATGATGAATTTGAAATCATCGACGCCGTAGATGGTAGCAAAATACCGTCAAAAGAATACTACAAATATATGATAAATTCGCTAACTGAATACTCCATACTTCTAGCTCCAAATGAAGTTGCCTGTTCGCTTTCACACATAAAAGCATACGAAAAATTTTTAAATTCAGGCGCAGAATACTGCTTGATTTTAGAAGATGATGTTATAGGTAGCGATGAGTGTATCAATAAAGCTTTTGAATTAGCCGAGAAATTACCTAAAAATAGCATATTTCACTGCGGTAAGAGAAAAAATTTAGAAACAATTTGGGGAAAAAAAGAAGATGATAATCTAATTTTAGTTTCAAAATTTGCTCACTATTTGCTAACGGGGGCTTTTGCTTATGTTCTAGATAGAAAAATTGCCCAAAGCCTTTTAGATACTCAAAGAAATACACTTTGCGAAGCAGATAATTATAAATTTTTCTCGCAAAAAATAAATTTTAATTTATATTATACCGATATTTTTCACCATGAAGACCTGACGGAAGAAAATTCAAACTTGCAAATATCAAGAAATCAACGAGCAATAGCTGATAAAAAAATAATCCAACCAAAACATTCAACAAAACTTAGATGGCTAAGATTTAAAGATAAATATTTAAGCGGAAATAAATATTTTCAAATTTAAATTTATAAATTTAGTGAAGCTACTGCTCCCAAAACCATTTTTGGCGTTAAATTTTTCATGCACTCGTGCGTTTTTAACGGACAAATTCGCTTCATACAGGGCATACATGGCAAATTTAGATGAACGATTTTTGCATTTTTGTTCCCATACGGCGAAGTCTCATCAAATCTAGTCGGTCCAAAAACTGCCACACTTGGGATTTTAAAAGCTGCTGCGATGTGCATAGGACCGCTATCGTTTGTGATAAAAAGATCTAAATTTGCGATATTTTCGCAAAGCTCTTTTATGCTCGTTTTTCCACATAAATTCACACAAACTACGCCATTTTGCCTTAAAATTTGCTCGATTTCATCGCAAATTCCCTTTTCGCCCACTCCCCCAAAAATCACAATGCCAAATCTGTCTTTCAAAGCAGTCGCCACTTCGGCAAAATAAGCAGGATACCAACGTTTTGCCGAGCCGTAGGTAGCTCCCGGATTTAGTCCTAAAAGTTTTTTTGGTGAATTTAGAAGCGATTTTTTTTCAAAATACAACTTTTGATCTTGCGTTAAATTTTGCAAATTCAAGGCAGAATTCACAAAATTTAGATATTTTTGCACTTGATGAATTTTTTCACCATTGTTTTTAAATATAAATTTACGCCTGACACTAGCGAATTTAAGAAAAACTCTGCTTGCAAAATGCGAACGAAAACTCACGGCGATGTCAAATTTGCCAAGATTTTTTGCTGTTTTTATCAAATTTAAAAGCCTAAATTTGCTTTTTCTGCTTTCATCTATAACGATTTTTTCGCAATTGGGGTGATTTTCGTATAAATTTGCACTAGCAAACGAGCCAAAAAAGACTATTTTTGCATTATCAAAATTCGCGCATAAATTTTCAACCGCCGCACTCGCCATCACGCCATCACCTAACCACGACGGAAGCTCAATCAAAATTCGCATTTATCGCCCTTGATAACTATTAATAAAAATAATTTGTTTCATAAATTTCATATTCCATTTTTTTAATAATTTTTTTGTTATAATACCCAAATTTTTAGAAAAAAGACCGATAAATGATAATTTCAAGTGAAAAAAAAATAAAAATTTTTGATAACGCAATATTTGTTTTTGTCTGTTTGTATTTTTTTGCCGAATTTATAATGAACTTAAATATCATAAAAAGTATAGGCGTATATACTAGCGTTGTGTTGATAATGTTTTTTTTAATCTTGTGCCGAGAAATAGCGATAGCTAGATTTAAAGAAAATTTTTTTAGAAATAAAACTATGTTTTTAATATTATTGCTACTAGTTTTGGTAACTTTTGCTTCTTCGCTTTTTCCATACGATTCTACGCATAATTCGGTTAAAGAATTTATGCGAGTTGTAAAAAAAGAGTATCTACTTTTTGTTTTGCTATTTTTTTGGTTTGACGGAAGCGAAAAAAGATCAAAAATCATTTTTTGGGTTTTAGTCGGTTCGCTTTTTTATGAATCGATTTATACTATTATCAAAAGTGTCATAGAATTTGATCCAAAGATGTTGCAAAAAAGAGTAAATGTAGTATATAGGGATTATTCTATATGCGTAGATGGGCTTTTTGCTTTTTCTCTTATAGCATTTTTGTTTGTAAAAAAACGAATTTGGTTGCAGGTAGCATTAGCACTTCTTTTAGCAATGGTAGTTGTTTTGGATATTTTAAGCGGTGCTAGGGCAAGTTGGTTGGCAATGTTTGTAGTATTTTTACTCTGCTTTCTGTTTTTTATTTTTAAAAATAAATTTAGTCTAAAAACGGCACTATATATTGGGTTGTTTTTTGCACTAGTTGGCGGCGTGGCAACCGTAGCATACGAAACCTTTCCGCATATAAAATATAAACTAACACAAAAAACTTCTAGCGGAAGAGATTTGATTTTAAAAAATCGTTTGCCGTTAATCCTAAATAGCGACAGAGCCTTAATAGGCTTAGGTTACGGAACAGATCAATATGAAAAATTTATTTTTGATAACAGAGATAAAGCTACCGGAAATCTAGGCCCTGCCAGAGTAGAAAGAGATAAAAACAAAAAGGTAAAATTTATACATTATTTTCATGACGAACCTGCATTTATAGCTTATTATTACCATGTAGGGGTTGGGGTTATATTTTTTATAGCACTAGTTTTTTATATTATCTATAAAGGTATGAGTGAATTTGTCAAAAGAAATAATTATTTACTTTTTAGTGTAGCACTTAGTGTCGTCTCTTTTTATTTGGTAAGAGGAACTTTTGAATGGTTTGGCGGACTTAAACCAATAATCGCAATGTGCGCACTTTTTATAGTATTAAACTATAAAAATAAAGAAGCGGTAACAAATGAAAATTGATTTTGGTAAATTTATAATCAAATTTTTACTTTTAAATAAACGCATAAAAAAAAGCGAATTTGTAAATTCAGACGAATTTGAAAATGTATGTTTTTTTTCAAATTCTGCTATCGGCGATACCTTGTTTAACACACCTGTTTTTCGTGCTTTTAAACAAAATTTTCCGAATAAAAAACTCACTTGCGTTTTAGATCCCAGAAATTATGAACTCTTTAAAAACGATCCAAATTTAGATGAAATTATTTTGTATCGCAACAAATGGCGAAATTTTTTTCAGATTGCAAAAATTTTAAAAAATAAAAAAATCGATACCATTTTTATTTTGCACTCAAACGAGCCACAAGCCACGCCATTAGCAGTTTTTAGCGGTGCAAAATATATTTTTAAACTGCCAAATTTACATAATGAATTTAATAAATTTCACTCAAATTTGCCAAGCGATGAAAATTTAAACGAATATGTAGTGCAAAGAAGATTAAATCAGCTTAAATTTATCGGTATTGATAGTAGCGATACAAAAATGCAAATTTTCTTTGATGATGATGATTTTACTAGTGTTAATGAGATTTTTGAAAACTCCAAGAAATTTAAATTTATCGGCTTTCAAATGGGAGCAAGCGTGATTTCTAGGCAGTGGATTTTTGAGTATTGGGGTGAGCTAGCAAAAATGCTTTTAAAACACGAAAATATAAAAATAATTTTCACAGGAAGCCCGGGTGAGCGTAAAATAACCGATAAATTAGAGCAAATTTTAGGTAGCGATAGGGTTTTAAATTTAGCGGGGAATTTTAATCTTAAAAAATCAGCCGCCCTAATTTCAAAACTAAATTTATTTATCACCCCAGATACTGGCCCGCTTCACATAGCCATAGCCACTAGAACACCAACTATATCGCTTTATGGAAGTAGCAATCACAAAGAAGTATATCCAAACTACGACCAAGAAATTCACAAATTTATCCAAAAACCGATTATTTGCAAACTTTGCGAAGATAGAAAATGTATCTGCCAAAAAGGTATGCGTCAAATCAAACCAATCGAAGTATATGAAAAAATAAAAGAATTTGGTTTATTTAATGATTAATTTATCAAATTTATCTCTTGTGCCTTAAATTTAATAATCTTACAAATTTGTTCAAAATTTAACTCTGTTAAGCACTTGCTAATGCCCGAATTCTCACAACCTTTCGCACCGCACGGAACGCAATGCCTGTCATCTTGGATAACGATGTGCTTATTTGTGCTTTGGATTCCTTTTCTAGCTAGATAATTACTTTTTTGCAAATCATTATCCCAAGGCCCCCATTCAAATGCACCGCTTGGTCCAAAAAATGCGATAACAGGCGTATTATTTGCAGCACTAATATGCATTATAGAAGTATCCACGCCGATAAAAAGTCTAGCTTTTGAGTTTAAAAATGCCACTTCTTTTAAACTTAAATTTCCTAAAAATTTAATAGGATTTGATTTGCAAAGGCTTAAAATTTGCTCATTTTTTTGCATTTCATCTTCATTTTTATCACCAGTTATAATGACTTTTATGCCTAAATCAATCTCGCAAAAATCGATAATCTTAGCAGCAAGTTCATCGCTTAAACATTTAAAAAAATCTATACTCATTAGATGGATATGAATAAAATTTTGTGGCAAATCGTTGAATTTTTCTCTAAAATCATCAAAATAGATAGAAACTTTTTTACTAACAGGCTCAAATCCTAAAACTCGCAAAACATCTAAATTCTGTTCTACCGTATGTTTTTCTTCGCTATGTTTCAAACTTTTTGTAATAAATTTATTTAACTGCGTGTGTCTTGTAGGATAGGCAACAATCTCTTTTGCGCCGCTTAAAATAGCCAAAATAAGCCCACGATCGCCTTCTGTGGTTTGGATAATAATGTCAAATTTTTCTCGCCTTAATTCAAGAGCAAATTTAATCTCTCCCCAAATTCTAGCAAAGATATTTGCATTTTTTATCTTTTCTCGCTCATAAATGTGAATTTTTGCTACATTTGGATTTTGCGTTATCATCTCTTTTGAGCTACGATTTAGAGCAAAATGAATTTCGGCGTCCCCGTAAAAATGTCTTAAATTTTCTAAAAGCGGAGTAGTTAGTAGCACATCACCGATACGCCTAAATTTCATAACTAAAATTTTCATTTTATCTCTTCGCTCCGTAAAATTGGCTCATTTATAACTCTCTTCATAGTAGTGATTAAATTTTTTATGCATCCAAAAATACTCATCGGGCCCAGTTTCGATAACTTTTTTTGTGGCATCGCTTTGCATTTGCGTGGCGATTTGCACGGCGTTTTTGCCAAGCTTGTTTATGTCGATAGGCTCGTAAAATTCAATATCAGTCATGCTTTCCCCGTTTCTACGGGCAAAAAAAGGAACGATTAGGGCATTTAACTTTTGCGCAAACACAGAAGCTGCTGGCGTGTGAGATATTTTTTTACCAAAAAATTCGCACTCTATGCCCTCATCTCCTGCATTTTGATCGACTAAAATTCCAAGCATTCTGCCGTTTTTAAGCGCTCTTAGCATTTCTTTTGCACCGCCTTTTTTCGAAATCAACTCTATGTCAAATTTTACCCTATTTTTGGTTAAAATTTTATCCATCGCCACACTATCAAGCTTTCGCCCGACTATACTCATTTTACCAAATTTTGCCCCCATAGCAAGTCCCATTATCTCCCAGTTACCATAATGCGCCGTTTGCACTATAATCGGTCGTCCCGAATTAAGTGAATTTTCTAAAAAATGCGAATTTATAAAATTTACTTTTGCTAGAATTTGCTCTTTGTCTAAATTTTGATTTTTTAAAAAATCATAAGCAAAAAATGCAAAATTTTTATATGTTGATTTTATGATTTTATCGATTTCATTTTTAGCTAAATTTGGAAAGCAAAAGCCCAAATTTACGCTCATTATGCGATAATGCTTTTTATCAAATTTATAAAAACAAAATGCGATAAAATTTAAAAATCCTAATACAATTTTATTTGGCAAGGCATTTACTAAAAAATTAAAAAATTTATATAAAAATAGATAAAATTTATCCATTGTCTAGCTCTTTTTTGTAGCTTTCGTCATAGAAATGCCTAAATTTTCTATGCATCCAAAAATACTCATCGGGCTTAGCTTCTATGACCTTTTTTGTGGCATCGCTTTGCATTTGCGTGGCGATTTGCACGGCGTTTTCGCTAATCTCGTTTATGTCGATAGGCTCGTAAAATTCAAAGTCCGTTAAATTTGGATTTTCTAAATTCCTACGGGCAAAAGCCGGAACGATTAGAGCATTTAGCTTTTGCGCAAACACAGAAGCCACAGGCGTATGCATAATTTTTTTGCCAAAAAATTCGCACTCGATACCTTCAAAACCGGCATCTTGATCGACTAAAATTCCTAGCATTATCCCTTTTTTTAGCACACTCATCATCTGCTTTGCGCCGCCTTTTTTATCGATCAGTTCTATATCAAATTTTTCTCTTTTTTTTCTTAAAATTTCGCTCATCACGGCACTTTTTAGTCTTCGCCCTACAATGGCAACTTTGCCGTATTTTGCCGCCATCGCTAGGGAAGTTATCTCCCAGTTACCATAATGCGCCGTTTGCACTATAATCGGTCGTCCCGAATTAAGTGAATTTTCTAAAAAATGCGAATTTATAAAATTTACTTTTGCTAGAATTTGCTCTTTGTCTAAATTTTGATTTTTTAAAAAATCATAAGCAAAAAATGCAAAATTTTTATATGTTGATTTTATGATTTTATCGATTTCATTTTTAGCTAAATTTGGAAAGCAAAAGCCCAAATTTACGCTCATTATGCGATAATGCTTTTTATCAAATTTATAAAAACAAAATGCGATAAAATTTAAAAATCCTAATACAATTTTATTTGGCAAGGCATTTACTAAAAAATTAAAAAATTTATATAAAAATAGATAAAATTTATCCATTTAACAACTCGTTTGCTTTTAAAATCACCATTTCAGGCGGTATTTCGTTGATACAAAAATCATTTTTATCGATTTTTTTTGGATCGATTTTTTTGCCCGTATCGATCACCAAATTTATCGGCGTTTTATATGCGTTTCGCCGGCTTGGACGATTGCCAAAAAGCGTGATTGAACACACATTTTGCGCCCATGCAAGGTGCGTTATAGCACTATCATTTCCGATAATCAAATTCATATTTTCCACTACGCTTATCATTTCATTTATACTCAAACTTGGCAAAACTTCGGCGTTAGAGCTCCCTGCGATGAGTTCGGCACGCTTTTTTTCGTTTTCATTGCCATGACAAATGTAAATTTTTTCTGCGTTTAAGCCATTTATAACTTGCTTAAATTTGTCGTAACATTTGCTTGGCTCACTCGCAAACGGCGCTATTAAGACCTTTTTGGCGTTAGCAAATTCTAAATTTGTTGGCTTAGTGCTAAAACATTTTTGCTTATTTAAAATTTCATTTTCATCAAATTTAAAACCCAAAGCCTTACTTGCTAGTGTCAAATAGCGAATAATCGTATTTTCGCCGTAATCGCAAGAAATTTTATCTTTATAAAAATTTGCAGCAAAACTCTCTCTAATGCTAAATTTGTCAAATCCAAAAGTGTTTTTTCCTAAAATTCTAGCCACAATGGCGGATTTAATCAAACCTTGAAAATCCAAAATAAGATCAAATTTGCCACTAAATTCTTTTAAAATTTGGTAAGATTTTGCGATTTTTTTATCTTTAAGCGGAATTTTTATAATGCCGTTTAAATTTGGCAAATTTTCTAAAATTTTGGCAAATTTTTCATCGCAAACCCAGTAAATTTCGGCATTTTCTACATTTTTTTTGATAAATTGCAAGACTACCGAGGTCTGAATTATATCGCCGAGTGCCGAAAGCCTAATTATCGCTATTTTCAATCTTTTTTCCGTTTTTAAATTTAACTAAATATTTTATAAAAAAAATCCTAAAAAAGCGGTAAAGGGCAATTAAACTCGCTCTTTACTCGCTCAAAGTATTCGCTAACTCTTTTAACGCTTTGAAATTTACTTTTCCGCTACCAAGCACAGGGATTTCATCGATTTTTTTGATTACGCTTGGTTGCATAATGCCCGTGATTTTCGAGCTTTTTATCCGCTCATTAATCTCACTTTCGCCTAGCTCACCGCTATAAAGCATTACGATTTTTTCGCCTTTTTTATCATCGCTAACATTTGCACACGCAAAATTTATCTC
Organism: Campylobacter sp. CN_NE2; assembly: GCF_027797465.1. NCBI lineage: Bacteria > Pseudomonadati > Campylobacterota > Epsilonproteobacteria > Campylobacterales > Campylobacteraceae > Campylobacter > Campylobacter sp. CN_NE2. The sequence continues at coordinate 1,424,090 of NZ_CP115608.1, read as the reverse complement.
ATCTTTAAAAATTTCACTTAACGCACTCTCAACTGCGCCCAAACTTATCATCTCGCCACCGATTTTAGCAAATCTAGAAAGGCGATCAGTGATAAATAAAAATCCATCGTCGTCCTTATAGCCTATATCGCCACTTTTATAGTATCTAACGCCGTCATTTTCGATGATGACTTCGGCAGTTTTTTCAGGATTTTTATAATATTCCTTCATAACTTGGCTTCCGCCGATTAAAACCAAGCCTTGTTTGCCGTTTTTAAGCTCTTCATAGCTATTTGGATCTACGATTTTTACGATAGTTCCCGGTAGTGTTAGCCCAACGCTTCCTGGTTTATTAAAAATTAGTTCGCCAAAAAAATCAGGCTCTAAAATGTTTGGCGTATTTATACAAACCACAGGCGCAGTTTCGGTTGCGCCGTATCCTTCGTAGGCTTCTATACCAAATTTAATCTTAAATTCTTGGCGAACCACCGAATTTAGTTTTTCGGCACCTGCTACGACTAAGCGAAGAGTTGAAAACATCAACGGATTTAATTTTTTATTTTTGGTATAAATTCGCAAAAATGTCGAAGTGCCAAACATCAAACTCGCACCATATTTTGCCGCCATTTTACCGACACTAAATGCATCTGTTGGATCAGGCACATGTATGCTAAGCAATCCTTCATTTAACGGAAAATACGCAGTTACCGTTAGTCCAAAGCAGTGGAAAATCGGCAAATTTGCCAAAATCGCTTCATTTTTACTAGCATTTACCAAATCTGCGATTTGTTTTATATTTGCCATTAAATTTTTATGCGTCAAAACCACACCTTTTGGGTTGCCTTCGCTTCCGCTACTAAATAAAATCACCGCTTCATCGTCGATTTTTGTGTAGTGAAAATATAGAAAATCAAGCATAAATTTAGGCAACAAAACTGCTTTTAAAAGTGCTTTTACTCGCTCATTTTGCGAAATTTCTTTGCCTATGTCTTCAAGGAAAACTAGCTTCTCACCGATACTGCTTTCTAGGTCAAATCCACGACCTTTTAAGCGTTCGATAAAGGTGCGAGAAGTTATGATATGCTCTAACTCAGCCATTTCAGAGCATTTGATTAAATTTTCTTCGCTTAAAGTGTAGTTTAAATTTACAACGACTTTTCCCAGCATAAAAAGCACCAAATTTACAATACTTCCCATAACCGAGCTTGGCAAAACAACGCCGACATTTTTATTTTTACCAAGAATTTTCTCAAATTTATTGTGAAATAAAATCGAAGCCGTTAGCACCTTTAAATTTGTCATTGTTAGTCCCGTTGTATCGACCATAACCTTTTTAAAAAGATTGCTTTTAGCCTGTTTTAGCCAGTTATACTGCATAGGTTCTAGCGAATTTAAATATTTTTCCCAGCTAAAAAATGATAATTCAACCACTTTTTCTTTGACTTGCGGTGCTTTTGAATTTATATCCATTGGTTTGCCAAAACTTACACGAAGTGCCGATTTGCCGTGTTTTGAAAATAGTTTTTTGTAGTTTTTGTCGGCTCTTGAAAATGTCGAACCCCAAAGCCCCCTTATGTAAAACGGCACGATTTTTGCGTTAGTATCGGCTGCTGCGACTTCAAAGCCGTGCTGGAATTCATCGATTCGTCCGTTGTAGCTGATATGACCTTCCGGGAAAAGTGCTACAACTTCGCCGTTGTTTAATTTCGTTCTAATAGTTTCAATGGCGCTTTTGCTAACTCCTGCGCCAATCGGAATAACTTTGAAAATTTCCAAAAACCATTTTAGATACCAAAGATCGTAAAAGCTTCTGTGCATAGCAAATTTTATTGGGCGCGGGGAAGCGATTTGCACGACAGCCCAATCAATCCAGCTAATGTGATTTCCAAGCAACAAAACACCGCCTGTTTGTGGTATATTTTCAACGCCATCGACATTTACTTTATAGCCCATTTTTAGGAAAGGAATTGCCAAAATTCGTACAAACAAATGCGGTAAGTATTTAATCGCAAAAAGCGCACTTATCAAAACACAAATGGCTGCTAAAATCAAAATATGCCTTGTGGCAATAGGAAATTTAACAAGCAAAATAACCAAAACAAGGGCAAAAAGCATAAAAATATTTTGAACAAAATTACTTCCTGCCAAAACGCGACCCATTTTGTGTTCTGGCGTGAAAAATTGGATATTTGCATTTAAAGGAACGATAAAAATTCCCCCGGCAAAACCAAATCCAAAACTAGCAACCATCATCCAAAACACAGAGTGCGAATTTGCTAATCCCATTAAACACAAAAATAGACCAAACGCACCAAACGGCACAATTCCCATTTCAATATGTTTTTTGCAATAATTTCCCGCCGTTATAGAACCAAGCGTGATCCCTATGATACTCATCGCTAAAATCAGCTGAACCAATGCTGCATTATCGATGCCGGTAATTGCCTTAAAATGAGCCGGAAAAACGGCGATAATAAGCTGCGAAACGCCCCAAAATACGCCAAGTCCGAGCGTGCAAAGCAGAACATTACTACTTTTTAGCACAAAATTTAAATTTTCTTTTAAATATCCTAGCGTGTAGTATTTTTTTGCTTCAAATTTGGCTTCACTATTTGTAGCTTCAAAATATGGAATTTTAAATGCAAAAACAGCTTCTGCTATCGCGCAAATCACCAAAATAACGCCGATAAACCAAATCGACTGCAAAGTTTCGTTTATGCCATCGCCGACAACGACGATTTTTTCAAAAATTATAGAAAAAATCAATGAAGCAAAAAGTATCGCAACGACCGTGATTCCTTGAATCAAGCCGTTTGCGGTTCCCAAATTTTCAAGTCCGACAAAGCGTTTTATTAGACCATATTTTGCAGGCGAATAAATCGCACTTTGAAATGCAAGTAAAAGAGTAAGCGCAAATGCAGCATAAAACCAGCCAAAATAGTAGCTAATCGTGATTAAAAGCGTAAGCAAAACGCCAAGTAACGCCATAGCTCTTATGACTTTTGTGCGCGAGAATTTGTCATTTACAAAACCTGCAACGCTAAAAAATAGGATAAACGGAAGCAAAATTAGCATATTTACAATCGCCGTTGTAATCGCTAAAAATTCGCCGTCAAAGCTCTTAAAAAGCACATTTTGGATTGTGATTTTATGTCCTAAATCAACACTAGCGTTTATAAACATTATAGCTATAAACGCCCAAAAACCTTTGATATTAAATAAATTTCCCATTAAAATACCTTTTTAGTTTGAACATAAAATCCTACCAAATTTTTGCTTTAAAACTATAAAAATCGTAAAAATTTAAGCCCGAATTTGTTAAAATTGCAGGATTTTTATTTTACGGAGACGATATGGAAGTTACGGTTACCAACAAAGATGTTACAAATTTGAATAAATTTATGCTTAATCATAGCAAAAGTGCGAAAAAACAACGATTTTTTAGCACTTACGCGATTCCTTTTGAATTTATACTAGTGGGTATCATCACAGATACACTTTTGAAATTTTCACCATTTACTACGATTATTTCTACTATTTTAGCAGCTCTTTGGCTGATATATTTTCCAAAATTTTACAACAAAAACATAGAGAAAAATATCAAAAAAGTAGAAAATTTAAATCTTAGCGATTCAAAAATGAATTTTATAGTTGAAGATGACAAAATTTCATTTTCACCTGATAACACACCAAAACCTAGCGAAATTTTTGATATTAGTTTGCTAAAAAGAATAGTTTGCACTGATGAAAATTATTTTTTAGGCTTTGATAAAAGCGTTCATATTGTGCTTCCAAAAACAGACGAAATAGCTCAAATAGCACAAAACCTAAGCCAAAAACAAAATATAAAAATAGAAAATGTGGAAATTTAGATTAAATTTGGCAAAATGGCGCCAAATTTAATCCTTTTAAATCAAATTTATAATTTAAAAATATCTTTTATAGCAGATATTTGTTTATTTGCCATTGTATCGCTATTTTTGGAAATATAACAACACTCTAAAATCGGTTCTAAAACTTCGCTAAAAAAGCTATTTAAGCCATCTTGTGTGATTTGGGAATTGCTTTGAAAATCAACTAGTTTCATAAAAATACCATGCCCTATTTCAGTGCCCAAACGACCGTCTTTGGCGATAAAATCGTTTAAATTTCGGCACACAGCCACGCAAGCGGCTGAATTTTTAATCTTTTCTTCATTTAGCGTATCTTCGATAACGCTATAATTACAACCCATTTTGACCCAGTTAAAAACCTTAGCAGATGATGGCGAAATGCCGTCATTTTTGCCATTTGTAGCACATAAAATGTATAAATTTTTTGGCACCGCAAAATACGACCTGCCATTTTCTACAACCACGCTAAATTCAGCCTTTTTGACTTCGTCAAATTTGTCGATGATGTGCGAATTTTTCGTGCGTATCATCGAAAACGGCTCATTTTGATCGTAGCGTTTTTTTAAAAGTTCAATTGTCTCGCCAAAAATTTCATCAAATTTACCGCAATTAATATTATCTATTACCAAATAATATTCATTTTGTGGATCGCTTAGAGCCTTTTTACAAATTTGTTTAAATTCACCGTTTGTAAATTCGCTTCCGACAAAACCATCGATAATGTCGCTATAATCGTAACTTCGGTGAAGCGAAATATAGCTAAATCTATCAGGACTTAATTTTTTTGATTTGATAATTTCTGCTATTTTTCTACTTTTGCCCGAACCCACAGCTCCATAAAAAATGGTATTTTTGGCAATTTCTTCTGATTTGAAATTTTTGATATAATCAAAAAATAACCCGGTATAAATATATTTCATCAACGAATTTGCATCACTTGGATACGGAGAAAATTCGCTTAGAAATTTATCACATAATCTTTGAAAATCGCTAAAATTTGATATTTTTTCGCCAAAAGTTTGCTCTAATATTTCTGCGTTTTCAGCAGAATAAATAAAACTCGGAAATGTTTCATTTAACATCGCAAACGCAGAAGCTATCGTATAAAGTTCATTTTTTTCTATGCGATGAAAATTTTCATTGTCCGCAATTTTAAAATTCAAAAGTCCGTCATCTGTCAGATAAAGCTCAATCTCATCAAATGAAGTCGCATTAATGGCGGTTTTTATAAATTCGACTAAAATCAAAGGCTGATTATGCAAAACTAAATCAAAATAAAAAAGCGAAATCTCGCCGCCGATGGTATAAAAAATCTTAAAAATAGCATCATAAAATTTGACTAACTTTCCTTTAAATTCATCTCTTTGTGTCCTATCGGCACAAGTTGTGTTAAAATTTTTAGCAACATTTTCGATAAATACATAAAGTGAAATTATGCTTTTATCTTCCCCTTTTAGCGTATTTTCAACGCTTAGAGCAGAAGCATTTTGAAAAATTTCTTTTTTGGCGATAATTTTATTTTTAAAAACAAAATCATAATAGTGCGAAGTCATATTTGATTCTAAAATTTTATCAATAAAGAAAAACTCGGCTCGTTCGTATTTTTCACCAAGTTCTAAAATTTTCGTGCTATGAATATTTCCGTCGCTTGAATTTATATAAAAATTCTGAAAAAAATCATTTTCTGTTTCATTAAATGAGCCTAAAACTGCCCTTAATTCGCCTAAATATTTTGCTATATTGTTTGATTTTTTTACCCAAAATTGATTTTTGTTATGGATTTTCCAGCTCTCAACCATTAATTTGACATTTTCAGGACTCGTTTCTAACATTTTTTATCCTTTGAATTTAGTTAAAAATTTATGAATTTTAGTGTAAAAGTTATTAAAATACAATCAATTTTAAATTTATTCTCGTCCGCTAAGAAGCGGCACAAATTCGCAAGATTCTATGATTTTTTCTACGATACGATACGATTTTTCGCCTGTTTTATCAAAATTTAAAGCCCCATTTGTGCTTAAATTCGGTAAAGGCATTTTTGTATATTTGATGATTTGTTGAACGCCGTTTTTCTCAATCGGGGCAACCAAAATTCCGCCCATTGTAAGCTGATCAAAAAGCCGTTTGTCGATCTGTTTTGCGGCCGCTGAGAGCAAAATTCTATCATAAGGAGCATAGTCTTTCCAGCCTGCATTTCCATCATCGTAACGCACATTTATGTTGCTTAAATTTAAATTTGCAAAGTGTTTTTTGGCTTCTTTTACTAAGCGTTCTATGCGTTCGATTGTAAAAACTCTTCGCACGATTTTACTTAAAATGGCAGCTTGATAACCACTTCCACAGCCGATTTCTAGGACACTATCGGCGTTTTCTAGCTCTAATGCCATTGTCATTTTCGCCACCGTCAAAGGCGAACTTATCCATTGATTTCCTAAAATGGGTTGGGCATTTAGGCTAAATGCGTAAGCTGAAACAGGGACAAACTCAGAACGAGAAATGGCGCAAAATGCTTCATATAAATTTGGGCTGATTTGAATTTTATCGGCGATTTCGTCCGCCATTTTCGCGCATCTTGCTTTTTCCAAAGGTTGCATTTGTATCCTAATTTTTTAAATTTAACGGCGATATTTTAAGATAAATTTGCTTAAATTTAAGATTTTTATGAATTTTTGCAACAACAAATTCGTAATTTTGAATTTATAAAATAGCAAACAGCGAATTTAACCACTAGCGATTGCTTCGAAATGCTTCGCATTTCTCGCAATGACAAATTATGCGATTTTGTTTAATTTATAAAAAAATATTCAAGACAGCATAGGCGTAGTAAGGCGTAAATTCGGACGATTTCAAGTGAAGCTACCTTTGTCGGTAGTGAGCGTAGGAATTGTCCGAATTTACGCCTTAATCCGTTCAAGTCTGGGGAATTAAAAACAAAAATATTTCAATTCCACAAGACATTTAAAAATCGTCGAAACTTAGGCTACCTTTTGAGTAGTTCGTAACCTTACTTTCAAAAAAATTCGACTTTTGATCGTTAAATTTAGAAAAATCATCAACCCATTTTATCGGGTGAGTTGCATTATATTTTTTCTCTAAACCGATTGCGAGCAAGCGTTGATCTACTAAATAGTGAATATACTCTTCGATAATATCATCTGTAAAGCCCATTATTTGGTTATCTGTGATATATTTTCCCCATTTGATTTCCAAATTTCCTGCCGCTTCAAACATTTCATAAATTTTATTTATATTTCGCTCGTGGAAAAGATCAGGTCGTTCCTTGCGAACCGAATTTATCATATTTTGGAAAAGCAATAAATGCGTGATTTCATCTCTTTGAATAAAGCGAATCATTTGCGCTGAACCCAGCATTTTTCCGGCACGAGCTAACGCATAAATCGAAGTAAATCCGCTATAAAAATAAATTCCTTCTAAAATTTGATTTGCAACCATAGCTAAAAGCAGTTTATCTTCGGTAACTTCGCCCGCAAGCTCTTCGTAAATGCTTGAAATGTAGTCATTTTTCTCGCGCAAAACATCGTCGTGTTTTTCCATTTCATAAATCAAATCGGTATTTTCGCAAATGGCTTCGACCATAACGGCGTAGCTTTTTGAGTGATTTGCTTCTTCGTAGGCTTGACGCGCTAAAATTGCATTGATTTCAGGGGCTGTTATATAAGGGTTTATATTATCAGCTAAGTTGTTTGTTTGGAAGCTATCCATTGAGATAAGTTGGCTCCAAACCAAATCATACATGCGTTTTTCGGCAGCTGTTAGGTTGAAATTATAATCCCTGACATCATCAGTTGTATCGACTTCTTTTGGAAACCAAGTGTTTGCTTCCATTATGTCCCATAATTTCAAAGCCCATTGATACTTTGCTTTTGTGAAATTTAAAATTCCTTGCGGATTTCCGCCAAAAACCTTGCGATTTGTAAGCGTTTCATCAGAAAACGGATTGTAGATTTTTTTCCTATTCATTGCATTTTCCTTAAATAAATTTATCGGTAATTCTAGCTAAAAAAGTTTGAAAAATTTATAATTCAGACCTAAAAATTCCGTAATGAAATTTTTAAATTTGAATTTATTTTGCTTGGATCAAATTTACTCACAGGTTCGCCGATACAACCAAAATTTTCCCCTGTATATAAAAAATTTTGCAAAAAATATGTCCCTTTATAACCTTCGTTTTCTAAAATTTTTGCCATTTTTTCTATCAATTTTTCATCAATAAAATCACTATGGACGGTTGTTCTCACTTCAAAGTCAAAATTTATACTTACTAAATAACGCAACGATTGTAAAAAATTGGAATACAAATTTGAATTTGTAATAAATTCAAAGTGTTTTTCATCGCCTTTAAAATCAAGTGCGATAAAATCTATCAAATTCTCTTCTATTGCCTTTTTTAAGATATTTGGATTAGAGCCGTTTGTGTCAATTTTAAGTTTAAACCCAAGCCTTTTAACTTCCCTTGCCAAATAAAAAAAATCGACATTTTGTGTGCATTCGCCACCGCTAAAAACAACGCCGTCAAGCTTATCTACGCGAGATTTCAAAAACTCACTCAGCTCTTCATAGCCGACATTTCCTTCGCTTACGACTAGCTGGGTATTGTAACAATAAATACAGCGCATATTGCAACCCACAAACCAGACGATACAAGCAGTCAGTTCGCCAAAATCGAGCATCGTAAATGGCGTTATTTCATAAATTTGACTTTTATGCACTTTGTTTTTTTACCTTTTTTTCCACGAAAAATACTCGCTCTTTGTGTTCGCCTTTTTTGCCAAGATTAAAGCTCTCAACAGGTCTAAAATAGCCCATAACCCTAGTATAAACTACGCATTTTGTGCGTTTTGCTTCAAGTTCTTTTGGAAATTCCATTTTATGCCCCTTTGTTTTTTTGATATTCTTGCAAAATTTCTTCATCGCATTTCGGACAAAACTCATGCTCACCTGCGATATATCCGTGTTTATGGCAAACGCTAAAAATCGGCGTTATTGTTATGTAAGGAAGTTTGTAATTACTAACAATTTTTCTAATTAAATTTTTACACGCTTCGCCAGAACTAATGCGCTCTTTCATATACAAATGAAAAACCGTTCCGCCTGTGTAGCTAGATTGTAAGTCATCTTGCAAATCCAAAGCTTCAAACGGATCGTCTCCGAAATACGACGGAAGCTGGGTCGAGTTTGTGTAGTAAATATTTTTATGAGATCCTGCTTGCAATATATTTTCATAGCGTTTTTTATCTTCTTTTGCAAAACGATAAGTCGTGCCTTCTGCGGGAGTTGCTTCAAGGTTGTATAAATTTCCCGTTTGCTCTTGGAAAAGGCGAATTTTTTCACGCAAATGCTCGATAATTTCACTAGCAAATTCTCGCCCGAACCTAGTCGTAATGTTTTCTTTATCATCAGTAAAATTTCGTATCATTTCGTTTGCGCCGTTAATGCCAATAGTGCTAAAATGGTTATTAAAGCCGTTTAAATAGCGTTTTGTGTATGGATAAAGCCCACGCTCAAACATTTCATTTACAAATTTGCGTTTTTTCTCCAAGGTTGATTTTGCAAGTTCTAATAGCTCATCAAGTCTAGCAAAAAGCCCTGCTTTATCATCTTTATACAAATATCCAAGACGGGCTAAATTTATGGTTACCACGCCGATACTTCCTGTCATTTCCGCACTACCAAAAAGACCCCCACCCCGTTTTAATAGCTCTCTTAAATCAAGCTGTAACCTACAACACATAGAGCGAACAGCGCCCGGCTTATAGGCTTTTGGGTTTGGCACTTTTTCGCCATTTTCATTTGTGATATATTGGCTTCCGATAAAATTTTGAAAATAGCTAGATCCGATTTTAGCGGTATTTTCAAAAATAGCATGTGCCGCCTTACTTTCCCAATCAAAACTCTCGGTTAAATTCACGGTCGGTATCGGGAAAGTAAAAGGCTGACCGCATTTATCGCCTTGCGTTAGCACTTCATAAAACGCGACCACAATCCGCCCCATTTCAGGCTCAAAATCGCCGTAAGTAAGCTCTTCTAGCGAATTTTTGCCCCGTTTTTTAACTTCTTTTAAAAGCTCGTCATCGCAAATTCCGCGAAATAAATGAATATCGTTGCTAGTTGGAATTTGCTCTTTTAAATCATCAGGGCAAGTTAAATCAATCGTAACATTTGTAAATGGACTTTGACCCCAGCGAGCCGGGACATTTAGGTTAAAAACAAAACTAGTTATTGCCTTTTTGATCTCATCGTCGCTAAGTTTGTCTTTAAAAACATAGGGTGCTAAATATGTATCAAAACTCGAAAATGCCTGAGCTCCCGCCCACTCGCTTTGCAAAATTCCCAAAAAATTTGCCATTTGATAAAGTGCTTCGCGAAAATGTTTTGGTGCTTTGCTCTCAACCCTGCCGCGAACTCCGTTAAAGCCTTCGTTTAATAAAACTCGCAAACTCCAACCGGCGCAGTATGCACTCAAACAATCTAAATCATGTATGTGATAATCCCCGTTTCTATGCGCTGCGCCTTCTTCTTTGTTATAAACTTTATCTAGCCAATAATTTGCAATGACTTTTCCTGCGGTGTTGTTAATAAGCCCTGCATTTGAGTAGCTTGTGTTTGAATTTGCAGAAATTCGCCAATCAGATTTACTTATATATTCATTTATTGTCTGAGTACAGTTTATATAGGTCGTATCGTCATTAAGCCCTAAAATTTGCTCTCTTTGCATTTTATGCGTGTGGCGATAAATCATAAAGCTTTTCATAACGGCAAAGTATCCGTGCGAATACAGCGACTTTTCAATCAAATCTTGAATCTCTTCGACGCCTAGTTTTTCTTTAAAAACTATACTTTGCAAAACACTTTCAAAAACTCGTTTATCATAAGGCCATGATTCACTTTTGAAAGCTTTTTTGATTGCATCTTCGATTTTGTAAGGTAAAAATTCCTGAGCGCTTCCGTCTCTTTTGATAATTTTTTTCATAAAATTTATTTCCTTTCACGAAGCGAGTATAATGAAAAAAATATTTCACTATACTTAAAATTTACAACTTTTTTTGATAAAATTATCAATTTTATGACTTTGTAATAACATATTAATAATATCCTAAATTTCGAACTTTGCAAAATATTTTTAGAACTTAAATTCAAATCAAAAAATTAGTTTTTTGTATCTAAATATTTTGTAAATTTAAAGCATAAATTCATTTAAATAAATTTAATATAATTTCGTAATTTTTTTAATAGGAAAGCCTGTGAATTTGCGAATTTTCGTTTTGATTTTTACGGCATTTTTGTTTAGCGGGTGTGCTGTTTTTACAGGGCATGGCGATAAAATAGCTAAATTTGATTACGAAATTTCACGCGGAATTTGCGACACAAAAGATTACGCAAAAATGGTTGCTAAAAACGACGATAAGATTTTTGCCGCAAATAGCGCAGGTTCGATTGCTAGAAACTGCAAAAACTATGAAGAAAGCAACTATTTTTTTGACATCGCAGAAGGAAATTATAAAACCGCAGTCGATGAGCGAAATTTATTCGTAAGAGGGCTAAATGAGATAGTTTCGTCCTTTACAAATGACAACATTTTAGATTATAACGGCAAATTTTACGAGCGAATTATGACAAATTTATACAAAGCCTTAAATTTTATGAATTTGGGCGAATTTGACAATGCAAGGGTCGAATTTAACCGCATTTTAGAACGCCAAGAAATCGCCAAACGCCATTTTATGGACGATATTTTAGCAGTAGCAAAAACGCAACCAAACTACACTGATGAAACGGGGCGTTACCTTTATAATGCAAATTCAAAAAATATCAACGAATTTTTAAATTTTTACGAAAATTCATACTCAAATTTAAAGGCTAGTAGTAACTTTGTAAATCCTTTCGCTTCGTATTTAGCAGGAATTTTCTTTTTGTGCGACGGCTCTTATGCAAAGGGAGCTGATTTGCTAAAAGAAGTTTCGCTTATAATGCCAAAAAATGGACAAATCAAAAAAGATTTAGCCTATGCAAATTCACTCGCAAATTCGCTAAATGCAAGAAATTCAAAAAGACGAGTTTGGGTTATTTATGAAAACGGACGAGGTGCGGGTTTAAAAGAGAGCGGATTTTCGTTTCCGTTTATAATAGATAGAGCATTTATGTCGCTAAATGTAGCTTTGCCGGTGCTAAAAAAACGAAATACTTCGTATGAATTTTTGCAAATAAACGGGGCAAAAACCACACAAATAACCGATATGAACGAGATTATCGCGGCTGAATTTAAAGCCACGGCAAATCTTAGGGCCAATCGACAAATTTTTCTAGGAATTTCAAAAATCATTTTAGAATATCAGCTTTCACAGCACAAAGACGGAGCGGCATTTGGGGCGATTTATGCTATGTTTAATATATTAAGCAATCGTGCAGATATTCGCTATTGGGGCTATTTACCTGCGAATTTCCAAAGTGCGAGTTTTGAAAACAAAAACGGATTAAATTTGCAAATTTCAGGCGATAATGGCGAAAAAATCACAAATTCGCAAATTCCGCCAAACAAAAATGCAATAATTTATATAAAATCATTACAACGAAATTTAAACTATATTGATACAATCATATTTTAAGGAGTTAGTATGAAAAAGTTTTTAATCTTTTTACTTAGCGTTTTCTTGCTAAGCGGTTGTGTAAAAAAGGTAAAAGATCCAAATTTCACGGTCGAAGATAGCGGAATTTACGATACTTTGGAGTTTGTAGATATGGTTAAGCGCACCAAAGAAGACGGATTTTTAGAAATTCAAGCCGTCTTTAAAAACTATACAAATTCAAACGAAACGGTCGCTTACAAGGTTGATTGGTATGATAATGACGGCTTTTTAATCGATACGATTATGTCAAAATGGAAAGTCGTCGAAGTCGAAGCCAAGCGAAATTTTGTTTTAAAGGCAGTTGCGCCGTCGATTAAAGCGGTGGATTATAAAATTCGTATGCAGTTTCCTAGCGACGATGACGAATTTAGAAATAATCCTGCACAATATGAATATCAAGGGAAATAAGGAGCTATGATGAAGAATTTAAAATTTTTGCTAATTTGCGCTTTGGCTGTGGGAATTTTCACAGGTTGCGCTGATAAAACCGAATATATGAGCAACGGCAAACCAAGCGGCGGAAACGAATATATGACGCTAGGACTTGATCGTGCTGATTTTGAAAAAGCAGCAAGCGATGCGGTCGAAAACCTGCTATCAAGCGGAGTTTTAAACAAAAAAGGTGGCGGCAGGTATGTCGTGGCTATTGGTCGGGTTATAAATGACACAACCCAACGCATAGATACAGATTTGCTGACTAAAAAAATTCGCATTGCAATGCTAAATTCAGGCAAAGCCGTCATCACAAGTGCTATTAGTGGCGACGGAAACAACGAAGAAGGGCTAATCGGCGACATTAGAGATATGAGAGAGAGCGACGAAGTAAATCAAAAAACGCTTCCGCCAAAAGGCTCGATTTACGCACCAAATTTCGCTCTTAGCGGAAAAATAATCCAACGCACTTCGCTAACGGCATCTAAAAAAGCCTTAGTAGCGTATTATTTTCAGCTAACCTTGACCGATTTAGAAACAGGACTAGCGTTTTGGGAAGATGAAAGTGTCATCGAAAAAATCGGCTCAGCCAAAAGCGTAACATGGTAAAAGGATAAAAAATGAAAAAATTAGCTTTGATTTTTTGCGTTTGTGGTTTGGTTTTTGCCATAAGCGCACCAAGTTCAAATTCGCAAGGCAGTTCAGCCGTGCCAAAAATCACAAGTATCGATTTGGGTGGAAATTTAAGTAAAGATAGTGGTTGTGGGGCAGATTTGCCAAATGATGTTTTTAGCGGCGGAGTTAAAATTTGCGCCGTCGATGAAAATGAAACAGACACAAACGCTACAAGCGAAGGTAATTTCACGGCAAATTTAGAAAATAATGCAACCGAAGTTTCGCAAAATACAAACGAAAGTGAAATTTTGCACAAAAGTAACTCAGGCGTAATACAAGGCAAAAACGGTGGCGTAAAACTACCTTTTGATTAAAATTACAAATTCGCCGAGTTTATAAAATTCGGCGAATTTAATTAAATTTAGAATAAAAAATCTAAAAAACGCTAAATTTTATACAAAATTTACAAAATTCAACTATAATTTAACGAATTTTTTAATAAGGAAAAAAATATGAAAAAAACAATTTTAACTTCGGCACTAGCCGTAGCTACTCTAACTAGCCTAAATGCAGCAACTGATGAGCAAATTTTATCAGTTTTTGGTGGTGCGCCAAAAGAGTTAAATTTTAAAGTCGCTGAAAGATTGCCTATTAAAGGACTTGACGGCTTTGAGGCTGTTGTAGTGGAGGTTTTACAAGACGGAAATGTAAGGCAAGAAGAAATTTTAATCTCAAAAGACGATTTGATTTTCCCAGAAGTTTTTAATATAAAAGATAAAATTCGCTATATCGATGAAATCAAAAAACAAAGAACTGCGGTAAAACTTTCTAAGGTTTATAACGAAGAAAAAGCTGAAAATATCATAAAACTAGGCAATGACAAAAACAAACCTACAATGATAATATTTACAGACGCAGAATGCCCATACTGCCGTCAAGAAATGAATCAAATCGAAGAAAGACTTAAAGCTTGGAATTTAGAAATCATTATGACTTCGGTTCATGAAAATAGCGGACACTCAAAAAGCTATATGATTTACAAGGATATTAAAACAGCTAAAACTGATGCCGATAAAATCAAAGTTTTACGCAAATACTACGACAAAGAGCTTCCTTCACAAGAAAAAGAAGCAGGTGCTGAAAATATCGCTAAAATGGAAGCTTTGGCTATAAAATACCACAAAGCAGGCGTAGATAGTGTTCCTTTTAGATTTGAAAAAGACAAAATCATAAAATAATTTATCAAAATTTGTGCGAGTTTTGCTCTCGCACAACTCTTTTTTGTAATAAATTATTATTTTTTAATTCGCCAAATTTCATCACAAAACAAGAAAATTTTATATAATTTTAAATAATAATTACCAAATTTTAACCATAAAAAAAGCCCGAGTTTTTGGCTCGGGCTTAGCAAATTTATTAGAAATTAGGAATAAAAATTTAACGAGAATTCGGTAAATTCTGTTATAGATAGCCTTGATCTATCATCGCATCGGCTACTTTTCTAAAACCTGCAATGTTTGATCCTAAAACCAAGTTGCCTTCTTGACCAAATTCTTTTGAAGTCTCATAACTAGTTCTAAAAATATGTCGCATGATATTGTGAAGTCTTGCATCAACTTCTTCAAATGTCCAGCTTGTCATACTCGCATTTTGCGCCATTTCTAAGCCGCTAGTTGCAACACCACCCGCGTTTGCTGCTTTGGCAGGTCCGAAAAGAAAATCTTTTTTGCTAAGCATAAAATCGATAGCTTCAAGTGTGCTTGGCATATTTGCACCCTCGCAAACCATGCGGCAGCCGTTGTTATAAAGCGTTTTTATATCTTCTAAATTTAGCTCATTTTGTGTCGCACTTGGGAAAGCCGCGTCGCATTTAACGCCCCAAACGCCGTTTCTTCCTGCCGGATAGCTACTAACAGGCGTGAAAACTGCTTTTGGGTGAGTTTTTACATACTCGGCAAGCCCTACTCTCATCTCTTCTTTTAATTTTTTTAGAAGTGCCAAATCAATGCCGTTTTCATCATAAATAAAGCCTGTCGAATCGCTAACGGTTACAGGTTTTGCTTCCATTTCATAAAGTTTTGCAACGGTGTAAATCGCAACATTACCCGCACCGCTTACGGCGCAAATTTTACCGCGTAAGCTATCATCTTTTTTAGTTAGCATTTCATTTGCAAAATAAACCGAGCCATAGCCTGTTGCTTCTGTTCTAGCCAAACTTCCGCCCCAGCTTAGACCTTTTCCTGTTAATGAGCCGTCAAATCTGCGTGTGATTTTTTTGTATTGACCAAACATATAGCCGATCTCTCGTCCCCCGACACCAATATCACCAGCCGGAACATCGGTAACATCGCTAATAAGCCTTTGAAGCTCAATCATAAATGATTGACAAAATCTCATAATCTCGTTATCACTTTTACCTTTTGGATCGAAATTCGCTCCGCCTTTGCCGCCGCCGATATTAAGCCCTGTTAGTGAATTTTTGAAAATTTGCTCAAAACCTAAGAATTTCAAAACGCCCAAATTTACGGTCGGATGAAATCTAATACCGCCTTTATATGGTCCTATGGCTGAGTTAAATTCGACTCTATAACCCGTATGAACGCAAGGTTCGTTTTTATCGTTTGTATAAACAACTCTAAACATCAAAGTTCGCTCAGGAACCAAAATTCTTTCAACAATCTTATGTTTAATGTATTTGTCTTCTCTTTTTAGTAGTGGTTCAAGGCTTGTTAAAACTTCGGTGGCTGCTTGGATAAAAACTTCTTGACCCGGATTTTTTCTCTTAATATCTTCTAAGATATTACTGACATAGTTTTTCATTTAACTCCCTTTCGTTTAGGATTAAAATTGTAAGTTCTTGCTCTTTTTATAAAGATCTTAAACGCCTTTTCTTCTTTTGCGCCGATTTTATAGCTAATAAAATTTAGATACTCTAATATATCTTTTGGCGCAATCTGCCGTGTCTTGGCGTAATCTTGCAAAATGTAGTATGGAATTTTAATCTTACGGCTCAAAAATTTTTTCACCAAAACTTTATATAAATCGCCGTTTTTTATGTAACAAAATCTACCGAAAGTAAAGGGCAAATTCGTCTTTTTTTTCCAAACTTCGCCAAGATCGTGAAAATTCTCACTTCCTTCGCTAAGATTTGCTCTAAGTGCATTATCTCCGATAATGACTTCGCCCCAAAGCCCTAAAATTCGGCAAAGCATATTTGAACTCATCGAAGCGCTATCTAGTTTGGAAGCAGAATTTTTCCTAACCAAAACGCTTTTAACGCTTTTTTTCGCGACTATACCTAAATTTAGTTTCTTGTATTTTGCTCGTCTGCTTTCTATGCTAGAAATCACAGCTGCATCGATTTTGCGGTTGTAGAGTTTTTTGCAAAGTTCGCTTGGAACGCCTTTTTTAAACTCGATTGCCTTTTTTGCGTAATTTTGAAGCGGATAACCTTTTAAAAACACATGAAAGGGCAATAAATTTAGATAATCTATCTTTCCAAAAAGCATTATTTTCCTTTTTGAAGCTTTTATTCTATTATTTGTTCTCTTAAAATTTAATAAAAAAATGAATTTTATTTTATTTTAATGTTTGTAAATTTTTATATAAAATCTCGTTATATCGCGATTTAATTATAAAAAATCACTGAATTTAAGTCTAAATTTAGTCATTTTTGTATTAAATTTTAAAAATTTTCATCAAATTATGATAAAAATAAATTTTATATTTTTTTAATATTAAAAACCTAGTGCCTTAAAATTTGATTTTAAGGCACTTTTAAAATTAAAAATAACTTAAAATTAATCTACAAGATCAATCGTAATTGATTTATATTTATCAAATTCGACAACACCGTATGTGTTTTTAAAATGGATATTTGCTCCGTCGGCTGATTCCATATAAACACCGCTACCTGATGGTTTGCGAACCATAGAATATGATTTTTTATTTTTATTTGTTGTCATTGTCGCTGTTTCGAAATCGTCATTTGAAACCAACTTGACTTTTAAACCGTCTTCACCTTCAAAATTTAAAACTTCTTCATTGATTAAATCAATATTAGTTTCTTTATATTTTCCAAATTTAACTATGCCTTGTGAGCCTTTAAAATGGATATTTGCTCCATCTTTTGATTCCATATAGACACCGCTACCTGATGGTTTGCGAACCATAGAATACGCTTGTTTGCTTTTATTCGTAGTCATAGTAGCTGTTTCAAAATCATCATTTGAAACTAATTTAACCGTTAAGCCTTTTTTACCTGTGAAATTTAAAACTTCTTCTTTGTTTTTTTCGACACTAGAACTAGTTCCTAGACCTAAATTTGCAAGTTCTGCACAACCGCTAAGCAAAAATGCGCCTAAAAACGCACAACATAACATTTTTTTCATGTCTTCTCCTTAAAAAAAGATTTTATTAATTTATTGTATTAAAAACTCTATCTCCTGCATCCCCAAGTCCGGGAACAATGTATCCGTTTTCATTTAATTTTTCATCGATTGCAGCCGTATAAACAGGAACATCAGGGTAGATTTCGCTAAATTTTTTCAATCCCTCTGGTGCAGAGATAATCGAAATAAATTTGATATTTTTAACCCCTTTTTCTTTTAAAAATTTAACCGCATCGATCGCCGTTCCGCCTGTGGCAAACATAGGATCGATGATAATCGCGGTGCGATTTTTGTAATCTTTTGGCAATTTTGCGTAAAAAAACTCTGCTTGAAGTGTTTTTTCGTTGCGTTGAAAGCCCAAAAACCCGACACTCGCATCAGGAATTAGCTTGAAAATCGCATCAAGCATACCAAGAGCAGCTCGTAAAATCGGACAAATCATAATCTTTTCATCAAGCTTTTTTGCGTTCATTTTTGCAACGGGCGTTGTGATTTCTACGCTTTTAAGCTTTAAGTCATTACTGGCTTCAAATAGCATTAAATAGCTAATTTCATCGATTAGCATACGAAATTGAAACGGATCGGTTTTTTTATCCCGTAAAATAGATAATTTATGCTCTATAAGCGGGTGCGAGATGAGTTTTACATTTTTCATTGTATTCCTTTCCTATGCTCGTTTATTAAATTTTCTCTGAGTTCATAAAGTTTTTTAGAGAGATCGACTTTGTAAGTTTGTGGGTGAATATTTCTTAAAAATTCGTCCCAAATGCTCTCTTTTTCGGACTTTGCAAATTCGGCGATTTCATTAACACTATAAATTTTCCCTACAAATTCGCCGTTTATAAACAGCGGTTCAAGCAGTTTTTTAGCGTAAAAATTTGAAATTCGTTTTCGTTTATAAGTATAAAGCGGGTGAAAAATTTCAAGTTCCCTACTCTCGTCGATAATCTCATCATCAAGCGTGATAAGATCGGCAAGTGCTTTATTTGTCGCTTTATCATAAAGTCTAAAAACTTGCTTATAAGCAGGATTATTTATTTTGCGTGGATCGTTTGAAATTTTAATTTTTGGAATTTCTTTACCATTTTTGATAATCGCACTTAGTTTATAAACACCGCCAAGACTAGGGCAATCGCTAGAAGTTATGAGCTTTGTGCCAATCCCCCAGCTATCGACTTTTGCACCAAGAAGTCTTAGTTGATCGATTTTATATTCGTCTAAATCGCTTGAAGCCGTGATTTTAGCGTCAGTAAAACCAGCATTATCTAGCATTTTTCGTGCTTGTTTAGTAAGATACTCAATATCGCCCGAATCAATGCGAATTCCAAGCGGTTTGTAGCCATTTGCTGCTAACTCTTTGAAAACCTTTATCGCATTTGGAACGCCACTATTAAGCGTATCATAAGTATCGACAAGCAAAAGAGTGTTATTTGGGTAAATTTTTGCATACGCCCTAAAAGCTTCGATTTCGCTATCAAAACTTTGAATCCACGAGTGAGAGTGCGTTCCAAGCGCCGTGATACCAAATTTTTTAGCCGCTACTACATTTGAAGTTCCAACGCAACCTCCAACCACAGCAGCCTTTGCGCCGTAAATTCCGGCACTTTTATCTTGCGCTCTTCTTAAACCAAATTCCATTATCGGCGCGTTCCCTGCACTTCGCACCATGCGTGAGCTTTTTGTAGCGATTAGAGTTTGAAAATTTATGGTATTTAAAATGGCAGCTTCCATGAGCTGAGCTTCCATGATATTTGCTTTTACTCTTATTAACGGTTCGTGTGCAAAAACAACGCTTCCTTCACGCATAGCGTAAATTTCGCCGTTAAATTTGAAATCTTTTAGATAAGCCAAAAATCTTTCGTCAAAAATTTTCAAACTTCTTAAATATGAGATTTCTTCATCGCTAAATTTTAAATTCTTAACATATTCGACTACTTCATTTATACCACAAAGTATCGCATAACCACCGCCACACGGAGCTTTTCTAAAAAAAACATCAAAAACAGCAACTTCATCTTTTTTCTCAAAAAAATAGCCCTGCATCATAGTAAGCTGGTAAAAATCGGTAAGTAAAGCAAAATTTTGCATAACGCCTCGTTTGTAAAAAAGTCCGTTAATTATAGTTAAATTTGTTTAATAAAATACTAAATTTTAGGAGTTTTTCCGAATTTACCATAGCAAATTCGGAAAAAAAATATACATTTATTTTAAAAGCGTTTTTAAACTCTCTTTATATGCTTTTTTATCAAAATTTTTCACTAATGCCACGCCGTCATCTACCGCAGCTTGCGCAACAGCAGGAGCTACTTCTGTAAGCACTCTTGGATCAAAAGGTTTTGGTATGATGTAGTCTTTGCCAAATTTCAGCTCACTCACGCCATAAGCCTTTAAAACCTCATCAGGAACTTCTTTCATAGCTAGTTCTGCTAAGGCATTTGCTGCTGCGACCTTCATATTTTCGGTGATTTTAGTCGCTTTTACATCAAGTGCGCCACGGAAAATAAAAGGAAATCCAAGGACATTATTTACTTGATTTGGAAAATCTGTTCTGCCTGTTCCCATAATAACATCGTCTCTTACGGCTTTTACTTCATCAGGATAAATTTCAGGCACAGGATTTGCTAATGCAAAAATTATAGGATTGTTTGGAGCCATTGTTTTTACCATTTCGCCTGTTAAAACGCCCGGTTTTGAAAGACCCAAAAACATATTTGCGCCTTTCATCGCATCTGCTAGGGTTCTATCTTGTGTATCGATAGCAAATTCCTCTTTTTCAGGTGTTAAATTTGGTCTTCCTTTGTAAATCACGCCCTTGCTATCGAGCATTACGATATTTTTGACGCCTAGATTTCTATACATTTTCGCGCACGCTATCCCAGCAGCACCAGCACCGCTTACTACGATTTTAAGGTTTTCTGGTTTATCGCCTGTGATTTTTAGGACATTTATTAGACCTGCTGTCGTGATGATAGCCGTGCCGTGTTGGTCATCGTGCATAACTGGGATATTTACGCTTTCTTGGAGTTTTTTCTCGATATAAAAGCATTTTGGTGCGCCGATGTCTTCAAGATTTATACCGCCAAAAGTAGGTGCCAATGCTTTGCAAATTTCGACGATTTTATCAGGATCTTTTTCATCAAGTTCAATATCAAACGCATCAACTCCTGCAAATTTTTTAAACAAAACTGACTTGCCTTCCATTACCGGTTTTCCAGCTACCGCACCGATGTCGCCAAGCCCAAGCACTGCCGTTCCGTCTGTGATAACTGCTACAAGATTGCCTTTATTTGTGTATTTGTAGGCTAGTTCGTTGTCTTTTTCTATCTCTTTGCAAGGCTCAGCCACGCCCGGAGTATAAGCCAAACCCAAATCTTCCGCGCTAACGCAAGGTTTTGTTACTCTAATCTCAATTTTACCGTTTTCATGGTATTTCAAAGCTTTTTCTTTCAAATCCATTTTATGCTCCTTAAAATTAAATTAAAAACTAATTTTGGAATTATACACCATTTAAGATAAGGTAAAAATAAAATTCTTCTGAATTTATAGCATTTAAGTAGGAATTTAAAAAAATTTTATAAATTTAAGCCGAATTTTAAAAATAAATTTCAAAATTCGGCAAATTTAAATTTATTGTTTTGCATAGGCTAAAAGTTTTGAAATTCGCTCTTTTACGCACTCGCTTCCTAAAATTTCAATAACTTCAAAAATGCTTGGACTCACACTTGTGCCAGTAATCGCAACTCGCACAGCTTGGGCTAAATCTTTTAGCTTTGCGCCTTTGCTTTCAAGGAATTTCATAGTGGCTTCTTCGTAATCAATTGCAACCAAATTTGGCTCTAAAATCTCGCTAAATTCAGCTAAAATTTGCAAAGAGTTTTCATTTATAAATTTATTATATGCCTTTTCGTCGTAGCTTTGCGGGGAATTTAAAAGAGAATTTATGGAATTTGCCATTTCTAGCAAAGTTTTGCTTCGCTCTCTGTATTGATCTATCAAAAGTTCCTTTTTAGCGTGGTTTTTCACATTTACGCCAAGATCATTTAGCTCGTCCAAAATTCTTTGCAAATTCGCTGTTTTTATATAGTGAGCGTTTAACCACTCTAATTTTGTTTGGTTAAATGTGCTTGAAGATTTGCTTAGATGATTTGGATCAAAAAGCCTTTTCATATCATTTATGCTAAAAATTTCATCGTCCCCATGACTCCAACCAAGTCGCACCAAAAAATTTAACAACGCTTCGCTTAGATAGCCCATGCGTTTGTATTCCATAACATCGGTTGCGCCGTGCCTTTTTGATAGTTTTGCGCCGTCGCTTCCGTTTATCATCGCAACATGATAAAATTTTGGAATTTTAAATCCCAAAGCTTCATATAAAATAATCTGTTTTGGCGTATTTGAGAGATGATCGTCCCCGCGAATAATATCCGTTACGCCCATAAGCGCATCATCAATCACAACGGTAAAGTTATAAGTCGGCGTCCCGTCGCTTCTAGCGATAATAAAATCATCTAGTATATCATTTGCGTTAAAGCTAACTTTTCCTTTTACGCCGTCTTCAAATTCGATAACACCGCTAGTCGGGGCTTTTATGCGAATAACAGGCTCGATTCCGCTTGGCGGCGTTCCTGTAAAATCTCTGTAACGCCCGTCATATTTTGGGCGTTCTTTTCTGGCTTCTTGTTCGGCTCTTAAAGCGTCAAGCTCTTCTTTGC
The DNA here is from genome assembly GCF_027797465.1 of Campylobacter sp. CN_NE2. Lineage (NCBI taxonomy): Bacteria > Pseudomonadati > Campylobacterota > Epsilonproteobacteria > Campylobacterales > Campylobacteraceae > Campylobacter > Campylobacter sp. CN_NE2. The sequence continues at coordinate 1,401,423 of NZ_CP115608.1, read as the reverse complement.
TCATATAGCACTTATATGCTTTTCCGCTTTCAAGCAGTTTTGCAACATACTCTTTGTATAAATCAAATCTTGAACTTTGATAAACAATCTCGCCGTCGTATTCTAACCCGCACCAGTTAAATGCCTGAACTATGGCTTCTGCGGCCTCTTTTGAGTTTCGTTTTAAGTCGGTATCTTCAATGCGAAGTAAAAATTTACCCCCATTGGCTCTTGCATAAAGATAGTTATAAAGCGCAGTTCTTAGTCCGCCGATATGTAAATAGCCTGTCGGGCTTGGCGCAAAACGAGTTACAATCATAGAATTTCCTTAAATTTACTAAATAATGTTATAATTCAAGCTTTAATTATAAGTAAAAAAATATAAATAAAGGTTGAAAATGACAAAAAAATTTTTATTAATTTTAGCGTTTGCTTTTGTAAGCGCAAATGCAGAAGTTGTAAATAGCGTTATCGCCGTTGTCGAAAACGAGCCGATTACAAATTATGAATTAGCCCAAGTTAAAAAAGAACGAAGAGTAAGCGACGCTGAGGCGTTAGAAATTTTGATAAATTCAAAAGTAAAAACAGCTGAAATCAAAAAACGCGGTATCATGGTAAATTCTTATGAAATCGACCAACGAATCGCAGCTATTGCGGCACAAAACAATATGAGCGTAGAAGCATTACACGCAGCCGCCGCAAAAGACGGCATAAGCAAAGCCAAATTTAGAGAAGATGTAAAAAAATCTTTGCAAGAAGAGAAGCTTTACGGCGCATTTGAAAACGAAATTCGAAAAAGCGTAACACCTGAAAATGTTAGACAATTTTACAACCAAAATTTATCGCTATTTACGACATTTGATAGCGTTACGCTTACAAGATTTATCGCAAAAAGTGCCGATAGATTAAATGCTGTGCTAAAAAATCCAAACGCTAGACCAAGTGGCGTTCATGTCCAAAAAGGAACGCTTAAAAATTCGCAAATGGACGAAGGTTTGCGCTATATCATCACAAATGTTGCTCAGGGCGAGTTTTCGCCGGTGATTCCTACTGCAAACGGATATGAAACATTTTATGTAAATTCGAAATCCGGCGTGCAAACTGCTGACTTTGAAAGTGTGCAAGAAAAAGCGATCGAAGCCTATGTGCTTTCAAAACGCCAACAAATGCTAAAAGAATTTAACGAACGACTTCGCTCAAACGCAAATGTTCGCATTATAAATCGATAAATTTAGATTTTAATTTACTCAAATTTGCCGAAAAAATTCGGCAAATTTATCTTTTTTTTAAAAAAATTCATAAATTTTGATAAATTTATTTTTCGAAATCTCTATTTTTTTCAAATTTTTTTATATATTTTTTATTTTCACAAAAGCCCATAAATTCGGCATCTATCTCGTTGGAACAAAAAAAACGATTTTAACCCGAGTATTTACTTTTTAAAAATATAATTTCGCTTTCATTTCAAAATTCACACAAAGGAAATTTATGCCAAATATAAACAAAAATGCCTTTTGGATTAAGCCTGTGGTAATTTTCATTTTGCTTTTGCTAATGCTAATTCCGCTTGGTTTTATCAAATCTATTCTTTATGATCGCCAAGCCGTAAAAAGCGAAGCCGAAAGCTCTATCATGCGTCCCGTTGGTGGCACACTCGAAATCGGTGGAATTTTGCTTTCGCTTCCTGTTAAACAATTCGTTAGCACCCAAAATAGCGACGGTCGCTTTACTACGCAAAGCATAACAAAGCAAATTTTGCTAACACCGAAAGATTATAAAATTTCAACCGAACTTGACCCACAATACCTAAAACGAGGCATTTTTAGCGTTCCGATTTTTAATGGCGAAATTGCGTTAGAAGCCAAATTTGAACCGATTGATTTCGAGCATTTGGGCGTCAAAGAGGGCGATATTTTATTTGACGAAGCCGTGATGATTTTGGGTATCGGAAATAAAAAAACTTTCACAGCTTTTCCAAAACTAGTTGCAAATTCAGATGCAAATGCCACCAAAAGCGAACTCGTTCAGTCTTTTGCAGCACCTGAGTATTCACCTTTTAGTCAAAGCATTTTTTATAAACTGCCTTATGATATGGCAAGGTCAAATTTCACAATTTCTGCTTCGCTTTTCGTGCAAGGCGGAGCTAAAATCAGCTTTACGCCACTTGCTACAAACAACACTTTTGCACTAAAATCTACATGGGCATCTCCGTCATTTAGCGGTGGCTGGTTGCCAAAAACACGCCAAATAAACAAAGACGGATTTAACGCCGTTTGGGAAGTTTCAGGTCTTAGCACAAATTTTGCTCCCGCTTGGATAGTAAAGCCAAACGAACGCTCACATTACGAAATGATAGATGTAAATTTCATCAGCCCAATCAACAACTATTCGCTCGTGAAGCGTTGCGTAACTTACGCGCTTTTATTTTTAGTCGTGCCGTTTTTGGCGATTTTCTTGTGCGAAATTTGGGCTAAAACGCGAATTCACCCGGTTCAATACTTCCTAATCGGCGCAGCAGATGTGCTTTTTTATCTGCTTATTTTATCGATTTCAGAGCATTTGGCATTTTTCGCTGCTTACGCGTTAGCGGGAATTGCAGTAACTTTGACGGTATTTTTATACGCAAGTTCGATTTTTAAATCCAAAAAACACGGCGCATTTATCGCAATCGTTCATTTGATTTCATATATTACGCTTTATGGAATTTTGCAATCCGAAGACTACGCACTGCTACTTGGAAGCATTTTGATGTTTGCAGTGTTAGCGATATTAATGTTTGTTACGCGCAAAATCGACTGGTATAAAAATGCTTTTTCAAACGAAGTTGAAGAGTTTTTTACAGATAAAATAGACGGGGAAGATCGGTAAAAGTATAAATTTAAAACCTTAATAAAGGCAAAGCCGCCGGTAAAATACGCAAATTTAAAAGCGAGAAGCTTTTAAATTTGCAATCTTTTAGGCTTTGCAAGAAATTGCAAATTTTATCAAAATTCGAAAAGCAAAACCATACTAAACTTAGCGAATTTGCTTATCAGGGCGAATAAAAATATATAAAATCAGCGAAAAAATTGCTCCTAGCGTATCACAAAGCATATCTTTTTGAGCGTCCCAAATATCACCTTGTGAACCTAAAAACTCAATTCCTGCGTTTCCGCCTTTAATAACAGCATAAAGCCACTCGATAATCTCATAAGCTCCTGCAACGCTCATCATAAAAAATAGCCCAAACCAAAGTGCCGTGCCAAAAGTGCATTTGTGCTTTCGCAGTAGCCACTCGCTCATCGCAAAAGCGTAAAATCCAATGGAAAAATGCGCCAAACGATCAAAGTGGTTGCGCTCTTCGCCAAAAATAGGCGTTAAAAACTCATTTCCCCATTCAAACGGAACGGCTGCAAATGTATATTTTGCGCCGATTGTATGCAAAAGTAGCCAAACGCTCATCAAAATATAAGCCGTGTTGCTAAATTTAAATTTTTTATATGTAAAAACAAGAGCCAAAAATACGATAAAAAGCGGCAAACTTTCAGCATACCAAACTGCTCTATCATTTGGCGAAATTCCAGCCCACAGCGACATTATGATAAAAACATTAGCCAAAATCAAAGGCACGGCGTGGTTTTGCATTGAGTAAAATCCTTAAAAGCAAATTTAGAGCTAAATTTGCTCTAAATTTGCCAAATTTCAGTGTTTTGCTAGATAATTTGTATCAAATTCGTTATTGATAAAATCAGGATTATTCATCATCGCTAGATGAAAATCACGCGTTGATTTTATGCCTTGAATCATTAGTTGTGAAAGCGCCACTTTCATCTTTGCTATGGCTTTGTTGCGGTCTTTGTCATGCACGATTAGTTTGCCTATCATGCTATCATAATACGGCGGAACACTGTAACCTTCATAAACATGGCTATCCATGCGAACACTTCTGCCACCGGGTGCGACATATTTTGTGATTTTGCCCGGATTTGGCGTAAAACTTTTTGGATCTTCTGCTGTGATACGGCACTCGATAGCGTGTCCGCTTAAATTTATCTCACTTTGTTTTGGCAGTTTTTCACCTTGCGCCACTCTTATCATAAGCTCGATTAAATCAACACCGCTTCGCATTTCGCTAACTGTGTGTTCAACCTGCAAGCGAGTATTCATCTCGATAAAATAGAATTTTTTGTCACTGCTATCATATAAAAATTCAAATGTCCCTGCGCTAAAATATCCGATAGCTTTTGCCGCTTTTACAGCTGTTTCATGGAGTTTTTTGCGAGTTTCATCATCTAAGATTACAGCCGGGCTTTCTTCGATGAGTTTTTGATGACGGCGTTGCATAGAGCAGTCTCTCTCGCCGATATGAAGAACATTTCCGTGCTCATCGCCTATAACTTGAACTTCGATATGGCGTGGATTTGTAATGTATTTTTCCATATACATTGTCCCGTCACCAAATGCGCTCACTGCTTCGCTCTCAGCCGACCAAAAAAGTTTTTCTAAATCTTCTTCTTTTTGCACCACGCGCATACCGCGACCACCGCCACCGGCAGCAGCCTTGATGATAACAGGATAACCGATTTTCTCGGCTAATTTTCTAGCTTCTTCGACATCGGCGATTGCGCCGTCAGATCCCGGAACAACAGGAATTCCGGCTCTCATCATAACTTGTTTTGCTTTTGATTTATCGCTCATTAAAGTCATAGCTTCAACGCTTGGTCCTATAAATTTAATGCCGTGTTTTTCGCAAATTTCGATAAAATTTTGATTTTCGCTTAAAAAGCCGTATCCCGGGAAAATAGCGTCTGCCTCTGTTAGCTCACAAGCTGTGATAATCGCAGGTATATTTAAATAGCTATCACTTGACCTAGGTCCGCCTATGCAAATGGAAGCGTCTGCGTATTTGACATAAAGGGCGTCTTGATCGGCTGTCGAATGCACGACAATGGCTTGTTTGCCCATTTCTTGGATAGTTCTAAGCGCTCTAAGAGCTATTTCGCCACGATTTGCTATAAGAATTCTTTTGATTTCTTTCATAGTTTTTCAACCTCAAATAACGCCATAGCGTATTCTACCGGCTGTCCGTCTTCGACAAGGGCTTTTTTGATACGACAATCAAACTCGGCTTCAATCTCGTTCATAATTTTCATAGCTTCAATAATACCGATAGTCTCGCCCTTATGCACGACTTGACCGACACTTACAAACGCATTTGCACCCGGACTTGGGGCTTTATAAAAAGTTCCTACCATAGGGCTATCGATTGTATCTGTGGTGGCTTTCGAGCTTGATTTTTCATTTACAACCACATTTACGCTTGGAGCTGCTTGTGGAGCAACAGGTATTTGCGGTGCCAAATTTTCGCCGTCTGCTCCGTATTTTTTAATCTCTATTTCAAAATCTTTGTCTTTGATTTTTAGCTTATTTATACTTTTTTGTTCGTCAAAAAAGCTCATAAGTTCTTTAATATCGTCTTTATTCATTAAGTTTCTCCTAAAAATATTGTAATTAATAATATTAGCTAAAATTTTATAATTATTTGATTAAATTTGGTTGATTTATTCTTTTGGCGTAGTGTTAAAATTTAAAAAATTCAACTTAAATTTGATTATTTATGCCGACGATTTCGTGTGTTTTGAAGCAAATTTTGAGTGAGATAAGGCTTGTTTGCCTATCGAACAAAAAATTTGCGAAATCACACGAAAGCTAGGCTCGTCTGGCTTTCCAAACAATTACATAAATACTGGAATTTTGGTATTTTTTAGGAAATATTTTGATGCTCCGCCTAAGAAAATCTCTTTTATCCCGTTATCTGCGTGCATTCCTGCTACGATTAGATCGTATTCGCCTTTGCTTGAATGTTCTACTAGCATTTGACCGGGTACTTTCCCTTCGGTATCTAAACACTCAAATTCGACATTTTCTATGCCGTGCAAACTCAAATAGTTTCGAATTCTACCCACTGTTTCTTCTTCGCTATCTGCTAAATAATGTCTAGCGATAACACAATGCACGACTTTTGCTTTTTTAAGCAAAAAAATCGAATTTGTAAGTGCCCTTGCGCTAGCTGCCGTTCCGGATAAGCTAAGTAAAATTTTATCAGCTTTAAATTGATTCATTACACGCGGTATTACTATACAACTTTTTCCGCTTTTGACAACGGCTGCTTCAAAAGTCCCCGTAATGCTGCCTGTCGGTGGGACAGAAGCGATAACCAAATCGCAATAGCGAGAGTGCTTCTCAACTAGCTCAGATCTAACTCCGGTTAAACATTTAAGCCTAGCACTATTTGGAATACCTACTTCATCATTTATATCTAATCCGACACTTTCGCACTCTTCTTTAAAAATTTGATTTAAATTTTCTCTTTCCTTTTCTAGCTCATCATTTGCAGATTTTAAAAATTCGTCCATTAAAACGCCGCCTTTTAGCGTCATTCTGACATTATAAATCGTTCTTGGATCTAACTGGGCTGCCATAATAGTTAAGTGTGTCCCAAAAAATTTATTCACAAGCAAAGCTCCACGAATTCGCTCTCTAAGCTCTTCTCCGCCACCGATTGGGAAAAATAATTTTTTTAACTCCATTTTCATTCTCCTTATGAATTTTCGCTAACTAATTCAAGTGAAATTTTGCTTCCTTTTTGCTCTGCCACTTTTACTTTGACACTATCGCCTTCGTTTAGTTTTGTTTTGATTTTTGAGATATGAAGCAAACCATCTACGCCGTCTCTAAGTGAGATAAATGCACCAAATTCCATTACTTTTTGCACCACGCCATCAAATTCTTCGCCGATTTCAAATTTAATATCTTTTTTGAAATCTTTTCTTGGAGCACCTTTTTTGAAATCTCGTCCGCCACCTTTGACAATAGAAAGAATTTGCTCTTTTGCGCCATCGACACCAGATTTTTTAACGCCGTGAATTTTAACTTCGCCTTTTTCTCTATCTAAATCAATGCTAACGCCGAATTTTTCGGTAATTTCTTTTATAGTTTTACCGCCTTGACCGATAATATCGACGATTTTGCTTGGATCTACGCTAAAAATTTCAAGCTTTGGTAAAATATCTTCATTTATGCAAATTTTTTCATTTGCAATTTCCATTAAATTTAAGATATGCTCTCTGCCTTCTTTTGCTTGATTTAGGGCTTCGCTTAGCACTTCAAGGCTAATTCCGCCAAGCTTTATATCCATTTGAAGTGCAGTGATTCCGTCCTTGCTACCTGCAACCTTAAAATCCATATCTCCGTCGTGGTCTTCTAGTCCCATGATGTCTGTTAAGACCGCGTGTTTATCATCTTCAAAAACTAAGCCCATAGCAACTCCTGCAACTAGTTTTTGTGTCGAAATTCCTGCTGCTCTCATAGATAAAGAACCGCCGCAAACACTCGCCATTGAGCTAGAACCATTGCTCTCTAAAATTTCGCTAACTACGCGAATCGCCCACGGCGAATTTACCGCTACACTTGGGAAAAGCGCTCTTTTGGCTAAATTTCCATGTCCTAGCTCTCTACGACCAGGACTCTTTAAAGGACTTGCTTCGCCGACAGAAAATCCCGGAAAATTGTAATTAAACATAAATTTTTCAGTAATTGCCGAGTTTTCCGTTAAACTATCGCTAAGTTGGGCATCGCTATCGCCGCCAAGCGTAGTAACAACTAACGCCTGAGTTTGACCGCGCGTAAAAAGACAGCTACCGTGAGCGTTTGGAAGCAAATTTGTTTCTATGTCGATTGGGCGAACTTCATTTAATGCTCTTCCGTCAGCTCTACGGCGTTCATTTATGATTTGGCTTCTAATGATTTTGCGTTTATACTTGCCGATGACATTTGAGATAACGCTCTCTTCCCACTCATTTTTAACTGCTTCATCATCAGTTATGATTTTTTTAACGATTTTATCAAGCTCGGTTGCTCGCTCACTTTTTGCCATTTGGTTTATAGCAAATTTGACATCGTCTTTATAGAATTTATCGATATATTCGGCGATTGCTTCATTTTCGATTTCAGGTTTATACTCTAAATTTGCTTCATTTTTTTTGTGTGGCATAAAAACTTCTTCATAAGCCAAAGAGCCTTTTAAAATCGCCTGTCCTGCAAAATCAATGGCTTTTACCATATCATCTTCATTTACTTCGTTCATATTTTGATTTTCGCCGTTTAGTTGTGGCAAAGATCTCATCTCTATCATCAAAAGCTCATCGCCGACACCCGCGACATAAAGATCAAGCGAACTTTGTTTAAGCTGCGAATTTGTAGGATTTATGATAAGTTCGCCGTTGATCTTACCTACTCTAACACCGCAAACAGGGGCTTTCATAGGTATATCGCTTAGATAAAGTGCTGCGCTTGCGGCATTTAGACTTACAACTTGTAAATCAACTTCGGGATCGGCTGAAAGCACAAAAACCACGATTTGCGTAGGATAAGCATAGCCTTTTGGGAAAAGCGGTCTTAAAGAGCGGTCTATTATACGGCTTGTTAGCGTTTCAAAATCTCCGGGCTTAGTCTCCCTTTTTATATAACCACCAGGAATTCTACCTGCTGCGTATTGTTTTTCGATATACTGCACGGTTAGCGGTAAAAAATCTTCTTCAACCTGCCTTTCTTCTCTTGCGACTGTAGCTAAAACAACTGTGTTTTTCACTCTTAAAAGTGCAGCTCCTGCTGCTTGTTTGGCGACTTTGTTAATATCAAAAATCTCTAAATTGTTATTCACATCAACTAAGCACTGCATTTGTTTCTTCTCCTTCTAATACTTCTTTATGTAAAGGTAAATAATACGGACTTTCTTCTAAAATTTGCATTATAATATCAACTTTTGGCTCAATTTTTTCTTTGTAATAAAAATCAACCGAAACAAAATCGGCAATATTATGAACACAAAAAAGCTCATCAACCAAAACGCCCAAATTCTTAGCAACGCTGTTTGGTATTAAAGGCGTTGCGTAAATTATCGTTTTCGCGTTTAAATTTGTAAGCGATTTTATACACGCAAGTGCCGTCATACCGCTTTCGCAACCTTCATCTATCAAAATGACATTGCGATTTTCAAAATCTTGCAAAAGTTCGCCTTTGCGGTATTTATAAACACTTTTTAGAATTTTTTCTTCATATTTTCTATTACTTTGTCCGTAAATATAGTCTAAATTTATGCCAAAAGATTTAACTAATTCGTCCATTATAACGATCTCTTGCGTTTCGCTAACACAAGCAATGGCACATTCAGGGTTATTTGGCGCAAAAATTTGTTCGCTAAATAAAATTTCATAACCGATTTTTAATTTTCTAGCTATCTCATCTACCAAAATAACGGAATCTAGCGACGAACAGATAATAATATAATTATCTTTTTTAAAATCACTTACAGGCAAAATTTCTATTAGTTTTTCGGCTGCTTGAATTTGATTTTCAAACATTAAATTTTCTCTTGGAATCATCAGTTTTGCTCCGTATAATCGTGATTTATAGAAAAGTCATAGCCAACACCACCAAAAGGATAGAAATTTACAAAGAAATAAAATCCTTGTTCTTTGCTCGCTTTTTCATAATTTTGCTTGTTTGTATTTTTTGGCTCAATATCTTCTTGATACACAAATGAGAAATTCCAGCATTTTCGGTTATGCGTAACGCCGACTCGCCACATTTTAGTATAATCTCTTTGCAAATCATAATCAACCCTGCCAAAAAGTTTGTAATAATTTGGCAAATTTAGTGCTAAATTTGCTATGAAATAGTTGTCTTTTGTATATCTATCTCTATCTTCGCTAAATTTTCTATACTCATAAGAGTGCGTCAAAGATCCGCTAAAATAGTCATTTGAATAACCTGCATAGCTTCTAATTCGATCAAAGCTATGGTATTTATGCGAATATAAAAATCTATTTCCAAGTCTAAGACCATTTTTAAAATAAAAATCAATGCTATGATCTAACTCGCCAAATTCATCTTCGTCAAAATCATATCTTTGTTTTATCATGTGGCGAATAAATTTACGCCCATTTCCATCATAAAAATACTGCGTAAAACGCCCTGCAAGGCTATCGTGCGTATAATCATCGCTAAGTTCGTTTATGAAATTATCTTCATAATAAAGCGAACTTTTTACATTATTTAAGGCAGATTTATTTATTTTTGAATTTTCCTTATCATAATCGTAGCGGTAGTATTTAAACAATCTATCATCGATATCGCCCTTTTGATACCAAGGGATAAGCAAATCAAGCCCAAATGAAACGGTGTGGAAAAAATTCTCATAAGATTTTGCTAAATCGCTTTGAAGAGAAATTAAATGATAATTATTTATATATGCAGTTGAATTATCCGTGCTAAATTCGCCATTTGCGTAGTTATACTTTTTATCCCAATCAATATACGAAAAATAGAGATTTTCGCCGATAATCAAATTTAAATACTCATCAAATAAAGGCATAGAAAAACTCACAGGAATATTTAACTCATAATGTCTTGCTTCTACGCCGTCATCTCTAATGTAGTTGTGTGCCTTGGTATCGACAGAATAAAGCAAATTTGGCAAGGCAAAATTATCAACGAATTTATGATAATGCAAAGTAGGAATTTCTTGAACCGTATCGTTATTTTTAAACAAATTCTCGCTATTTAGCTTCGCAGTATCTAAATAATATCTCGCGTAAAGCCCAAAATAGTGATTATCTGTCGTTAGATAATAATTTAGTCTTGAAGTTACAAGCGAATTTGCACTATCGTCGTCAATCCCGCCTTTGCTAACTAAATCATAATACTCCAAATCATTAAGCTTGGTAAAATCAAGCCATAAATTTTCTTTGAAATCGCCGTCGATTAGGTGTTTTACGAGCCTACTTCTATCGTATTGTATCTCGAATCCATGGTGTTGCTTATTTGCAAGTTCAAGTCTTTTTTGATGCTTTGATTTGTTTTCAAACATACCACCCCGAATTTCGCCATAAGAGTAAGGCGAATCGGCAAATCTAAATGTGCCATAAACTCCAACTCCCCTACGAGAACGAATTTGCGGATCGATTTGAAAATCCCAGCTCTCATACGGAGCAAAATAAATCGGCTGTTTATAATACGCACCCTCGCTTCCGATATAGCCAATCTCAGGCGGTAAAAGCCCAGTTCTGCGTGTTTTATCGGTCGGAAAGCCAAAATACGGCAGATACAAAACAGGATAATCGCTAACATAAAAAACAGGATTAAAAATATGCAAAAATTTGCTTTCTTTATTCATTTTTGCACTACTAAATTTAATCTTCCAGTCAGGATCGCTGACATTACAGCTAGAAACCGCGCCGCCTTTTATGCGATAATATTCGCTATCAACGCAGGTTTTATCATTTTGCATCCAAATTTCGCCGTCTTTATCCATGATAAAATTTGCATCGGCTTCTTGCAAATCGTTTTTAAAATCAAGTTTGACATAGTTTGCCCGCGAAGCCTCATTTAACCCACGCATAGAATTTACATTGCCAAAAAGCTCGGCAACTTCGTCTTTTTGATCATACACGGCGCGATCTGCGGTTACGAAATAATCTTGCGAATATATTATTACATTTCCGGTTGCTGTTATTATGTCTCCGTTTTTTACTACATCATCGGCGATAAGCTCGACATTTTGGACTTTTGCATTAAGTAAATTTAGGCAAAATAGCAAAATAACGGATAAAAATTTAAATATTTTAATCAACTTGCACCACCAAAGTTGTCGCAAATTTATCGTGCCAAGTTTGCTTAAATTCGCTAAAAAATGCCCACACAAAGCCCAAATAAAAGGCAAATTCGCTAATAATCCTAACAACGGCTCTCATTAGAGATTCATAAAAATTTGGCACAAGAGCGTCTTGGTTTATGCAACGAATTTTGCAAACAAATTTACCCAAAGTCGCTCCGTAAAAATAGACAAAAAGCGTGTGGTAAAGCACTTTTATGATATAGTATTGCACTATAAAATTCATCATTATATCTTGAAGTTGCTCTTGATTTGCGGCTTTTGAAAATTCGCCCATGTAAATAAGAAAAAATAAAATCGCCAAAACCATTTCATCGATACCACAAGAAAGTATCCTGCGTCCGTTTGTGGCTAGGCTTAATTTTCCGTTTTCAGCCATTTTTTAACGCCTGATACGCTATATCTTTGCGATACTGTGCGCCGTCAAATTTGATATTTTCACAAAGTCTGTAAGCCGTGTCTCTTGCTTCTTTTATGCTTTTTGCAGTTGCTACGCTTACTAAAACTCTGCCCCCGTTTGCTATGATTTTTCCGTTTTCGCTACCTACACCGGCATAGCAAATGTGCGAATTTGGCTCAATTTCGCTTACACTTATCAAAGCAGGTTCGCTAGAAGAAAAAGGATAATTTTTACTAGCCATTACAACACCCACGGCAAATTCGTCTTTTAGTTTTATGCTTTGAAGTTTGCCTATTGCGGCATTATAAAGAATTTCACTCAAACTTCCATCAATCAACGGCATTAAAACTTCGCATTCAGGGTCGCCAAAACGGACATTGTATTCAAGCACAAAAGGCTCGTTTTTAACTATCATAAGTCCTACAAAAAGCACTCCACAAAAAGGATTTCCATCTTCCTTCATGCCTTTTAGAGTTGGTGCTACGATTTCATTTTCCACTTTTTTTATTAGCTCAGGCGTTGCCAACGGACTTGGAGCATAAGCGCCCATTCCGCCTGTATTTGGACCCATATCATTATCTAATAGTCTTTTGTGATCTTGTGCAACAGGAAGCGAGACAAAATTTTCGCCGTCGCAAATGGCAAAAAAGCTAAGTTCAAATCCGTCTAAAAATTCTTCCACAACCACCGTTTTACCGGCATTTCCAAAGCTTTCACCGCTTAGCATACTTTTTACAGCACTCTTGGCTTCATCTTTGCTTTTTGCGATGATTACGCCTTTTCCGGCACAAAGTCCGTCGGCTTTAACAACGATTGTTTCGCCCAAATTATCGATAAATTCGCAAATTTCATTAAAATCGCTTGAACTTAAAAATCTAGCAGTTTTTATATTTTTTCGCTTTAAAAAATCTTTCATAAAGGCCTTACTGCCCTCGAGCCTTGCAGCATTTTTACTCGGTCCAAAAACGGCTAAATTATGAGATTTAAAAACATCGACAATGCCCTTTGTAAGCGGATCTTCTGGACCTACGATAGTTAGATTTATATCTCTTTTGATTGCAAACTGAGCCAAATCTTCAAAGTCGCTTAAATTCACATTTTTGCCGAGTTTTTCGGTCGCTCCGTTACCGGGAGCAAAGTATAAATTTAAAACATTAGAATCTTCTTTTAGTTTTAATCCGATGGCGTATTCTCTACCGCCGTTGCCGATAATAAGTATATTCAAAGCAAATTCTCCAAAAAATAAAAAACCCAAGTGAGCGTTGCGTAGAAAGAATCGGCCCAAAACAAGCCAAATCTTGCGAGTAGGAAAGGTCTTCTAGGTCGCAACTCGTAAGCTTAGAGCCTCAAACCGAGCCGCGTCACACGGACTTTTTCACATCGTCGCTATCACAATTATGTTGGACCCTCATAAAAACGCTGTCGCATCACTCAGGCGTTAGATAATTATATTAAAAAAATACTTAAACTATTAGTAAAGCAAGATTTATTGCCGAATTTATCGACTGAATTTCGCAAATTTTAGGTTCGCAAAAATCTTTTAAAATTTGTGCCGTTGTATTTCCGATACTAACTGCCTTGTAGCTTTCGTCCCAACCGAAATTTCGCACGAAAGAGCGAACATTTTTTGGGGAAGTAAAGATTAAAACCGAGTTTTTTGGCGGTTTGGCTGAATTTGGCAAATTTAATTCTACATTTTCATAGGCTGCAATAACGCTTAAATTTACGCCGTTTTGAAGCAAATATTTATCCAAATTTGAAACGGTTTCTTTGGCTTTTAAATACAAAATTTTTCCTTTTAAAAACGGCAAAATTTCACGCGCAAATTCGCTTCCGTGCGAGTTTTTGGCTAAATATATATTTTTAAATCCAAATTTTTTAGCTTCTTTATGGGAAGCTTCGCCGATAGCGTAAATTTGTGTGTTTAAATTTAAGCTAATTTGGTTAAATTCCAAAGCTTTTATCGCATTTTTCGAAGTTATAACAATACTATCAAATTCGCCCAAGTTTGCAAATTCAAAAAATTTGATTTCGCAAACTTGCAAATGTGCTATGCGTTCATCGCTACAAGGCGTATTTGAGATAAGATAGATTAGGCTTTGCTTTTTAGCCATTTCTCTATCTCTTTGATTTGTGTTTTCACACTTGCATTTGCCGTGCCGCCAAGCGAAGTTCTAGCTTCTTTTGAGTTGGCTAAATTTAGCACTTCTATGGCACTTTCATCGAAATCTGCGTAAATTTTTCTAAGCTCTTTTAGGCTGATTTCGCTTAAATCAATGCCAAGTTTTTCAGCCCTTGCCACGCACTTTCCTGTGATAAAATGAGCCTGTCTAAACGGCACATTTCTTTCTCTCACCAAAAAATCAGCTAAATCAGTCGCACTTAAATGCCCTGTTTTAGTTGCTTTTAGCATATTTTCTTCGTTAAATTTGGTTGTTTTTAACATTTCATTTAAAATAATAAGCGAATTTTTAGCTTGTTCTACACTATCAAAAACGCCTTCTTTGTCTTCTTGCATATCCTTGTTATACGCCAAAGGTAGGGCTTTCATCGTGGTTAGCAGTGCCATTAAATTTCCATAAACTCTGCCCGTTTTGCCTCTAATTAGCTCTGCGACATCTGGGTTTTTCTTTTGCGGCATTATGCTTGAACCTGTGCTAAATTTATCGCTTATCGTAATAAATCCAAATTCTTGCGAACTCCACAAAATAAGCTCTTCGCAAAGCCTTGAAGTGTGCGTAAAAATAACGCTTATGTTAAATAAAATTTCTAACGCAAAATCTCTATCACTAACGCCGTCCATAGAATTTGACAAAGGCGCTTTAAAGCCCATAAGCTCGGCAGTTTGGTTGCGATTTATATTATGTGGCGTTCCTGCAAGTGCTGCGCTTCCCAAAGGAGAGAAATTATTTCGCTCATAACTTGAAATAAGGCGATCAAAATCCCTTTTAAACATAAACGCATACGCCATTAAATGTTGTGCTAGGCTTACCGGTTGAGCGTGTTGTAAGTGCGTGTAACCGGGCATTAGCGTGTTTAAATTTGCTTTTGCGATTTCATTAAAAGATGTGATTAAATTTAGCAAAAGTTTTGAAATTTCCAAATTTGAGCGAAGCACAAATCGCCTAAAATCGGTTGCAACCTGATCATTTCTACTTCGTGCTGTGTGAAGTTTTCCACTAAATTCAGCTCCGATTATCTCGCCAAGGCGTTTTTCAACCGCCATGTGAATATCTTCATCGCTGATTTTTATCTCAAATTTGCCGTTTTCAAACTCTTTTAAAATTTGCTCTAAACCTTTTATGATTTTTTTGCTATCATTTTTTGTTATAATCCCGCACTCACCAAGCATCGTAGCATGGGCAATCGAGCCTGTAATATCCTCAAAATATAAATTTTTATCAAATTCAATCGAAGCGTTAAATTTTTCTAAAAGTTCGCTACTAGCTTCGCTAAATCTGCCTTCCCACATTTTTTTCATCGTCGTTTCCTTGCTAAAAAATAAAATATAATTATAGCTAAAATTATACCGCCCACAGCGTAGATGAGCGGATCTTGCTTGTAATTTTTTGATTTTTCTTTTAAAAACACATTGATAACTTTGCCGTCATTTGTCGTAATTTTTAGTTTCGAACCTTTTGCGCCACTAAGTTTAACTCGCAAAGTATTTGCATGTGGATTTGAAATTTCAGGTTTATTCATAAATGAAGAACTTGCCTTATATGAACTTAGCAAGTCATTGCAATCTTTTGGTGCGATAAAAATATCATAATAAATATCGGGCATAACGCCCAAATTATCGCCATCTTTGGCTACAAAATAGTTGTTTTTTGGTGTGGAAGTTTTAAATTTCCACGCATGAGTTTTATTTTCTCCATCTTGCGTGTAGCTAAATTTGGCTTCGTATTCCGCGTCAAATTCAAAAATGCTTTTACTAAAAAGCACAAACTGGCGGTCGTTTAAAATGCCGTTTGGATCGCTTTTTTTATCCAAAATTTTTGTATCTGTGATTTCTACGCCGTTTTTGTAAATTTTAAAACTTTGCATTTTAACGGGCTTAGCAAATTTATTAAATTCGATACTTATCGGATTTGCCGTGATTTTGCACTCCGGAATAGGATCTGGAATTTCATTGCTAAAAAAAGCTTGTTGGGGTTCCGAATTTGGAAAATAAACAAACGGCGTGGAATTTAATCTATTTGCCATTTCAAATTTATCGGATTTCATTTTTAGCGTTTTATCCTTGCACATACCAAGTATAAATCTGCCGTTGCCTTCGTCGTTTTTGTTTGCGCTACAAAATCGTTCAAGCGATGAATTTCCCATTTCAAAGGCGTAACTGGCGTCTTTTTCGTTTTTAAAGTAGGCAATGCCGACCTCATCGATTTCAAAATCCAAAAATGCAAAGCGATGATAAATCGCACTCATAAGCCCGTCAATTGCACTTTGCAAATCATCGGCATTAAAAGATATATTTTCTCTAACGCTTGAATTATACCCTACAAACTCAGCTCTTTTGCTTGGATTTTCTCCTGTAAAACCGGTTTTTCCTTGAATTTCATCGTGCGACATAACTGAATTTGCAACAACATATTTTGCGTGATTAAGCGCGGCAAGATCTAAAATTTGATTTTGTTTTAGCTGGTTAAGTCCTGATTTTATGCGAAGATTATTTAGATAATTAAGCGGTTCATCATAAACTAAAAAACCGCTTTTTGATTCAAGCGGTTCTTTAAGATTATCTGGGGCTTTTTCGCAAGAAATAAGCAAAAAAGCAGCGCCCAAAAGCAAAAAAAATCTAAGCTTTCGGACCCGCTTTTGCAAATTCTATTCCTTCTTTGACATCTTCGTAGCGTTTGAAATTTTCTACAAACATTTTCGCAAGTTTTTCACGAGTTTTTGCGTATTCATCAGCATTTTCCCAAGTGTTAGCCGGATTTAGAAGTTTTGTCTCAACGCCTGCTAACTCTTTTGGAACAGCTAAATTAAATTTTTCAAAATTTTCAAATTCGCATTTTGTGATACTTCCATCAAGGATTGCATTTATACAAGCACGAGTTGCCTTTATGCTCATGCGTTTGCCAACACCATAAGCTCCGCCACTCCAACCTGTATTTACTAAATATACATTTACGCCGTGTTTGTCGATTTTCTCGCCTAAAAGTTTTGCATAAACGGTTGGGTGAAGCGGCATAAACGGCTCACCAAAGCAAGCACTAAAAGTCGCCACAGGCTCGGTAATACCGCGTTCAGTTCCTGCGACTTTGGCAGTATATCCGCTTAGGAAATAATACATCGCTTGTTCTTTTGTAAGCTTCGCAACAGGCGGTAAAACGCCAAAAGCGTCAGCGCTTAGGAAAATGATATTTTTTGGGTGTCCTGCTTTTAGACTTTTTTGATGATTTTCAATGTGTTCTATCGGATAGCTAACGCGTGTATTTTCGGTTTTATATGAATCAGCATAATTTACAACCCCGTGTTCGTCATAAACGACATTTTCTAAAAGTGCATTTCTTTTGATAGCAGCGTAAATTTCAGGCTCACTAGCAGGGTCTAAATTTATACATTTTGCGTAGCAACCGCCTTCAAAATTAAACACGCCTTCATCGTCCCAGCCATGCTCGTCATCGCCGATTAACGCTCTGTTTGGATCTGTCGAAAGTGTTGTTTTTCCGGTTCCTGAAAGCCCAAAAAATAGTGCAGTATCGCCGTTCTTGCCGACATTTGCTGAGCAGTGCATTGACATTTTGCCTTGAAGCGGAAGCCAATAATTCATCATAGAAAAAATTCCTTTTTTCATCTCTCCGCCATACCATGTTCCACCGATAACCGCAACATTTTCTTCGACATTAAAAATAACAAAAACTTCTGAGTTCAATCCGTCTTTTTCATAATTTTCATTTTCACATTTACAAGCGTTATAAACGACGAAATCCGGGTGAAAATTTGATAACTCATCAGAGCTTGGGCGGATAAACATATTTTTTACAAAGTGCGCTTGCCACGCTACTTCTGTTACGAAACGAACGCTTTTTCGGCTCTCTAAGCTAGATCCACAAAATGCGTCTTGGATATAGATATTTTTATTTGAAAGTTGCGTTTTTGCTTTTTTTAGAAGTTTTTCAAAAAGTTCTTTTGTGATAGGTTGATTGATTTTTCCCCAAGCTATGTATTTTTGGCTAGGGTCTTGTTTGACGAAATATTTATCTTTTGGGCTTCGTCCGGTAAAAATTCCGGTATCAACCATAAAGGTTCCGTTTGAGCTAACCTTGCCCTCATCATTTCGCACCTCATGCTCAAAAAGTTCGTCATAACTTAGGTTATAATAAACTTCCTTCACGCCTTCCAAGCCTAACTTGTCCAAGTCGTTAATCATCGTAATTTCCTTTAAATTTGCTAAGAGATTGAATTTCGTCAAAAAATTCAGACAAAATTCAAAAAATCCACTTATGATTATAGCTAAAAAATGCTTTTTTTAACTTTATAGATAAGAATTATTATTAAATTTACGATGCAGAAAAGTAAAAATTTGGAGAAATTAAAAAATTCCCCCAAATTTATGATTTTATTGAAGTCTAGCCAAAACCTGTCCGCTATCTACGGTTTCGCCTTGTTTGACTAAAATTTCAGCTATCACGCCGTCTCGTGGGCTTTCTATGTTGATTTCCATTTTCATGGCTTCTAGTATTACCACGGTTTGCCCTGCTTTTACATGTTCGCCCTCTTTTACGACGATTTTAAAGACATTGCTTGGCAGTGTTGCTTCGATTTCATTTCCATTACCGCTAGAAACGGCTTTTGGTGCTTCACTTTGGGCTTGTGCTTTTGGTGCTTCTACTTTTTTGATTTGTGGATAATTATTTTCACCTACGCCAACAGCCACTTCGTATTTGTTACCATTTACGCTTACTTCATCGCCGTTTAGCGCGACTTCGTATTTATTTCCATTTACTAAGACGCTATATTTTCTAGTGCCTTTTTTAGGCGTATTAGCTGTTTTTGGCATATCTGAGTTTTTGCGAACCATAACCTTGCCTTCGCCTTTTAAGAAAGCAATTCCTTTTTCTTTACAAGCAAGAGCGATGAAAATATTTTCTTCATTTGCTTCAATACCTTCTTTTTCAAGCTCGGCTTTTGCATAGGCGATAGATTTTTTCTCATCTTTATCGGCTATATCAATCGCATTTTGCGTTGTCGGTTCTAGTTTTAGTTGCTCACTAGCCATTTTTACAATCTCAGGATCTGGCGCAACAGGAGTTTTACCAAAATATCCTAGCACCATTTTGCCATATCCGTCTGCGATTTTTTTCCAGTCGCCAAACATTACATTATTAAATGCTTGTTGGAAGTAAAATTGACTTACAGGTGTTACACTCGTGCCGTATCCGCCTTTTTCAACTACCACACGCATAGCCTTGATAACGGCGTTAAATTTATCCAAAATATTATTATCTCTCATCATTTGCGTATTTGCCGTTAGCGCACCACCCGGCATAGGCGAAAATGGTATCAACGGGCTTACTTGCGTAGCTTCCGGTGGCATAAAATAATCTTTCAAGCAATCATAAAGTGTCTCTTCGTAAATTAAAACTTTTTCAATATCAAGTCCGCCAAGATCGTAGTTTTTGCCTTTTACTGCATGAAGCATAGTTAAAATATCAGGTTGGCTCGTTCCGCCACTTACAGGGTGAGCTGCAAGGTCGATTCCGCTAACTCCTGCTTCAAGTGCTGCTAAATAACAAGCCACGCTAACGCCGGCTGTTTCGTGTGTGTGAAGTCTTATGTGCATATCTTCGCCAAGCAATCTTCTAGCCATTTTTATGGTTTGATATACTTTTTCAGGGCTACTTGTGCCGCTTGCGTCTTTAAAACAAAGGCTATCAAAAGGAATTCCGCTATCTAAAATTTGACGCAAAGTTTTTTCATAAAATGCCGTATCGTGGGCGCCTTCGCATTTTGGCGGAAGATCCATCATAGTAATTACGATTTCGTGTTTTGCGCCGTGAGCCTTGATTCTCTCGCCACTATAACGCAAATTTTCAACATCATTTAGCGCATCGAAGTTTCTAATGGTAGTCGTGCCGTGTTTTTTGAAAAGTTTTGCGTGAAGATCGACGATTTCGCGACTTCCTGTATCAAGAGTAACGGTATTTACGCCCCTTGATAAAGTTTGCAAATTTGCGCTTTCACCGACGATTTCTCTAAATTTATCCATCATATCAAAAGCGTCTTCATTTAGATAAAAATATAAACTTTGAAATCTAGCTCCGCCGCCAAATTCGAAGTGATTAATTCCTGCTTCTTTTGCGGCAGCCACCGCGGGCAGGAAATCCTGCATAAGCACTCTTGCACCAAAAACAGACTGAAACCCGTCACGGAAAGTCGTATCCATGACATCGATAAATTTTTTTGCCATTACAAGCACCTTTTTTGAAATTTTTTAGCAATCTTAAAATTTTAATGTTTCAAAATTATTTTTGGCTTAAAAAATTTAATTTTCAGCAAAAATTTATTTGCGATTTTTTACAAAAATTGATATTAATTTTTAAAAATACTGCTTTGCAAATTTAGCAAAAAGTCGCTATATTGGATAAATTTTAACAATATAAATTTATAAATTTAAATGCTAAATTTGCTAAATTTATACAAAATTTGTCTAAAAATAACTTTTTAAATTTGTAACAAGTTGTAACAATTTATTTTTATCGTTTATGAATTTATTGTAAAATACGGAAATTTAATCGAAGGATTGATTGTGAAAAAGAGTTTTTTAAAAGTTATTTGTGCGGTTTTTTGCCTTTTTTCTTTTGCATTTTGCGAGCAAGATGAACGCTATATCGTGCTTGAAAATCCGATTGAAAATGCCGAAAATTCGCTGATTGAGATTTTTAGTTACGATTGTCCGTTTTGTTATAAATTTGATGAAGTTATCAAAAAAATAATGTGTGAAAATACAAATTTGAAATTTATCCCTTATCATTTAGCAACTAGGGGCGAATTTGGGGTTTTAGGAAGTGAAATTTTTGCAAATTTGATAGCTTATGACAATAATAAAAGTGTTGATTTATTTGATGAGCTTTCCGAATTTAATAGAGCCAAAAAGGCAATTTTTACGGCATATCACGAGAAAAAAGAGCGTTGGGGCGGTGTGGCTGATGAAAACGGAAAAAATGCTTTTTTGCAAACCGCTTTGGCAAATTCGCAAATATCAAATTTTAAATTTGAAAATAACAGCACCGCCGTTAGCGAAATTCTAAATTCTTGGGGTCTGGATAAAAACGGAAAAGCCTATGAAATCGCAAAAATTTTAGGCGTTCCTGCCTTTGTGATAAACGGAAAATATCTTATAAAAACAAGCTCTTTGCGTAGTTTTGAAGATATGGATAAGCTTGTTAAAGAACTAAGTTTAAAGGATTAAAATGAGCTTAAAAGCGATACTAATTAAAATCGGAAATTGGCAAAATGGACGGGATTTTTGGATTTATTTGGCGATAATTTCGGGCTTTTGTGTGTTTTTTTCGCACTATTTTTTCCAAAAATATCTTTTTATGTTGCCGTGCGAGCAATGCGTTTATGTGCGTTTTGCACTTTGTGTGATAGCCCTTGGTGCGATTTTTGCAGCCATTAATCCAAAAAATATCTTTTTAAAAATTTTAGGATTTGTTTTTGGAATTTATGGTGTGATTTTAGGAATTAGCTCTGCACTTCATTTAAATGCCATCCACAAAGCACTTCACGGCGGAGATATGTTTGGAATCCAAGGCTGTTCGGCTGAACCAAAATTTATACTAAATTTGCCTTTGCATGAGATTTTTCCTGCGATTTTCAAGCCATTGGGAGACTGTGGTTATGATATGCCTGTTGTGCCAAACGGCGCAAAACTCGATGCTACGCAAGAAGTTTTAGTCAAACTCTATGAAAACGGCTGGTACTTAGTGCCGCAAATGAGATTGATAAATCTTGCCGAATGCTCATTTATACTATTTTTTGTAATAGCAATTTTATTTGCACTAACAATTCTGTTTGGAATTTTAATGAGAAATAGATTTTAATAAATGCGTGAAAATCCCGCATTTATTAATTTCGTGTTTCTACAAATATAATGCCATCAGAAAATAGCATGTTTTCTAAATTTCTCAAACTTCCGTTTTGCCAAACTTTACTGCATAAACCATTATTTAAATGCATAGTAAGAATAGTTTCATTAATATCTCTATATGTAAATTCTGCACAAGTTTCGCCTTTTATTTGTATAGGATTTGAAACATTTGTCATAGAAGAAATATTTGAATTAAATTTTCCTTGCGAGATATAATAGCCACCAACATCCTGAACAGCATTCCTTATGTTATTTGCTGTTTTGACTATCTCAGCATCATCTCTTGTTGCTGCTAGTCTAGGTATGGCAACTGCCGCCAAAATCCCTAAGATAACGATCACGAAGATCAATTCAATCATTGTAAAAGCTTTCATGTTTTTAACCTTTGTTAAAAAAATTTTGCTTACATATTATACAACTTTTTTTTTAAAAATGTTAAATTTTATAAATTTCTAAGCATTTCATCCAAAAATTTGACATTATTTATATCTAAGACTAAATAAGGATTATTTATCAGGCTCTCGCTGTTGTATCTTGGTAGCTCACGCGTTTTTAAATCTATTATCACACCGCCGCTTTGAGTAACCAAAAAATCCCCCGCAGCGATGTCCCAAAGCGAAGACGGACCAAGCCTAGAATACGCACCTGCTTTGTTTTCGCAAATTCTACAAAATTTAATCGCCGAACCAATTCTTTTTAATTCATAGCCAAATTTGTTAGCTAATTCTGTTCTTTTTGCCGAATTTCCGTGTCTTCCAAGTAAAAACAAATTTGGTGTCCTATCGCATTTGGGCAAAATTTCGCCATTTTTATAGACTATGCCTTCGCCTTTGCTATAAAAAAGCTCATCACTTACGGGGATATAAATCGCACTCAAAATCGGCCGTCCGGCTTTTATCAAAGCAATACAAACGCAAAATTCGCCATTTTGTGCAATAAATTCTTTTGTCCCGTCAAGCGGATCAACAAGCCAAAACATTTCGGTATTTTTGCGTTCATCGGCACTTAAAATGCTCTCTTCGGAGCAAATTTTTATCCCACTTTTGCCTAAAATTTTTAAAATTATCTCATTTGCAGCCAAATCTGCCGTCGTAAGCGGAGATTTATCTTCTTTTTCGTAAATTTCGAATTTTTCATAATGTTTTAAAATTTCCTTGCCGGCATCTTTCGCAGCCATAACTGCCAAATTTAGTAAATCTTGCATTTTTTATCCTTTTAAAATTTGGATTTTACAATAAATTTGATTTATAAATTTTGAAAGAATTTGCCGAATTCGCAAATTTGCAAATTCGGCAAAACGCTTAATTTTTCGGAGTTATATCTTTTGGGCCGACATAAAGTTGTCTTGGGCGAACGATTTTTATAGTATCTTGTTCTTTTAGTTCCATCCATTGAGAAATCCACCCCGGACATCTTCCCATAACAAAAATTACCGCAAACATCTCCGTTGGGATTTTTAGCGCCTTTAAAATCAGACCTGAGTTAAAATCAACATTTGGGTAAAGGTTGCGCGAAACGAAATAATCGTCATTTAGCACGATTTCTTCAATTCTATTTGCAATTTTAATTAAATTTGAATCAATGCCGATTTCATCGATTAGTTGATTTCTCATTTTTTTAAGTACTTTTGCGCGCGGATCGTAGTTTTTATAAACTCTGTGTCCAAAGCCCATTAGTCTAAACGGATCGTTTTTATCTTTTGCTTTTGCGATATATTTATCGACATTATCGACACTTCCTATCATTTCTAGTTGGCGAATTACGCTTTCATTAGCACCGCCATGCGCATGTCCCCAAAGTGCGCCAATACCCGCACTAATGCAAGAATACGGGTGCGAATGCGTTGATCCGACCGTTCTAACCGTCGTGGTTGAAGCATTTTGCTCGTGGTCGCAGTGAAGCATAAGCACGGTATCAAAAGCTTTAACTTCGATTGGTCTTAATTCAAAACGAGAGTGCGGAAATGATCTCATCATATAAAGGAAATTCTCTGTAAATCCGCGATCAAGATCAGGATAAATTTGCGGATAACCGCGTGAGTGGCGATAATAAAATGCTGCAAGTGTAGGCATTTTTGCAACTAATCTTTTTGCAAGTTCCATATATTCAACTGGATCGTCAAAATTCATATCTCGTGAATAATATGTGCTAAGCGTTGCCACACAAGCCTGTAAAACTGCCATAGGGTGGGCACGATCAGGAAATGCGTCAAAAAGTTTTAAGATATTTTCATTGATAAAACAGCGAGTTTTTAACTCGGTTTTGAATTCTTTTAGCTCGTCTGAATTCGGAAGTCTTTTATTTAAAAGCAAATAAACCACATCTAAGAAAATTTTATTTTCGGCAAGCCACGCTATATCATATCCTCTGTGCAAAAGTTCGCCTTTTTCGCCGTCGATATAAGTTATTTGGCTTCGACACATCGCAGTAGAAGTATAACCACGATCGAAAGTAAACATTCCTGTATCTTTATAAAATGTAGAAATATCTACAACACTAGGTCCTAAATTTCCGTCTAATATCGGGAAATTATATGACTTACCATTACGATTATCGGTTAGAGTTACGGAATTTTCTGCCATATCATATCCTTTCAAATTTTTTCTGAAATTGTAGCGAAAATATTATTAAAATTCGAAGGGGCTTAAAATCAGAAATAAAAATTTAAGATTTTTTTAAATTAAATACAAATTTGATTAAAACCATCGAAAGAACGGCTTCAAAAATACTTGATAAAACCAAAGCATAATAAATTTCATTGTTTATAATTTCAAGTGTTTTTCCGATTGTAGCTGTTGCTATAACCAAAGTTAGCGGCATAGAAAGACTTAAAGAAGTTAAAATCGTATTTTTTAATTTAAATTCTTTTAGAAAAACGCTTGAAGCAATCAATCTAAATGCGAACATTGAAACAACGATTATAACGATATTTGGTAAAACTCCCGGAAGCAAAACCGAACGCAAATCCACAACAGAGCCTGTGTAGATGAAAAATATCGGTACCAAAAATCCAAAACCAAAACCCGATAATTTTTGTGGCAAATCTTTTTTATGCTCGAAAAATGTCGGTATGAAGGTTCCTGCGATAAATGCACCGATGACGATTTCAAGGTCTAACATTAGCATAATTCCTGCTACAAAAAACAAAATCGCCGCCGCAAAACGAATATCTTTTTCATTTTTGTCATATTTTGGCATAATGATTGTTTTTAAATTCGGATACCACCAAAATAGCGTCTCTAACCCTTTGAAAACAAAAGTCGCCATAAGCAAAAACGCACAAAGTGCAAAAATATGCAAAAACAAATCGCTTCCAAAGCCGTTTTTTAGGTAAATCGCGCCGATAGTGATGACGCCAATGCTGATAACTTCGCCGATAATGCCTATTAGCATTGCTCTATTTAGCCAAATTTCGTTTTTGCCGTAATCTTTGTAAAGCGTAGAAAGCAAACCGATACTCATCGTAGGGATTACAATGGCAAAAATTTGCTCCAAATTAAAGCCAAAAACCAATAAAATAGTTAAAAAATATAAAATTGCCAAAAATAAAAGCACTTTTTTTAGAATTTCTCGTTTTATATTTAGGAAAATTTTTAAATCAACCTCAGTTCCTGCCAAAAACATCATATAATAAAATCCTATCTCTGAAACTGATTTAAATAGCTCATTTTGTGGCAAAAAGCCAAAAAAACCAAAAATCATACCAAGCAAAATTTCAGTCGGAGAAATGGGAATTTTTATCACTTTTGCGACATAAGGAGAGAGAAAAATAATCAAAGCAACGCTAAATAAAATGGAAATTTCGCTCATAAAATAATTTCCCTTTGGTTCCAAAATTTCTCGCCGAAGTCCTTTTCAACCTTAAAAACTCTAAATTTAGCTTCATCAAATTCGATATATGCAAATTCGTGTTTTGGTTTTTTTCTAGCACAAATTTCACCCGAATTTAGCGTTAAATTTGCACCATTTAAAACACCGGCAAAAAAATGCGTATGCCCGTAAATGGTTAAATTTGCCGAATTTTCAAAATAAAACGGGTGGTGCATAAGGCGAATTTTTAAATCTTTAAATTCAAAATCATAAGGCTCAGGATAAATTTCAAATTCACTCTCGCAACTTTTTAAAAAAGAATCATTATTTCCCAAAACGGCTTTATACGGAATTCCGCTATCTCGCATATCTTTTAGCGTAGAAATTTCTACGATGTCCCCTGCATGAAGCAGCAAATCCACGCCCTTTTCTTTTAGATAATCAATCGCACTTTTTGCGATGTCAGAGCGATGATGGGAATCCGAGATAACGCCGATTTTTAGCATATTTTAATCTTGTTTTTCTTTAAATTTACAAGCCGGACACTCAAAAAAAGTTCCGCTTTTTAGCTCTTTTTTTACCAAATGCGATTTTTTGCACTCAGGGCATTTTAAATTTGTCGGTTCGTAGTTGCTTACAAATTTGCATTTTGGGTAGCTTTTACAGCCATAAAATTTGCCCCGCCTTGAAAATCTCTCCACGATTTCGCCACCACACTCTGGGCATTTTACGCCGATTTCTTTGGCGACTTTTTTTGTGGCAGTCGCACTATTTTCATCGCCATTTTCGCTCTTTAAATTCCTTGAATATTTACATTTTGGAAAATTTGAACAAGCGATAAATTCGCCAAATCTACCACTTCGTTTTAGCAGATCTCCGCCACACTCAGGACATGCTTCGCCGATACTGATGGCTACTTTTTGACTAGCGATATTTGTTTTTCCTTCGCTTATTTTTTCTATAAAAGGATAGTAAAAATCAGATAAAATTTCTTGCCAATCTGCCTTATTTTCGGCTATATCGTCAAGTTTTTCTTCCATTTTTGAAGTAAATTCGCTATCGACTATATTTTCAAAATTTTTCTCCAACATTTCCGTGATTTTAAATGCAATCTCGGTCGGAACCAACTGCTTTTTCTCGATTTCTACATATTTTCTAGCACTTAGCAAAGAAATCGTCGGCGCATAAGTAGAAGGCCGTCCGATACCTAAACTTTCTAGCTTTTTAACCAAACTAGCTTCTGAATACCTTGCAGGCGGCTCGGTAAAATGCTGTTCGCTAGAAATTTTTTCTAAGCTCATTTCATCGCCGATATTTAGGCTTGGCAAAATTCTATCTTTATCCAAATCCCCGTAAATTCGGTAAAATCCGTCAAAACTTACCTTTCTACCGCTTAGCCTAAATTCGCTTTTTTGCCCTTTAATATTTACGGTTTGAATTTGCGACACGCTTGGCGTCATTTGCGAAGCCACAAATCGGTTGTAAATAAGCGTATAAAGCCTTGCTTCATCTTTTGGCAAAGTCGCCGCCGCAAGCTCTGGCGTAAATTTCAAATCAGTAGGCCTTATAGCTTCGTGTGCTTCTTGTGCGCCTTTGCTTGAAGTTGTATAAAAATTTGGGCTTTTTGGCAGGTAATTATCGCCAAATTCGCTCTTTATGAAATCTCTTGCCATAGCAATGGCTTCTTTTGCGATATTTAGCGAGTCGGTTCTCATATAGGTTATCGCACCGCCTGATTTCGTATTTACGCCCTCATAAAGGCTTTGAGCCAAACTCATCGTTTTTTTAGGGCTAAAACCAAGACTTGAACTAGCGCTTTGTTGCAAGGTTGAAGTCATAAACGGCGCATAAGGATTTGTTTTTCGTTCTTTGCTCTCAATCGCACTAACACTAAATTTCTCTATTTCAACGCTTTTAACTATTTCATCGGCAAATTTAGCAGAATTTACGCTTAGTTTTTCCATTTTAACGCCGTCAAATTTAACTAATTCGGCTTCAAGTTTTTTCTTAAAAATCGCATCGATACTATAATATTCAACAGGTTTAAAGGCCTTTATTTCGCGCTCTTTATCTACTACGATTTTTAGAGCTGCGCTTTGCACACGCCCTGCACTTAGCCCTTTTTGGATTTTTAAATTCAAAAGCGGACTTAGTTTGTAACCAACAATTCTATCTAGCAAACGCCTTGCTTGTTGAGCATTTACGCTATCGATATTTAGTTTGCGTGGCGAATTTAAGGCGTTTTGGATTGCAGTTTTTGTGATTTCATGGAAAACAATGCGTGGCAAGGATTCCGGTTTTTTGCCGATAGAAACGGCGATATGATAGGCTATTGCTTCTCCTTCTCTATCTTCGTCCGTTGCAAGGTAAATTTGATCGCTTTGTTTTGCTAAATTTTTTATCTCTTTTACAACCGCAGCGTGGTCGCTACTGATTTCATATTGTGGTTCAAAATGATTTTCATCGATTTTTATACCAAATTTTTTTGTCGGCAAATCCCTAATATGCCCTTTTGAGGCGATTACTTCGTATTCATCGCCTAAAAATTTTTTAATCGTTTTTGCCTTTGCGGGAGATTCCACTATTATTAAATTTTTCATATTTTTACCTTAAATTTAACTCTTTAAATTCTTGTATTCTACCAAAAATTTATTTATTTCAAAATTCGTGGCAAAGTAATGCCTGTTTGACTTTGGTATTTGCCTTTTTTGTCGCTATAACTTACTTCGCACGGCTCATCACCTTGCAAAAATAAAACTTGCGCAATGCCTTCATTTGCGTAAATTTTAGCAGGCAATGGCGTTGTATTTGAAATCTCAATCGTAATATGACCTTCAAATCCCGGCTCAAACGGCGTTACATTTACGATTATTCCGCACCTTGCATAAGTGCTTTTGCCAAGACAAATCGCTAAAACATCGCGTGGCATTTTAAAATACTCCACAGTTCTAGCAAGTGCGAACGAATTTGGCGGGACAATGCAGACATCGCCTACAAAATCAACCACATTTTTTTCATCAAAATTCTTTGGATCCACAACCGTTCCGCCGATATTTGTAAAGATTTTAAACTCATTTCCTACTCTTATATCATATCCATAGCTAGAAACGCCATAACTTACCACGCCTTTGCCAACATTTTCTTCGCAAAATGGCGTTATCATTTCATTTTCTACGCTCATTTTTCGTATCCACTTGTCGCTTTTTAAACCCATTTAAAATCCTTAAAATTTTTTTGGCGAAATTATAGCAATAAATTTTTAAAATGCAAATTTTCGTAAAAGCAAATTCAAAAAGTTAAAAACTTTTTTCTAAATTTGATTTTATGAGAAAATTTGCTTCGCAAATTTACAAAACTAGTTTTTATTTATGGTAAAATTCGCTTAAATTTTTAAATTTACAAAGGATAAGCTATGAATTTCTTAAACAAAGTCGCATTAACTACATTTCTAGCTGCTTCAACGCTTGTTGCAAAACCTACTATTTATATATTAGCTACCGGCGGGACGATCGCAGGAAGCAGCGAAAGCACACTTAGCGGAGACTACACATCAGGCACGGCCACCGTAGATCAGCTTATAGCTTCTGTTCCTGAAATAAAAGAACTTGCAACCATAAAAGGTGAGCAAATTTCAAATATCGGCTCACAAGAGATGAATAACGAAGTCTGGCTGAAACTCGCAAATAGAGTAAATGAGCTTTTGGTTAAAAACGATGTTGATGGCGTGGTTATCACGCATGGAACCGATACTATGGAAGAAAGTGCGTATTTTTTAAATTTGGTAGTAAAAAGCAAAAAACCTATCGTTTTTGTGGGAGCCATGCGCTCAGGAACTTCCATAAGCGCAGACGGACCGCTAAATATTTTTAACGCCGTAAATGTCGCGATAAATCCAAAAAGCTGGGGAAAAGGTGCGTTGGTTGTCTTAAACGATGAAATTCACGCCGCAAGAGAAGTAAGCAAAACAAATACAACTTCGGTTGCTACTTTTGCTTCGCCAAATTCGGGTAAAATCGGAAGTGTAAATTTTGGCATTGTAAATTATTATATGCAAAGCACACGCAAACACACGGTAGATAGCGAATTTAACATAAAAGATATAAAAGAATTTCCACGAGTTGATATTGTTTATGCTCACACAAACGATACGGCAGATTTTGTAAATTTAGCCGTAGAAAAAGGCGCAAAAGGGATTATTTTAGCTGGTATGGGAAACGGAAATCCATATCCAAGTGTCGCAGAAGCACTTGAAAATGCTGCAAAAAGTGGCGTTATCGTAGTTCGCTCATCTCGCACAGGAAGCGGCTCGACTAGTGTCGGCGGCGAAGTAGATGATGAAAAACTCGGATTTTTAAGCGGGGATAATTTAAATCCGCAAAAAGCGAGAGTTTTGCTGATGACGGCTTTAAGTAAAACAGATGATAAGGCAAAAATCAAAGAGTATTTTGCGACGCATTAAATTTCTATGAATTTAATCTCGATTGAAACGAGCCTAGCTTTTTAGCGTGACAACCACCGATAGACAAACAAAGTCTTATCTTGTGTTTGCCACGCTAAAAATCGTCGGCATTTGATTGTCAATTTTGGTATTGGATTATTTTTGCAAATTCGCTTTCATTGTCATTGCGAGACCACGAAGTGGTCGTGGCGATCGCCAGTGTAAGCAAAATTCGCAAATTCGAGTTTAAATTTAACCAAATTTTGAATTTATTTTATAAAATTTGGTAAAATCATCGCTAAATTTGATGAAAGGATTTGCGATGAATAAATTTAGAGTTTTATTTTTGGCAGTTCTTATGACTTTTTTCCTAACAGGTTGTGCTAGTAGCGGTGTTGCGCGAAATTCAGGCATTATAAAATCTAGCGATCCGATTTTTATCACAAATTTACCAGATAAAAAGCTCGTAAATGTCGCATTTACAAACACTAGCAATTTTGATTCAAATTTAACCACTGCAATCGAAGAATATCTTACACAAGACGGATATAGCGTAGTTTCAAAAGACAAAGCAAATATTTTAATCGAAGGAAATTTAAACTATTTTAGACGCATTGCTTATAGAGATGATAGATTTCGCCCGACATTTGGTTTTGGATTTGGTATGGGTAGATTTTCACGCCACTTTGGGCTTGGCATGGGCATGGGATTTCCGTTAGGATTTCCAGATGACGATTATTACGGCGTTACAAGCTATATTTATGACGGGCAATTAAGCCTTTTGATTAGGGTTAAAAACGGCAAAGAATTTAAAGATTACGCAACAAATTTAAACTATCAAAGCGAACCGGACGCCGGTGGTATCGCACGAGTAACCGATTCGTTTAATTACAAAGTTTATCAACAAATTTCACAATTTTTAAGTAGGCAGCAATGACAATTAAAGAAAACAAAAAATCTGCACTTTACACGCTAATTGGAGCGATTATTCTCATAGTCGCAGGAACACTTGGAACGCTAAATAACGAAGGTGGGGCTTATATTTTTGCACTCATCGTTGGGCTTGCTTGTATAGGATTTTGCATAGCAAAACTGCTTAGTAAAAATTATATGGAAATTTATGATGACGGATTTATGATTGAACACTCTAAAAAACAGATGAAATTCGATTTTAAGGACATTGAAGATATAAGCATAAGAACATTTCACACGGCAAAAAATGTGCAGGTTTTAAATTTTAAATTCAAAAAAAATTTTTCGTGCGAAGATAGATTTAATTTCGTTAGATTTTATAGTGAAGATGAAGCTACTTTGCCAAACATTTACGAAAAATCATTTTATGAAATTTGCGGAATTTTAAGAAATAAATTCATCGAATTTAAAGAAAAGGGCGAACAAATTTAGCCTATGTTTGTCTCTTTTTTAAACGGAGCGATTTTAAGCTTTTCCCTAATCATCGCCATCGGCGCACAAAATGTTTTTGTTTTACAACAAGGACTTATGAAAAATCATATTTTTGTTGTTTGCTTTATCTGCTTTATTTGTGATGCGATTTTGATGGCGTGTGGGATTTTTGGTATCGGCGAAGTTTTTGCAAAAAATGAAAATTTATCATTTTGGCTTGGCGTGTGTGGCATTTTATTTTTACTCGCTTTTGGCTTAAACGCTTTTATTTCGTCATTTCGTGGCTCAAATTTCGCTAAAATCAAAAATGCCGTCCCACAAAAACTCTCAAAAACAGCACTCAAAACCCTTGCCGTTACGCTTTTAAATCCGCATGTTTATTTAGATACCGTTGTTATCGTAGGCGGAATAGGAACCACGCTAAATTTGCAAGAGCGAATTTATTTTTGGTTAGGAAGCGTTCTTGCATCTTTTATTTGGTTTTTTTCTCTTGGATACGGTGCTATGAAGCTTTCAAAACTTTTTATGAACACAAAAGCTTGGCGAATTATTGATTTTGTAGTTGGCATTTTTATGTTTTATATAGCTTTTTTGTTGATAAGATTTATATTAAAAATTTAAATAAATTTAGATAAAATGAAGGTTTTAATTTTAAATTTAAAAAGGATAAAAAATGCGATTATCTGTCAAAAACGGTACTAAAATCGATACCGTTGTCAAAAAAATAAAAAAAATGCTCGGAGATGAATATAAAGACGGGGTTTTGACATCAGGAATTAATATTTACATAGGTAGCGATACATGCAATGTTTATGATTGCGAAATTCAAAACAACATACAAGAAGCCTACGCCTATGCAAGGGGTAAATTTCGTAACGAAATGCTAACTTTTTTTGAAAATCATCTAAATTTAGACCTTTCAAAAGAGATAGAAAAATATAACACAAAATATAGAAAACACCTAGAACAAGGGCAAACTATGTTAGCCATGAAATACAAAGAGCTACTAGAAGATACAAAAAAAATGCAAGAGCAAATTCCGTTTTACAGACAGCTATATGCTATGGTGATGACAACCGGCAAAAAAAGCACGATTCATCTTAAAGTCGCTGAAATCGGTAGAAAATGGGTAATAATCAGAGCTTATCAAGAATTTGACCTTGAAAACGGCGAGAAAATTTACTACGCAAATAAAAAAATATATAATAAAATCGATGAAAATTTTGGAAATCGATATAAATTCGCAATTTAAATTTGATAAAAGGAAAACAAAATGAGCCATATTTTGATTATCGGAGCGGGTGGAGTAAGCCGTGTGGCAACCGTGAAATGTGCGATGAATTCGCAGGTTTTTACCAAAATCACACTAGCAAGTAGAACTAAAAGCAAATGCGATGAAATCGCTAAATTTATAAAAGATCGCCTTGGCGTAGAAATCGCAACGGCCAAAATCGATGCCGATGATACGGAAGCCGTGGCAAAATTCGCCAAAGAAATCGGGGCAGATTTGCTTTTAAATGTGGCTTTACCGTATCAAGATCTCACACTAATGGACGCTTGTTTGAAAGCTGGTATCCCATATATCGATACCGCAAACTACGAGCACCCAGACACCGCGCACTTTGAATACAAACTTCAATGGGCGAAAAATGATGATTTTAAAAACGCAGGAATTCCCGCACTTCTTGGAAGCGGATTTGATCCGGGCGTTACAAATGTATTTTGCGCCTACGCGCAGCAAAATTTATTCGATGAAATAAATGAGATTGATATTTTGGACTGCAACGCAGGAGACCACGGATACGCGTTTGCGACAAATTTTAACCCAGAAATTAATCTGCGTGAAGTTTCAGCTAATGGTAGATACTGGGAAGATGGCTCGTGGATCACCACAAAACCGCTTGAAATAATGATGAAATGGGACTATCCCAAAGTCGGCGTAAAAGATAGCTATTTGCTTTACCACGAAGAAATGGAAAGTTTGGTTAAAAATATCAAGGGCTTAAAGCGAATTCGCTTTTTTATGACTTTTGGGCAAAGTTATCTTACGCACATGCGTTGCCTAGAAAATGTCGGCATGCTTCGAATCGATGAAGTAGAACACAACGGCATGAAAATCGTGCCAATCCAGTTTTTAAAGACTTTGCTTCCTGACCCTGCAAGTCTAGGACCACGCACCAAAGGCAAAACAAATATCGGCTGCGTGATAAAAGGCGTCAAAGACGGAAAACCACGCAAAGTTTATATTTACAATGTCTGCGACCACGAAGAGTGCTACGCAGAGACTGGCGCACAAGCCGTTAGCTACACCACAGGCGTACCTGCGATGATTGGCTCAATGATGATAGCAACTGGCAAATGGAATGGAAAAGGCGTATTTAATATGGAAGAATTTGATGCCAAGCCATTTATGGACGAGCTAAATCGCCAAGGCTTACCATGGGAAATCATCGAAATGGATCCAAACGAAAGTAGAGTTGTGGAGTAAATTTATGAGTGAAATTTGCTAAATTTCACTAAATTTATAGACAAAATTCGCCAAATTCGGCAAATTTAAAGTCGAATTTGGCAATTTTAAATTTAAAAAAGGACTAAATTTGCCCTACGAATCGACACTTTGGACTAAATTTCTTGTATATTTGCAAGGCTTAATTTTTACCTATAATCCCTATTTTAAAATTTTTTTAGTTCTATTTTTTGTGATTTTTTGGATTGGCTTTGTTTTTGGCGTGATTAAATTTAAAAAATCTCGCAAATTAGGCAAACAGACATTAAAATATAAATTTATCATCGCCGTTTGCGGAATTTTATTTCTCTTTGGTATTTTTATATATTTTTCTTGCTATTTTGCGATGTGGGCTGCATATATGGGAGTGTGAAATTTCCACTTAAAACATAGTAAAAAAATCTAATTTGCGAATTTGCTAATATTTAATAAAATTTATATTTCCATTTACTTTTATTTAATTTTTATTTAACTTCTGATATTATTCCAAAATTATTAAAGAAAATTTCCGTTAAATTTCTCAAAAAAGGATAATCAATGAAAAAAGTAGCCCTACTTTTAACTGCGTTATTTTTGGCAAGTTCGTTAAATGCAATAACTTCAAACGACAAAATTGCGCTACTCCACATGGTGACAGAAGATTTAAGCAGTATCGATATTAGTAACACATATTGCGAACAAGCAATACTAGATTTTTACAGTATTGTTGCTAAAAAAGGCGAACAAAATGCAAAAATTGTAAAAAAATATAAAGAGTGTATGGCTCAAAAACCAAACTACGAAGTTGTAGAATAATCGATAAATTTTAGGGCTTATATGCAAAAGCATAAAGCCCTTTTTGTATCAGTACAACAATGCCTTATATAAATCGTCAAGCAATAAGTGCTTTCTATCGACTGTTCCTTTATAAAACGATTCAAAAGTATCATCATAAACATCTTTGAAAAAATTTGTCGCACTTAGCTCGATGATTGTATCATTTATGACTTTAAGCAAATCAGTATTTCCCTTAACAACTCCTGCACAAACATAATCCAATCCACCTATGCTTTTAATACCCATTTCAAGGTCGTCATTATTAAGCGGAACAGCAGCATTAAGGATATTTGTATGTATATAGCCATCGCCTTCATCATCAGCTAATGCCTGACCACACTCTTTAACGCTATTACAATACACGACTTCAAGTCCGTATTTTTGAGCATTTATTTGTAGCCAATCATCACTTGTGGTAGCTTTGGTTACTAGCATTCGCTTACCGCTTAAATCTTTTATATTTTCGATTTTATCTATTTTGCGAGTGATAACTGCTTGTGTGTTCGATAAATACGGCGTAGAAAAATCAACTTTTTTTGCTCGTTCAGGTGTTTTGGTGAAATTTGCCACGGCAATGTCGATTTCACCGCTTTCTAACATAGGAATTCTATCTTTTGCATTTAAAACAATAAACTCGATTTCACCATCTTCGCCAACAAGTTTTTTGGCGATTTCCTTGGCTAAGGAAACCTCAAAACCATCGCTTATTCCGTTTTCATCTTGGTTTGAAAACGGCGGAAGTTTTGCCCTTATACCAATTTTAACTTTTTTAGATTCTTGAATTTCTTGCAACGACGCAGAAAAAACAAACGAAGATAAAACAAACAATGAAATAAGTAATTTTTTCATAGCCGTCTCCTTAAACTAAGATCTATAACATTGTTGCATTTAGTGGCGAAATTATAGCAAAAAAACAAAAAAAAAAAAAACGATTTTTTAAATACAAGACAGCAACCGAATTTTAGGCACTTAAAATACTATAAAAAATATAATTAACTTTTTATTAATAAAAATTTTTTTCAAATTTTTCATATTTTTTGTGAAATTATTCTATTTAGGATATCCAATATATGTTTAGCTATTGTTAAGCCTTTTGTTCGGTGCGAAATTTTTAGCTTTGTTTCAATCGGTAACTCGCCAATAGTTTGTGAAAATCCATTTGGAATAAACATAAAATCATACCCAAAGCCATGCTCTCCACGCTCTTCGTTTATCACTTTTCCGTGCATAAATCCGTGTGCGCTAAATTCGCCAAATTTACTCACAACGGCGATACAGGCAGTGTAAAATGCCCTACTTTGGCTCAAATTTAGTGAATTTAGTTCGCTAATTACCTTTGCGCGGTTAGTTGCGTCAGTGGCATTTTCGCCACTATAACGAGCCGAAAAAATCCCCGGTCGCCAATCAATAGCTTCTACGCTAATACCGCTATCATCGCTTAGCACGACAAATTCATCTTGCAAATTTTTCTCTTTTAGTTTTTCAAAAACCGCCCTTGCTTTTATCAAAGCATTTTCTTTAAAAGTTTTTCCGTCTTCAACAATCTCAAAAGGCTCTAAAACTTCATTTAACGCATAAATTTCAAATTCATTGTAAAATTCTTTTATCTCTTTGACTTTTCCGTAATTTCCAGTTGCAAGTAAAATTTTCATGCTTTTCCTTTAAAAAATTTCGCATAATTTTACCCAAATTTAGTGATTTTTAGTTAAACATATACGATAGTAACAAATTTACAAAATATTTTAAATAAAATTTGGTAGAATTATAACTTAATTTTATCTCAAAAACGAAAGGTAGTTAAAATGAAAAAAGTTTTATTTTTTCTTGCTCTTGGAAGTTTTTTATATGCTGATCCTATTAAAGTCGCCATGGATAACGAATTTCCACCATTTGAATATCAAAAAGACGGCAACATTATAGGATTTGATGTTGATCTTGCAACAGAGATCTCAAAGAGAACAGGACTAGAATTTCAAATAGTCTATGTCCCTTACAATGACGCTTGTGCAGCCATAAATTCAGGTAGTGTCGATATAGGAATTTCAGCTTTTGCCACAGATGATGCCACGAAAGATTGCGACCATGGGCTTTCTTATTTTGAATCTTCGTATGTTTTTATCAAAAATAAAAATAGAGATGATATTAAAAATGCGGCTGATTTAAAGGATAAAAAGGTTGCTTACGATAGAGATAGTAGTGCAATGAAGGATTTTATAATTGATTTAGGGGCAAGACCGATTCCAAAAAGAGCAGGAACTATCATACCAAGTCTGCTTTCTTTAAGCGAAGGACAGGTTGATAGCGTTATGGTGTATGATTTAAATATGCCTGTTGTGCATGGCGACACAGAATTTTTAACACAAAATGATATAGATAAGTTAGAATTTATTAGTGGTGGGCTTGAAAGTTTTGCTGTTTTTGATAAACAACACGGATACGATAGCGAAACTTTTGCTATCTTCCCAAAAGACGGACGACACGAAGAGCTAAAAAAGAAAATAAATGGCGCCATTTTGTCGATGAGACAAGATGGTTTTATAAAAAAACTACTTGAAAAATATAAAATTAATTAGAAAATTTCATCTACGAATTTGCCGAATTTTCGGCAAATTCTCTCAAATTTAAATTTTTTTGTTATACCTGTCGCATAAAAGTAACAAATTTAGCTAAATTTTATTTTAAATTCATAAAAAGAGCTATTTTATCTTTTTATTTTGTTCTCATTTCTTTTTTATGAATTTAATTTCTATATTTTTTCATCTGAAATTTCTTATAAATTGGCTAAATTTAGAGATTTTTGTGAATTTTGACTAAAATCGTCTAATTTTTTCAAAACAAATGCTATAATATAAAAACAATTCCAAAAAGAAAGCGAGAAACGATAGATGAAAAAAGTTTTATTTTTGTTTCTGTTTGGTGGAAGTTTTTTATTTGCCGATACCATAAAAGTAGGTATGGATTATCAATATCCGCCATTTGAATACTTAGACCAAGCAGGAAATATCAAGGGCTTTGATGTTGATCTTGCTAACGAACTTGCAAAACGAGCAGGATTTCAAATCGAAATCGTTAAAATGGAATACGATGGCATTTGCGATGCCGTAAATGCAAAAAAAGTTGATATAGGAATTTCTGCTTTTGGAGACGATGAAGCCACAGCGGCTTGTGATCATGGAGTCTCATACTTTGAAAGCGAACTTCTTTTTGTAAAAGATAAAAGTCGAAAAGACATAAATACCCCTGAGAATTTAGCTGGTAAAAAAGTTGCTTATGATGCCGATAGTAGCGTTTTAAAAGATGTTGTTACTGCTTATGGCGGAAAAGCTGTTCCTAAAAAATCAGGAACCCTTGTTTTGACATTACTTTTGCTTCACGAAGGTAAAGTAGATAGTATAGTCTTGGATAGTTGCAATGCGCCTATTTTATATGGAAAGCTTGAAACTTTATCAGATGCCGATAGAGACAGGCTTGATTTAATCAGCGGCGGTTTGAGTAACTTTGAAATTTACAATGTACAACCTGTTGATGATTCCGAAACTTTCGTCATTTTTCCAAAAGACGGTAGCCAAGAAGCTTTGAAAAATAAAATAGATGAAGCAATCGTGCAAATGCGAAATGACGGAACTATACAAAACTTACTTAACAAATATGGTTTGAAATAATTGAATTTGCCGAAAATTCGGCAAATTCGTTGAATTTAAATTTAAAAATTTATTGCAAAAATTCATTAAAAAAGTGGTATAATTTAAACTTGTAAAATCAATGTAAGGATAAGAATTATGAAAAAGGTACTTTTTTCGCTCTTGTTTTTGACTTATTTCTTGTATGGTGAAGATTTAAAAATCGCTATTGACCCGACTTATCCGCCATTTGAATACAAAAATACAAACAATCAATTAGTCGGTTTTGATATTGAACTAATCGCAGCTATCGCCCAAAAAGCAGGTTTTAACTATACTTTTGTAGAAACAGCTCACGATAGCGCTTGTGGTGCTGTTAATGGAAAAAGTGTCGATATAGCAATCTCTGCTTTTACGCACGATAAATTTACACAAGATTGCGATTATAGTGATTCGTATTATAATCCAAGATTTATTTTTCTAAAAATTTCGGGAAGCCCCATAAATTCAACCGATGATTTAGTCGGTAAAAAAGTCGGCTATGTCGGAGATGATGTAGCAAAAGAGATGATAGAAGCTTTTGGTGCAAAGCCTATCAGACGAGATAGAAATGCGCTAATAAATTTATTTACCGCTATGCAAGACGGCAAAGCAGATGCTCTTTTGATTGATTCTAGAAGTATGCCTATACTTTCAAATGATTACGAACACATGAGCCAAGCCGATAAAGATAAACTTGTTGCGTATGAAAGTGTAGGCTATGGAAAAAATTTAGAAATTCTTTATCAAGAAGATGTAGGTAGTGCTGAAACTTCTATTTTATTTCCTAATGACGGTTCAAAAAATGAACTAAAAGGTAGAATAAATAAGGCTATTTCGGAGCTTAAAAACGACGGAACAATTGATAATTTAATAAAAAAATATAATCTTTAAATTTAAAAAATCGCCCAAATTTACGGGTGATTGAATTTTTTTACAACGGATTTTTATGATAAAAAATGTTTTACCTTTAAGTTTTATTGTTGCAACGAGGTTTTTCGGGCTTTTTATAGTTCTGCCCGTTTTAAGCCTTTATGCTCTAAATTTGGACGGAGCAGACGAAAAACTAGTCGGTTTTTTAATCGGAATTTATGCCTTTATGCAAATGGCACTTCAAACTCCATTTGGAATCCTTAGCGATAAAATCGGTCGCAAAAATGCCCTTGCTATCGGGCTTTTGATTTTTATCATTGGCTCTATTGTTTGCGCTTATAGCAGCGGAATTTACACTATGATTTTTGGTCGCTGTTTGCAAGGCTGTGGAGCTGTTGGAGCCGTCGCCACCGCACTCATCAGCGATTTTACAAAAGAAGAAGAACGCGGCAAAGCTATGAGCATAATGGGCGCGATGATTGGCATAGCTTTTGCAAGCGCGATCGTTTTAAGCCCGATTTTAAGCGATAAATTCGGACTTTCTAGCATTTTTAATCTAAGCGCATTTTTGACTTTGATTTGTTTAATCTTGCTTTATGCAGTCGTTCCAAAAGAGCCAAAAATCACCACAAAAAGCGAAAAAACGCCATTTAGCGAGATTTTAAAAGACAAAAATTTACTGCTTTTAAATTTAAGCAACTTTTTGCAAAAAATGCTAATGACCACGGCATTTTTCATAATCCCTATCATTTTGGTAAATAATCTTGGCTTTGATAAAAGTCAAATTTACAAAATTTACATTACGGCGATGATTTTTGGGCTAGTTGCTATGGGACTAAGTGGCGCACTTGGCGAAAAACGGGGCTTGGCAAAGGAAATTTTGCTAAGCGGCATTGCATTTTTTATCGCTTCTTACGCACTTTTTGCCACAGAAAATTCGCTTGGCGTTTTCATCGTTGCCGTGATTTTATTTTTCATCGGATTTAACATGCACGAGCCGATTATGCAAAGCCTAGCGTCAAAATTCGCCAAATCACACCAAAAAGGCTCTGCGCTTGGGGTTTTTAACTCATTTGGATTTTTAGGAAGCTTTGTAGGTGGCGTTTTTGGCGGCATTGCGTTAAAAGAAATCGGGCTTTTTTACCTTGCCCTTGTCGTGGTCGTTTTAGCCGTCATTTGGTTTGTTTTGCTTTTAAATTTGACAAATCCGATAATTTTTAAAAATTTATATTTCGATAAAAGCATAAAAGTCGATTTTACCGCACTTAGCGATACGCACGGCATTATCGAGTGCTACGAAACTGAAAAAAACTTCATCGTCAAATACAATAGAAAACGCATTAGCAAACACCAAATTTTAAAAAAATTAGGGCTAACTCGCTAAATTTGAAAGGAAAAAAATGCCAAATTTGCCGAAATTCGAAGATACAATCGCAAATCTCAAAAAAAGCGTTACAAAATGGGATCGTATAGAAAAAATCGCCCTAACTCAGGCATTAGATAGAGTTCTAGCCACCGACATAATCGCCCCACACAACCACCCAAAACAGCCAACCGCTGCTATGGACGGGTATGCGCTTAAATTTAGCGATTTAAAAGAAAACGCTGAAATTAAAATTTTAGGCAAAACTCCTGCAGGAACGCAAAACAGCATAGAAATTCATAACGGCGAGTGCATAAAAACCTTTACAGGCTCACTTATGGCTAATGGCTCTGACACGCTAATTCCTATCGAAAATGTCGAAGCCATGGACGAATTTATCAAAGTTATAAAGCCAGTATCACAAGGCTTTGCCGTCAGAAAAATAGGCGAAAGCTACGCCAAAGGCGAAATCCTAATCAAAAAAGGAACACGCATAAATTACGCTGTAATCGGGCTTTTAGCCGAACTTGGCATTTCATATATAAGCGTTTTTGTTCGCCCCAAAGTCGCCGTTTTTTCCACCGGAAGCGAAATCAAAGAACTTGGCGAAAGCCTAGAAAACGGGGCGCAAATTTATAGCTCAAACCACATAATGATTGCGAATTTAGTGCAAAAAATGGGCTGCGAAAGTATCATTTTGCCCGTTGTCAAAGACGAAAAAGAACTGCTTGAAAAATCCATAATCTCAGCGCTAAAAAGTGCCGACATAGTGCTTAGCACGGGCGGAGTGAGCGTGGGGGATTTTGATTTTGTCAAAGAAATCGTCAAAGAAAACTTCGAAATCATCGTCGATAAATCCGCCATAAAACCGGGTCGCCACATAAAAATCGCCAAAACCGGCGAAAAATACATTTTTGCGTTGCCGGGATTTCCGTTTTCTGCCGTGGTTACTTGCGTTTTATATTTGCGTGAGTTTTTAAATTCGGCTTTTGGAGTGAGCGAAGAGTGCGAAATTTCGGCGATTTTAGCAGAAGATTATGCCAAAAAATCGCCGTTTTTGGAATTTAGCGCCGTTAGTTTGATAAACGAAAACGGGCAAATTTACGCCACCACAAAAGGCAAAAGGCAAGGAAGTAGCGCGATTTTAAACAACCTTTTGCAAAATGCAAATTTGCTAGTTTGCCCCGCTGAGCGAACGGACGGACTGAAAAAAGGCGAAATTGTAAAAATCATAAAAATGCCTTAAATTTTTGCAAATTGAACTTAGTCTAGCTTTGCACTAAATTTGCAACGATAGACAAACCCAAGTCTTATCTTATGCAAATTTAGTGCAAAATCGTCGGCATACGCATATCGAGTTTAAGTTGAATTATTTTTTAATTACTTCCATTGTCATTGCGAGTTTTTGCAAAGCAAAAACGAAGCAATCGCCAAAGTTTAAATTTCCAAACAATTCAATTTAAAATTTGCGTAGCAAATTTATTGTCAGAATTTACAGTTATTTTGTCAAATTTACCACTATCTCGCCAAATTTGATAAAATTCTCGCCTTTTTCTACGGCAAAATCGCTTTTAAATTCATGCACTTTTGCGTTTGCATAACCACTAAATTTATTGCAAATCACGCCGTTTTTAAGCGTCAGCATTTGCTCGCTTAAATACTCTTTGTCGATAAATTTAGCCGGAATTATCCCAAAAATTTCGCTTTTAACGCTATATAAAAAGCTCGTATCATCGGCGTAGTCGCCAACTGCGACTTCAAATTTGACAAATTCGCTTCCGTCTGCAAATTTGCCAATCTCGCCGTCTTCAAACGAGCCTACAAACTCCAAATTTTCATACTGCAAAATCCACGCCAAATCTCCGATAAAATATTCGCCTTTTTTCATAAATCGCCCTTAAATTCGCCATTTTCAAGCATTTCTTTGATTTTTTCTTTCACTTTTTGCAAATCATCACTCGATAAAATCCCCGTTAAATTTTCTATTTCTTCCACGCTTTTATCCCACCATTTAAGAGTTAAAAGCAAATTTATCATCTCATCATCGAAGCGTTTTCGCACTAGCCGTGCAGGGTTTCCGGCGACTATGCTATATGGCGGGATTGCGCCACCCACTACGCTACTAGCGCCGATTATCACGCCATCGCCGATTTTAGCTCCCGGTAAGATGAGCGAATTTTGCCCTATCCACACATCGTTTCCGACCACCGTGTCGCCCTTAATCGGCAGTTTATCAAGGCTCGGAGCGTCTTGCGAAAAGCCTTTAAAAATATAAAACGGAAATGTGCTAACCCCGCTCATAGCGTGGTTTGCGCCGTTCATCATAAACTCCACCCCAGCCCCGATTTGACAAAATTTGCCGATGATTAGCCTGTCGCCGATAAAATCATAATGGTGCGTAACCTGCTTCTCAAAATCCTGCCCCGCATAGTAGCTAAATTCGCCCACGATTATATTTTTATTTTTA
Source organism: Campylobacter sp. CN_NE2 (assembly GCF_027797465.1). NCBI lineage: Bacteria > Pseudomonadati > Campylobacterota > Epsilonproteobacteria > Campylobacterales > Campylobacteraceae > Campylobacter > Campylobacter sp. CN_NE2. The sequence continues at coordinate 1,357,896 of NZ_CP115608.1, read as the reverse complement.
ATAGTCGGCTTAATGTAAGTTACACTTTCTAACCCCGATTTTAAGGGGAAAATTTCGCCCCAGTTTGGTAGAGTTTTCATAGTTTGTCCTTAAAATTTAGAATTTTAACGAAAATTAAAAATCCTGAAACCTGCGAGATTTTTCTTTTATGATAACTTGTGTGATATTTTGCTCCGATAATTTTACAAATTCAGAAAAATCCACTTTTTTAAATTTGCCATCTTGTTTGTAAAGATAATGTTTGCAAGGAACACTCGAACTCGTCGGATTAAAAAAGCATTTTATATTTTTTGTCAAACTATACGACTCATCTGCGTCTATAACCACAAGCAAATTTTCTTTATTTTCATCTGAAAGAATACTTGTAAGTTTGCTTTGTTCAAAATTTCGTATATAAAATTCATAACTGTGCAATGGTAAAGTAATATTGTTTTCGCCATTGTTAGCAAACATAATATGATGTATCGTTCCAGTATGCAATCTAGGTATAAAAAGTGCAATTACTATAAATACCAAAATAACTACCAAAAAAGCGTTGAAAATTTTCCTTTTTTTGCTTATTTTTGTTCCCATTTACAACCTCAAATTTTACCCATAAATTTTCTTTAAATTCCCCAAATTTGCACTTGCATTTAGCAAAAGTAAATCAGCCAAGATTAGCCGTAAAAGTGCCGTGCAGACGACACTACCACGCACTCCGATACAAGGGTCATGGCGACCACGAAGCGAACAAATCGTTTCATCGCCGTTTTTATCAATCGTCGGCTGGTCGGCAAAAATGCTAGGGGTCGGCTTAAAATGCGTTTTTATGATGATTTGCTCGCCCGTTGTGATACCGCCTAGAATGCCCCCTGCGTGATTTGATTTAAAGCCATTTTTATCCATAAAATCGTTATTTTGTGAGCCAAATTTGCTTGAAGTTTCCACGCCGTCGCCGATCTCTACGGCTTTTACGCCATTTAGCCCCATGAACGCCCCGCCGATTAACGCGTCAGCCTTAGCATAAAGTGGCTCTCCAAGCCCCTTTGGCACGCCATTAGCGATTGTTAGCACACTTGCTCCCACGCTCTCGCCTTTTTTCTTTAAATTTGCGATTAACTCTTTTTGCGCTTCTTCTACGCCTTTATCCAGTGCGAAAATCTCGCTATTTTGGGCATTTGCGAAGTCTAAATTCTCAGCCATTATTTCGCCCACGCTTAAAACTCCGCTTTTCACGCTCACGCCAAATTCATTTAAAAGCATCTGCGCAAACGCGCCACCTGCGACCCTTATCGCCGTTTCTCTTGCCGAGCTTCTGCCACCGCCTCTGTGATCCCTAATGCCGTATTTGCTAAAATAGCCAAAATCAGCGTGTCCCGGGCGAAAAAGCTCTTTTAAATTTTCATAGTCTTTTGAGTGCTGATTTGCGTTGTAAATCACAAATCCTATCGGCGCGCCCGTGCTAAGCCCATCGAAAACGCCACTTAAAATCTGCACCTCATCGCTTTCTTTGCGAGAAGTGGCAAATTTACCGCCCGGTTTGCGTTTGCCCAGTTCGCTTTGTAAAAAATCCATATCGATTTTAACGCCACTTGGAAAACCATCCAAAACGCCACCAATCGCCATGCCGTGGCTCTCTCCAAAAGTCGTAAGTCGTAATTTTATACCTAGTGTGTTCATTTTTCATCCTAATTATTTTCTAAAATTTCAATCGCAATCTTTGCTGCCTTTTGCTCGGCTTCTTTTTTGCTTTTGCCAACTGCTCTGGATAGTTCTTTATCGCCCAAAATCACAGCCATTTCAAACTCTTTCATGTGATCTGGACCCTTTGAGCCGATTAAGCGGTATTCGGGCGTAACGCCAAATTCGCCCTGAGTTAGCTCTTGGAGTGCAGTTTTGTGATCTTTTAAAAGCGTTTTTGGATCGATTTTTGGGTAAATTTCTTCTAAAATTCTAACGGCGATTTCCTTGCACGGCTCAATCCCGCTTTCTAAATAAATCGCCCCAAAAATCGCTTCAAAAGCATCAGAAAGCAAAGAATCCTTGCTTCTTCCGCCGTTTTTTTCTTCGGCTTGCGAAAGGATTAAATTTTCGCCCAAATTTAGCAAATTTGCAAATTTTGAAAAGCTTTTTTCATTTACCAAAGCAGCGCGAAGTTTGCTAAGATCGCCTTCTGATGTGTTTAGCTTTTTAAAAAGATACTCAGCCACGACTAAATCCATAACCGCATCGCCTAGGAATTCCAAGCGTTCGTTGTTGTATCCTGCGTTTGAACTTTTGTGCGTAAGCGCCGCCTTTAAAAGCTTTGTGTCTTTAAATTTATAACCCAATTTTTCTTGTAAGATTTCCAAATTCATTGATTTGCCTTTTTTAAATTTTCTGCTTGATTCCTTGCTAAGCGGTCGCACTCTTCATTTTGTGGGTGTCCGGCATGTCCTTTTACCCAAAAAGCCGTGATTTTATGGGCTTTTGAAACTTCTAAAAACTCCAACCACAACGGCACATTTTTTACATTTTTGAAATTTTTTGCTACCCAGCCATCTAGCCACAAATTTATAGAATTTGCCACATAGCTACTATCTGTGTAAAGCTCGACAATGCAAGGTTCTTTAAGCGCTTTTAAGCCCATTATGGCGGCTGTTAGCTCCATTTGATTATTTGTTGTTTCAGACTTTGCGCCACTTTGGGATTTTTTAAATTTGCCGTATTCTAAAATATACGCCCAACCGCCAACGCCAGGATTCCCCAGACAACTTCCGTCGCTAAAAAGTTTGACTGATTTCAATGCGTTTTTCCGTGATTTTTGGGATAATGCAGGAAGTATCTAGTTTGTGGCAAATCGGACAGCGATAGAAAAAAAGCGGGATTGTATTTTTGCACTCGGTGCAGACAAACTCAAAGGCTAAATCAGCGTTTAAATTTGATTTTTTAAGCTCTCTTAGGGCATTTATTTCAAAAAATTTGCTCTTTTGCGAATTTTTGCTAAGCCCCTTTGCACCGAAAAACGCTGCATACTCGCTATCTTCTAAATTTACGGCTTCTTTAAAATCATTTAACATATCCACGCATTTTTCAAGCGGCGGAAATTTGCTTAAATTTGAAAACGGCTCTTTGTGTTGCAAACAAAGCTCTAAGGCAAATCTCGGCGCATTTTTAAAGCCGTTTTCAAGTAGCAAAATCTCATTTATTTTCTCGCTAAATGGCATTTTTACATTGTTTGCGATGATTTGCGATTTTATATAATCTGTTTCGCTTCTAGTATCGGCTCCTAGCTCCCTTAGCGCATCTAAAACTTCAAGCGCACGATCAAATTTTTTAAGTTTTTCATAAATCACGCTTAGATGAGTTAGGCTCTCTGTGTTTCGTGGGCTAAGTTTCAAGCTTTCTAAAAAAATCTCTTCTGCACGACCTAAAAATCCTGCTTTGAAATAAATTTTCCCCAAATTTGTAAGGATAAATCTTTTTTCTTTGTTTGAATTTACCTTTTCAAGGGCGATGAGATAAACGCTTATGGCTTTTTCGTAATCTCCGCTTTTGGCAAATGTAAGGGCTAAAAAGCCAAGTGTATCGGCTCCTACTTGCAAATTTTGCAAGATTTTTTTATGCTCGTCATCAAGCCCGTTAGAAATATCAAATTTTTTGATAAATTTTTCGATATTTTCTTGTTCGCTATTTTTGCTAAAAATCCCCCACAAGTAGCTTAGCACCGCAACTAGCAAAATAATGCTAATCAAAACAATCAAACCAAAAATCGGATCTCGATACTCTACAAAAAAATTTTCCACCTAAAATTCCTAAAAAAATTCAAAAGGATTATAGCAAATCTTGTGTATAATTTGGCTTATGATTAAAGAAGAAAGCATAGAACGGCTACTTAGCATTGTTGATATTGTTGAAGTTGTAGAAAGATATGTGCCTTTGAAGCGTTCGGGGCGAAATTCTGTGGGAATTTGCCCATTTCACGACGATAGAAACCCGAGCATGAGCGTAAATTCGCAAATGGGAATTTTTCACTGCTTTTCGTGCAAGGCAGGCGGAAATGCGATAAAATTTATAATGGAATATGAAAAAATTTCCTACCCAGAAGCCATAGAAAAACTCGCCGCAAGTGTCGGTTTTACGCTAGAATACGAAAATAACCATTTTGGCGAAACCAAAAAAGAGAGCAAAAAAATTTTAGAGCTTTTAAACGGATACTATCAAAATTTGCTCTATTCGAACCAAGAAGCGCTGAATTATCTATATTCGCGTGGCATAACCGATGAGCTTATTCGCAAATTTGGCATAGGCTGGGCTCCTGCATCGCAAAATACGATTAGATTGCTTGAAAACGAAGAAATCGAGCCTAGTGAAGCCCTAAATGTCGGCGCGATAAAACAAAACGAACGGGGCTTTTACGCTAGTTTTACAGAACGCATTACATTTCCAATTTGCAATCACACAGGGCATTTGGTAGGTTTTGGGGGACGAACCATTTCAAATCACCCTGCAAAATATGTAAATTCGCCACAATGCTCCGTTTTTGATAAATCTCGCATTTTTTACGCTTTTGATTTGGCTAAAAAATCGGCTTATGATAAAAAAGAACTTATCATCACAGAAGGCTATATGGATGTCATAATGCTCCACAAAGCAGGATTTACAAACGCTGTGGCGGTTTTAGGCACGGCTTTGACCGAGCTTCATTTGCCGCTTATTAAAAGGGGAAATTTTAAAGTTATCCTTAGTTTTGACGGCGATAGCGCAGGTATTAATGCAGCCATAAAATCGGCAAAACTTCTTAGCACAAACGGCATAGATAGCGGTGTTGTCATCATACAAGACGGATTAGATCCTGCTGATATGGTATTTCGTGGCGAGATAAAAAAACTAAAAGAAATTTATGCAAATTCGGTCGAAAGCGGGGAATTTTTGATTAGAAATATCGTTAAAAATTATGACATTTCTCGCCCGATAGTAAAAAATCAAGCCTTAAATGAAATCATAGCCTATACTACCACGCTAAATCCGATTGTAGCAGGATCGTATCAGGATTTGGTAGCAAATTTGCTAAAAATTCCGATAAATTCGTTTAGGCTTACCAAAAATTCGCAACAAAACACAAATTTTAGCGAATTTAAAAACGAAAAAACTCAAAATTCGGTGCAAAATGGTGCATTTTCACGCCAAAAAGATATAAACGAGTTGCAAATTTTAAAATCGATGATTTTAAATAAAGATTATTTGCAACTTTTTTATGATTACGGCGAAAATGATGATTTTAAGGCGCATAAAGATTTGCTTGGTATAGTTTTATCGGGCGATGAAAATGACGAAAACAAGGCGATTTTTCGCAATCTTGCACTCGATGAAAATATTTTGGAATTTAGCGAAGATGATAAATTTATCATGGCACTTAAAATTCTGCGTGAAAATCGCTATCGAGACGAAATCGAAATTCTAAAACACTCAGATGATTCGGATAAATTAAGCAAAATAATGAAGCTTGAAAATCTCATACGAGCGTTAAAATCAAAAAAATTAAGGTAAAATATGAAATGTTTAGCACTTTTTAGCGGCGGGTTAGATTCTATGTTAGCGATAAAAACTATCAGCGATCTTGGTATCAGCGTAACTGCGCTTCACTTTAACATAGGCTTTGGCGGAAAAGAAGATAAAAGCGAGATTATGAAAAAAAGAGCGAACCAAGCAGGTGGCGATTTTAAGCTAGTTGATATTCGCAACGAATATCTCCAAAAGGTGCTTTTTAGCCCAAAATACGGCTACGGAAAGCATTTTAATCCTTGCATTGATTGTCATGGATTTATGCTAAAAACGGCTTTATCTATGCTAGAAAGCGAAGAAGCAAAATTTATCATCACAGGCGAAGTAGTCGGGCAACGCCCGATGAGTCAGCGAAGTGCTGCGTTAAATCAGGTTTTAGGCGTTAGTGGCGATACACAAAATCTTATTTTGCGACCACTTTGCGCCAAACTTTTAAAGCCAAGCATGGCTGAAATCAACGGCTGGGTCGATAGAGAAAAACTGCTTGATATTAGCGGTCGCAGTAGGACGCGTCAAATGGAGCTTGCTAAAATTTATGGTTTTAGCGACTATGAAACGCCGGGCGGTGGGTGTTTGCTGACGATTGAAAGTTTTGCCGAAAAAATAAGAGATATGATTAAATTTGAAAAAATCGAGACTTCGAAAGATACCGAAATTCTTAAATTCGGTCGCCATTTACGCTTAGAAAATGGCGCAAAAATGGTTGTCGGAAAAGATGAAACCGATAACGAAAAACTGCGTCAAATCGCAAATGAAAAATTTACCGAGATTAAAATTCCATTAATCGGAGCGTGTAGTTTGATAAGCAAAAATGCTAATGAAGCCGACTTGCAAACGGCAGCAAAAATCGCTTTAACTTACGCTAAAAGCGAATTTGGCAAAGAATATGAAGTGCAAATTGATGAAAAAAAATTCACCGCAACGCCATTAAAAAGCAAAGATGAGATTAAAAAATATTTTGTAGGCTAGATTTTCAAATTTGAAATTTATATTTTTTAACGGATAAAAACATCGTATCCGTTTTCGATTTTTTCGATACTTAAATTTCCTTCTTTTGTGCCGATTTCGATTGTGTAAAATCCGTCATTTCTGGTAATATTTATATCGCTAAAACCGCCTTTATTTAGGCGAAAACTCACAAATGACAAAGGAATTTCCATACGAAAAAACTCAGCCCTTAAAACGCCGTTTTTAAAGGAATTTGATTTTATCGAGTCTTGCGTTACTAGGCGAATGCTACGATTTTTGATGATAAATTTAAGCTCGTCATCAAATTTCAAAGTTTCAATCGGAAGTTCAAATTGTGGCGTGATAAGCGAGCTAACGGCGCTTGTGGCGCTATTTTCTTTTAAATTCGGATCTTTTGAAGTAACTGAAACATCGATTGCCTTTGATAAATTCGGTCTTTCGCGACTTACGACGCTAAAATCGTGTTGCCAGTTTATGGTTTTATTTATCTCTAAAATTTTCTCATTTAACGCGCCCGTGCCGTCTGTATAGCGAACGATGATTTGATTTAAAATCGCTGCATCGCTTGGCATATTAAAATTTAAATTTTCAAACATTTCCAACTTTGGCTTGTTTAAAATAGCCGTCTGGTTTGTTTCGTTTTTATCCAAATTTGCCAAATTTGAAGTTAAATTTGCAGGAAGCGGAATTTTGTAATTTGTAAGATTAAATTCGCTCTTGTTATTTTCTAAATTTGATGAATTTTTCTCGCTTTTAACGGCATTTTGCGAATTTTTTGGCGTCTTTAAATTTGGCGTGGTATCAGCAAAAGCTAAATTTAAAAAAACCAAAAAAACACTAAATTTGAAAATTTTTTTCATTTTGCAAAGTCCGGATCAAGCGATTTTCGCTCCAAATAGTTGCGTTGAAGCTCGGCATTTTCTTTTTTTAGGCGTTCGGTGTCTTGGTATAAAAACGCCTTTTCCTTTTGCAAATCTCGCAAAACTTCAAACGAGCGTTTGCCAAAAAGTGCATCGCCGATAAAAATTCCGATAAAAATGACAAAAACGGCAAGTGCCAAAAACACAAAAATTTGTTTAAACGGAGCTAGAATGTCTCTATCTAGCCCCGTTTCGATTTCGTCTAAAATTTCGTCTTCGCGTGAAATTTCGCTCAATTTTTAGCCCAAAAATTAAAGTTTATTGCCTAAAAATTCATCGGTATCTACTTCAATTTCAAGCAAACGATTGTATTTTGCGTTTCTCTCACTTCTTGAAGTAGCGCCAGTTTTGATTTCGCCCGTATTTAGCGCGACCGCAAAATCAGCGATAAACGCATCTTCACTCTCGCCACTTCTGTGGCTCATAATGCAGCGATAGCCGTTGCGTTGCGCTAGGCGGACGGTTTGCATGGTTTGCGACACAGAGCCAATTTGATTTGGTTTAATCAAAATCGCATTTGCAACGCCTTTTTTGATACCTTCTAACAAAATTTTCTCATTTGTTACAAACAAATCATCGCCCACGAGTTGCACTTTTTTGCCAAGGCGCTCAGTTAGCTTTTTCCAGCCGTCCCAGTCATCTTCGCTTAGACCATCTTCGATTGAGAAAATCGGGTATTTTTCGCACAAATTCGCATAATACTCAATCATCTCTTCGCTTGTAAATTCTTTGTTTTCAAGTTTGTATTTGCCATTTTCATAAAGCTCACTAGCAGCGACATCAAGAGCGATTTTAATTTGTTCGCCCGGCTTATATCCAGCTTTTTCGATTGCGCTCATAATGATTTTAATCGGCTCTTCGTTATCTTTTAAATTTGGTGCAAAACCGCCTTCATCGCCGACTGCTGTGCTATGACCTGCGTCATTTAGGATTTTCTTTAAAGTTTGATAAATCTCAGCTGCTGCTCTTAGAGCCTCGCTAAAACTACCAAAACCAAACGGCATAATCATAAATTCTTGGAAATCCACGCTATTGTTTGCGTGTGCGCCACCATTGATGATATTAAACATAGGCACAGGCAAAATACTAGCGTTAGCCCCACCCAAATAGCGATATAATGGGATATTTAGACTTTTTGCGGCTGCTCTTGCTACCGCCATAGATACGCCTAAAACCGCATTTGCACCCAAATTTGAGTAGTTTTCGGTGCCGTCGATTTCAAGCATAATATCATCAATCTCTTTTTGATTAAACGGGCTTAAACCCACGATAACTTCGGCGATAGCTTCATTTACATTTGTAACTGCCTTTAAAACGCCCTTGCCGCCAAATCGTTCGTCTTTATCTCTAAGCTCTAAGGCTTCTCTTTTGCCAGTGCTTGCGCCACTTGGGACTGTCGCACTTGCAACCGTGCCATCACTTAGCTCAACTGTTGCTCTAACTGTCGGATTTCCCCTACTATCAAGCACTTCTTGTGCATAAACATTTTCAATAAAAACCATTATTCATCTCCGTTTTGTGAATTTTCATCGTCCCCGCTAGCAGACATTATGTTTGTTCCGCCGATTTGGGCTTTGATTGCGTTTAAGATTTCTTCTCTAACTTCTTTGTTTTCTTTTAAAAAGGCTTTTGAATTTTCTCTGCCTTGACCTAGTTTTGTATCTTTGTAGCTAAACCACGCGCCGCTTTTATCGACAATGTCAAGCTTAACACCATAATCGATTATTTCGCCCTCGCTGCTGATTCCTTCGCCAAACATAACATCAAATTCTGCCACTTTAAACGGCGGAGCGACCTTGTTTTTAACCACTTTTGCCTTAACTCTATTTCCGATAGATTCTTCGTTTTGTTTAAGTGTAGCGATTTTTCTTATGTCAATTCGCACAGAAGCGTAAAATTTAAGCGCATTTCCGCCTGTGGTGGTCTCTGGCGAACCATATCCCATTTGACCGATTTTCATACGAATTTGGTTGATGAAAATCACCGTTGTTCCCATTTTATGCACGACGCCTGTTAGTTTGCGAAGTGCTTGGCTCATAAGACGGGCTTGAAGTCCTACATGCGTATCGCCCATATCGCCTTCGATTTCGGTTTTTGGCGTAAGAGCTGCCACGCTATCAACGACAATTAAATCAATCGCACCGCTTCTAGCAAGAGTTTCGACAATGTCAAGTGCTTGTTCGCCAAAATCGGGTTGGCTCACATATAAATTGTCGGTATCAACGCCCAAATTCGCAGCATATTTTACATCAAGAGCATGTTCTGCATCGACAAAAGCGCAAATTCCACCTGCCTTTTGGCACTCTGCAATGATATGAAGCGTAAGAGTAGTTTTACCTGAACTTTCAGGTCCATAAACTTCGACAATGCGACCTTTTGGAACGCCGCCTATGCCAAGAGCGATGTCTAAGCCGACAGAACCTGTCGAAATAGAATCAATGGGCTCAACTTGTTTGTCGCCAAGCCTAACCAAAGTGCCTTTGCCAAACGCTTTGTCAATCGATTTTAGCGCGGCATCTAATGTTTTTTTCTTGTTTTCATCCATGCGTTACCTTTAAAAAATTTCTCATCATTTTACCAAAAAATATCTTAAAAAATTTAGCTAGATTTAGCTATCATTATGCAAAAATTTATAAAGGTTTGAATTTGAAAAACATTAGCGTTGCTCACTCGCCCGATGCGGACGATATTTTTATGTATATGGCGATAAAATTTGGCTGGGTTGGTTCTTCGTGGCTGAGATTTTCTAACCACGCGGACGATATTCAAACACTAAATTTGGCAAGTCTTGCTGGGACTTATGATGTTTGCGCGATCTCTTTTGCATTGTATCCAAAAATTTACGCCGATTATGCTCTACTTCGCACGGCTGTGAGCTTTGGCGAAGGCTATGGTCCAAAACTGATAAAGAAAAAAGGCGTGAAGCTAAAACCGAATTTCAAAGTCGCCCTAAGTGGCGAACACACGACAAATGCGATGATTTTTCGCATTGCTTACCCAAGTGCTAGGATTGTGTATAAAAATTTCTTAGAGATCGAAAACGCCGTGCTTAGCGGCGAGGTCGATGCTGGGGTGCTGATACATGAAAGCATTTTGGATTTTTCTAGTGATTTGTGTGTGGAGCGCGAAATTTGGGACATTTGGAGCGAATTAAACGGCGAAAATTTACCACTTCCGCTTGGCGGTATGGCGCTTCGCCGCTCACTGCCACTAACTGACGCGATTGAATGCGAAAGGGTGCTAACTGATGCTGTGCGGGTCGCTCACGCAAATAAATCTTTGCTTTCAAAAATGCTGATTGAGCGAAATTTGGTGCGAGTCGATGATGAAAAACTAAAAACCTATCTTGGGCTTTATGCGAACGAAAATTCGATTACGATGGGCGAAACGCAACTAAAAGCGGTACAAAAGCTCTTTGATTTGGGCTTTGAAAATGGCTTTTACTCGGAGCAAATTTGTGCGAGAGATATGCTGATACCGACGGAGTATAAGGAAATTAGGAATTTGTAAAAATTTAATTCCCCAAACTTGAACGGATTAAGGCACAAATTTAGGTAATTTCTACGCTCATTACCGACATAGGTAACTTCGCTTGAAATTACCTAAATTTGTGCCTTACTGCGCCTATTTCGTCTTGAATATTTTTTGTGAAATTAAACAAATTTGCGAAATCGTCGGCATTTGGTTATCAAAATTTAAGTTGAGTTTTTCGTCATTCTGAGCGAAGCGAAGAATCTCAATTCAATCTGCCATTGCGAGAATTTTTATGTAGCAAAATCTTGTTAGCAAATTTTAAAATATTGTATAATAACGCAAAAATTTTAAGGCATTATTGTGGCAAAAATTTATAAGGAAATTGACTTTTCGAAATATAGTTCGGTTAAAATCGGTGGCGTGGAAAAAGTTGAAGTTTTAGACGAAAACAGCGAATTTAACGGCTTTGTCGTGGGTGGCGCAAATAATCTTTTAATCTCGCCAAATCCGCCAAAACTTGGAATTTTAAGCGATAAATTTGATTTTATCACGCTTGATGGCGACATTTTGCAAGTCGGTGGTCGCACAAAAAGCGGTAAAATTTACAACTTCGCAAAACGCCAAAATCTCGCAAATTTCGAGTTTTTAAAAAATATCCCGGGCACTCTGGGCGGTCTAATAACGATGAACGCAGGACTTATGGGCTTTGAAATTAGCCAAAATTTGCTAAGCGTTCGCACAAATCTTGGCGAATTTGGCAAAGACGAGTTAAATTTCGCCTATCGCCACAGCGAAATTAACGGCATTATTTTGGAAGCGAAATTTAGAGTTTCGCATGGATTTAATGCAACCCTTAGCGAACAAATCGCGCAAAAAAGGGCAAATCAACCAAAGGGTGCAAGTTTTGGAAGCTGTTTTAAAAACCCAGGGGGCGATAGCGCTGGCAGGCTCATCGAAGCAGTAGGCTTAAAGGGCTTTCGTATCGGCGGGTGCGGATTTAGTGAAATCCACGCAAATTTTCTTATCAACTACGGCAACAGCAAATTTGACGAAGCAATCGCACTTATAAATCTCGCCAAAAAGCGAGTTTATGAGCAATTTGGCATAAATTTGCAAGAAGAAGTGGTGGTATTGTGAAAATAGATGTGCAAACAAGCTTGTTTCCTAAATTTTTATCAATATTTTTTTTAGTCATTATATCTTTTATGATTACACTTGTATTAATAATATTTATTTGGCTAAAATTTGATAATACGACGCCTATAAATCACACAGAAAAACTCTCAAACCACTACGAAAAATACAAAAATCAAATCATTGAACTTGTGGATTTTGTCGCCAAAAACAATACAAAAAATATCAAATTCCAAATAGAATTTGAAGATGAATATTCTAAATTTTGGTTTAGAATATACGACCAAACAGGTTGGGAGCAAAATAGAAACAAAGATGAATTTTTGCAAATTCTTGACTGGGACGATGAGACTTTAAATTTATTAAAAGACAAACTAAAAGAAGCTAATTGTATATCTTACGAACATAAATTTTATGGTGATAATTTTGCAACAATCGGCATTTATAGGACATTTTTGGATATGTATTTTTTCAAAATTTATGACAATGATGTAAGCAAAAACGAAATTTTAAAACAAACCGATGATTGTTTGCTTCAATATTATAAAGATAATGTCGTGTTTGAATTTAGACAGAGTAACATTACGAGCGGTTGCGGATTTCCGTAAATAGACAAATTCTAATCACTACTTCTAAATCTAAACTGCCCTTTTTTCAGCACCGTTGCGAGATTTGAAACCGAGAGTATCCAGCGATTTTCGATAATATTTTTTAAAAACGCCGCCGCTTCGCCCTTTAAATTCACGCCATACGCCACGCCAACACCGTCAGTATGCCCGATAGCGCAAACCGTTCCCCTGTGGATAAAGTGAAATTTTTCATTTAAGGGCTTATTTTGCGAGATTTTTACCAAATTTTTGGCGCAATACTCGCCCATTTGCGAAGCTAGTTGAGCTGTGGGGGCGTGGATTATGTCGCGTTCGTTGGCGATGGCGCTATCGCCGATGACGAAAACTTCGGGCTTATCTGGCATTTGCAAAAATTCATTTACTTCCACACGGCTATTTTTGTTTGGAATTTGCGAATTTTTTATCAGCTCATTGCCTAAAACCCCGGCGCTCCAAACAACCGTATTTGCCTGAATTTTCTCCTGTTTTTCACCACTTTTTACCACTACGCCGTCTTTCATGCACTCTACGACATCGCCACGAACTAGCGTAACTCCGATTTTACGCAGTTTATCTTCGGCGACACGGCTTAATTTTTCATCAAACATCGGCAAAATTCGGTCCCCCCTGCCGATAAGATAAATTTTGACTAAATTTCTATCGATTCCGCAAATTTTGCAAAGGCTATCTGCCTGTTTTGCAAACTCAGCAGCGAATTCAACGCCTGTAAAACCGCTACCGCAAACCGCCACGCTAAGGTCATCTAAATCGCCTTTAAATGGGAAATCTTTAAAATTCAGTTCTAAATTTTTGCGAATTTTTAGGGCTGAATTTATGGACTGAATTTTATGTGCATATTCGCCAACACCCTTAATACCGAAATCGTTCGGTCTAAATCCAACGCAAACCACCAAATAATCGTATTCATAAACGCCACGCACACACTCGACGCGACGATTTTGCAAATCAATCTTGTTTGCAATATCTTTGATAAATTCGACCCTTTTTAGCAAATTTCGATAAAAAATTCGCGCTTTTCGTGCGCTATATGTGCCGCTTGCGACCTTGTGAAGCAAGGTAGTTTGGTAGTGGTAGTCGTGGCGACTTATCAAAGTTACGCTAAATTCGTCGTTTTTTAGCTTTTTTTCTAGCGTAACGGCACATTTTAGCCCTGCATAACCACCACCTAAAATCAAAATTTTTTTCATTTTTTGCCTTGATTTATAAATTCGGAGCAATTATATCTTTAAAATAATTACAAAATGAAGCGATTTTGAAAATAGAATTTTTCTTTAAATTCTTTTTAAGAATTTGCTGTAATAAAATTTTTCGCAAAATTTTAAGTTTAAATTTGAGATTTTTCGCTTCGCTCAGAATGACACATTATTTAATTTTTTAAAAATAATTCAATGCAAATTTGAATAACAAATGCCGACGATTTTTTGCGTGGCAAACGATGGACTAGACTAAATTCGTCTGTCCGAGTTTGACACGCGAAAAAGCTAGGCTAAACTCAATTTCAACTAAACAACTTATGCCGACGATTTGTCGAGTTGTGAAGCAAATTTCGACTGAGATAAGGCTAGTCGCCTATCGAAGGAGAAATTTGCAAACTCTCGGCAAAGCTAGGCTGAACTCTATTACAAATTCAAATTCTCAAAGTCGCAGGTTGGGTTGATTTGCAAGGTATTATACTGGCTAAATTCGCCCCGTTTAAATTTCGCTAACCCAGCACGAGCAATCATAGCAGCATTATCAGAACAAAATTTCAAAGGTGCAAGAAGTAAATTTGAGCTATGAATTTGACATAAATTCTCAATCTCTTTGCGTAAAAATAAATTCGCACTAGCCCCGCCCACAACGGCAAAATTTGCAAATTTATGCTCTTTAAAAATTAATTTTAATTTATCCATAATATGCAAAATCGCCGTTTTTTCAAAACTCGCCGAAATATCGCAAATATCAGCTAAATTTAGCTCTAAATTCGGCGAAAAACCCAAAATTTCAGCTAAATTTGGTAAATTTTCGCTTTGAATTTTGTCTAAATTTGCATTTTGTTTTAGTTTTTCTATTTGGGTGCGAATTTGATTTTTAAGCCCTGAAAAGCTGTATTCTAGGCGATTTTTATCTTTAATAGGAATTGTAAATTCAAATCTATTTTCATCGCCAAATTTGGCTAATTTTTCAATAGTAGCCCCGCCCGGGTAGCCTAAATTCATCATCTTAGCAACCTTATCAAAACTTTCGCCAAAACTATCATCGGTAGTGGTCGCTAAAATCGTGGCTTTGCCGAATTTATCGATATTTAAAACAAGCGTATGTCCGCCGCTAACGAGCAAAACGCCAAGCGGAAAAACAGCCTTGCTTTCGATAAAAAGCGAATAAATATGCCCTACAAGGTGATTTACGCCGATAAGTGGCACTCTAAGAGCGATAGCAAGGGCTTTTGCCATGCTAACGCCGCCGACTAAACTCACCGAAAGCCCCGGTTCGTTTGTAACGGCGATTGCTTTTATTTGCGAAAAATATGGTTTAATTTCGTCCAAAAGTGCAGGAAGTGCCGCCGTATGAAGCCTTGCAGCCAGTTCGGGCACAACTCCGCCAAATTTGGAGTGTTCGCACTCTTGCGAAATTTTTTTATGATAAATTAGCTTTAAATTTGCCGAATCCAAAAGAGCAACCGAACTATCATCGCAGCTGCTCTCAATCCCTAAAATCATTTTTCTTCTTCGCCTTTTAGTTGCTCGTAGTCTAAATCTTGCAATTTTTCGGTTTTTGGCAAGACTAAATTTAAAACCACGCCGACAATCGCCCCTAGACCAATTCCGCTAAATTTGGCATAAGAAAAATCCAAAACTAGCCCACCTATGGAAACAACTAAAATAAGCGAGATGATTACCATATTTCGCGGATTTGCCAAATCGACTTTGGCTTTTATCATCGATTCCATACCCACAGAAGCGATAATACCAAACAACAAAATCATAATTCCGCCGATTACCGGAACAGGAATTGTAGCGATAAATGCGCCGATTTTACCGACAAAAGCCAACAAAATCGCAGTTATAGCAGTCCAAGTCATAATGGCAGGATTAAAAGCTTTTGTTAGACGAACCGCGCCCGTTACTTCACTATAAGTGGTATTTGGCGGACCGCCAAAACACGCAGCCGCCGTTGTCGCTAAACCATCGCCTAAGAGCGTGTTTTTTAGCCCCGGATTTTTTAGAAAATTTTCTTTTGTAACATTACTGATTGCTAAAATATCGCCGATATGCTCGATTGTAGGGGCGATTGCGATTGGAAGCATATATAAAATCGCATTTAGATTAAAGCTAGGAGCCGTGAAATTTGGTACAGAAAACCAACTAGCTTTTGCGATCGGCGAAAAATCAACAATCCCAAAAAATAGCGAAGCTATGTATCCCACAAAAATGCCCGATAGTATCGGAATAAGCTTAATAATGCCTTTTCCAAACATTATGGCTATAATCGTCGCAACGAGCGAAATTCCAGCGACTATGAGCGCAGTGGTCTCAGAAATGCCTTCTATGCCTTTTGCAGTTGCCATATTTACGGCTGTCGGGCTTAAAATAAGACCAATCGCCATGATAACAGGACCCACGACAACAGGCGGTAAGAGCTTATGGATAAAGCCTTCGCCTTTAAAACGAACGATAAAACTCAAAATCACATACAAAAGTCCGGCTGCCATAAGTCCGCCCATGGTCGCACTCATACCCCAATGCGACACGCTAAAAGTAATGGGCGCAATAAACGCAAACGAACTAGCCAAAAATATCGGCACGACTTGTTTGCGAGTGCAAATTTGAAAAACAAGCGTTCCAATCCCTGCCGTAAAAAGCGCGACATTTGTATCAAGTCCTGTTAAAATCGGCACTAAAACAAGCGCACCAAACGCAACAAATAAAAACTGAACGCCTAAAAGTGAATCTTTTAGACGAAAATTATAACCCTCATATCGCTCCGACATTTAGTTTCCTTTTAACTCATTTTTCGCGAATTCTCGCACTTTTTTATCAATCTCGCAAAGTTCTTGCACTGAATTTGGTTTAACTTCACCAAATTTATCCAAACTTTTAAAAACGATTTTTGAAATATCTGTAAATTTACACTTTGAATTTAAAAAATTCTCAACTCCAATTTCATTTGAAGCGTTTATTATGACGCCTAAATCAGGGTTGTTTAGCAACTCATCTTTAAGCGAAAAAATCGGATATTTTTTTAGGCTGATTTTTTTAAATTTGATTTTTGCTAGCTCGCATAAATTTAGGGGCTTTAAAATTTGCTCTTTTACTCTGCCACAAATCGCCCACGCAATGGCTAGTTTCATATCGGCTCTGCTTAAATGCGCCGTAGTCGAGCCGTCAATAAAATTTATTAAGGCATGAACCATAGAAGTGCATTCTATCACGGCTTCGACGCTTTTTACGCCGTAAAGATGATACGCTTCGATAATTTCAAAAAGCTTGTTTGCCATTGTGGCGCTATCAATTGTGATTTTTGCGCCCATATCCCAGTTTGGGTGTTTTAGTGCCATTTGTGGCGTTACTGAATTTAGGGCTTTAACGGGCGTTTGATAAAATGCTCCGCCACTTGCTGTGATGATTAAATTTGCTACTTTTGTGGGATTTTCAAGCAAAAATTTCAAGCCAAAATGTTCGCTATCAATCGCCCTAATCTCTTTTGTTTTTAAAAATTTACCCCCAACAACCAAGCTTTCTTTGTTTGCAAGAGCTAAGGTTTTGCCTAAACTTTGCGTTTTTATGCTTGGGCGTAGTCCGGCAAAACCCACAAGAGCGTTTATGACAAATTTGCTCTCACACATTTCAAGCATTTCTAAAATGCCGTCCGCTCCGCAAAAAACCTTATCGTGAGTGATTAAATTTTTTAAATTTTCATCGCCGATACAGACGAATTTTGGCTTGAATTCGGCGATTTGAGCGTTTAGTAATTTATAATTTTTATTACAACTTAACGCTTCTACTTTGATACCGAATTTTCGTGCAAGTTCGAGCGAATTTCGCCCGATACTGCCGGTGGAGCCAAGAACTATCATCTTACCAAGAATAAATCAAAAACATCGCAATCGCGCCAAACATATATCCGTCTATGCGGTCTAGCACTCCACCATGACCCGGGAAAATCGTTCCGCTGTCTTTGACATTTGCTCTGCGTTTTAAATAACTTTCAAACAAATCGCCAAACACGCCAAAAACAGAAACCACGATAGTAGTAGCTAAAATCTCTTTGACTTCTAAATTCGTAAAAATTTTGGCATAAATAAAGCTTACAACAAGCGCAAAAACAAATCCGCCGATAACGCCTTCTAGCGTTTTATTTGGGGAGCTTTTGCTAAATTCGATACGCCCAAACGCTTTTCCGACAAAATACGCACCGCTATCACTAGCAATAACGATAAAAATCATCCAAACAAAATAAAAAATTCCCAAATCGCTATAAAGTCCAAACATAATAAAAATCGGCACACAAGGGTAGATGAAAGGAAGTAAAATTTTCATCGTCGGATACTTGGTAAAAGCTATAATCGAAGCGACAGAGATGACCATTAAAACGCTTAATTTAATAGAAGCCGAAAACGGTTCTTCAAGCGTCAAAAACGGCATTACGGCAAAAAAACCAAGCGCAACCAAAACCAAATATTTGCTCTCTTTTTTTAATTTGTAAATTTTTACGCTCTCAAAGAACGCACAAACAAGCATTGCCGCAAAAATCAAAAAATTTAAAACAAAACTATTTATCCAAATTAAAGCAACAAAAACCGCAAGTAAAATAAGCCCCGTTGTCAATCTCTCTTTCATTTTCACTCCTAAAAATTTGCAAAATTATATAAAAAACTTGCTTATTTAGGGCTTTAAAACGGCTATTGTTTTGAAATTTACATAATGCACAAACGAGCCTTTTACGGGGCTTACATTTAGGCGTTTTGTGTAATCTACAAGATAATTTCCTGCTTCTTTCACGCTAAAATTCACGCAAATTTTAGCTGCGAATTCGCAAATTTCATCATTTAGGTTTTGTTTGTTTGTTTGGACGATGACATGCGCACTTGGAATATCTTTTAAATGAAACCAAAAGTCGTTTTTTGCGCTGTTTTTTAGCAAAAATTCATTGCCTTTCTCGTTTTTGCCCACGCTGATTTTAAACTCACCGATATAAAAGCTCTGCACAAATTCGGCGTTTTTTTCCTTTAAATTTGCGCTAATTCGCTTTTTTGGAAGCAAAATTTCAAGCTCTTCGCATGTTTTTGCGTTTGTAATTAAATTTTTTAAATTTTCATAAAATTCGATTTTTTCGTTTAAATTTTCGCTTTGTTTATGCGAATTTGCGGCTTTTTGACGCATTTTTTTGGCACCATTAAAAAATTCGTTCATCGCTATTTTTGGCGAATTTTCTAGATTAAATTCCACGCTCTCGCCGTTTTCATCTTGCAAAGAAAATTCCCTTTGATAATCTTTTAAATTATATAAATTCGCAGATAAAATTTGCCCACGATAAGCCAAATTTTCGGCATCTCGCAAAAGCTCGTCAGGTTTTGGCACGGACGCTAAATTTTCACGCAAAATTTCTAGTTTTTTATCAATTTGCATTAATTTTGAATTTTTGGTTTGGACTAAATTTTGCGAATTTAGCTTTTCAAATTCGCTCACAAAAAATTCATCGAAATTCTCTATTTTTTCAGCTTCTTTTTCTTTTATTTTAGTTGGCGGTAGTGGCACCAAAACTCGCCCTACAC
This sequence comes from Campylobacter sp. CN_NE2, assembly GCF_027797465.1. Taxonomy (NCBI): domain Bacteria; kingdom Pseudomonadati; phylum Campylobacterota; class Epsilonproteobacteria; order Campylobacterales; family Campylobacteraceae; genus Campylobacter; species Campylobacter sp. CN_NE2. The sequence goes on along the minus strand of NZ_CP115608.1, from coordinate 1,338,493 downwards.
GGATACTTCTAATATCATTATCCAAATGCCTAAGCGCTTCGAGTATGATGCTATTTTCATCAGTTATTATCACATTTGTAAAACGCCCCGTAAATTCAAAATATAAATTTGAGATAAACGCCTTGTAACTTGCTTTTAGCTCAGTTTTGATATACAAAATTCGGTTATTTTCAGGGACTCTTATTTGCACGATTTTTGATTTCACTAGCCGTTTGGCTAAAACCCCATCAAATGGTGCTTTATAAATTTTATTTTCCACGAAATTGCCGTTTTTGTGGATATTACAAGCGGTTTTATTCATATCAAAAAACAGCTCATAACTATCAAAGCTTAGCTTAAAAAGGTTATCGCCGACACGCTTTATGTGGCTAAGCGTTTTAAATTTTTGTAAAAATTCGCAAATTTGGATTAGGTGTTGGTATTTCATAAACGCTATTTTAGCAAAAATTCAGTAAAATCAGCTAAAAATTTTTCAAGGATCACTATGAAACAAACTATCACAGAAAAAATTTTCAGCGAACATGTGGGCGAGGCGGTCAGTGCAGGGCAAATCGTAGAGAGCAAAATCGATATGGTCATCGGCAACGACATCACAACGCCGATTTCGATAAAGCAGTTTGAGCTAAGCGGCGCAAAGGCTTTGGCAAATCCAGACGGCTTTGCGATTGTAATGGATCACTATATTCCTACAAAGGACATTTTAAGCGCAAATCAAGCCAAAATTTCACGCGAATTTGCCTACAAACACAACCTAAAAAACTATTTTGACGAAAAAGATATGGGAATAGAACACGCCCTAATGCCTGAAAAAGGGCTAGTCGTACCCGGCGATGTCATCATCGGTGCCGACTCGCATACCTGCACGCACGGCGCACTTGGGGCGTTTTCTACCGGTATGGGAAGCACGGATTTAGCTTATGCGATGATTACGGGCAAAAACTGGTTTAAGGTGCCAGAAAGCATAAAGGTTGTTTTCAAAGGCAAACCGGGCGCACACATTTACGGCAAGGATTTGATACTTGAAGTTATCCGCCAAATCGGCGTTGATGGTGCGTTATATAAGGCTTTGGAATTCACAGGTGAAGCAATTTCATACCTTGATATGGATAGCAGATTTTCACTTTGCAATATGGCTATCGAAGCAGGTGCTAAAAGCGGAATCGTCGCCTGTGATGAGATAACAAAAGAATTTTTGGCAGGACGAACGCTACGAAGCAAGCCAAAATTTCACTACTCAGACGATGGCGCAAAATACGATAAAATCATCGAAATCGACACGGCGAATTTAGACCCGGTTATTGCTTATCCTTTCTTGCCAAGCAACGGCAAAAGCGTGAGAGAAGCGGTAAAAGACGACCTAGCAGTAGATCAAGCTTTTATCGGAAGTTGCACAAACGGGCGACTAAGCGACCTACGAATTGCTGCTGGGATTTTAAAAGGCAAAAAGGTCGCTAAAAAAACAAGGCTTATCATCACACCTGCAACGCAAAAAATCGCCCGTGCAGCGTGGGCGGAAGGGCTAATGGATATTTTCATCGACGCAGGAGCGGTGGTGAGTAACCCGACCTGTGGAGCGTGTTTGGGCGGATATATGGGGATTTTAGGCGAACACGAACGCTGTATAAGCACGACAAATCGCAACTTCGTCGGTCGCATGGGCGATCGCACAAGCGAAGTTTATTTAGCGAATTCTGCCGTCGTGGCAGCGTCTGCAATCGCAGGAAAAATCGTCGATCCAAGAGATTTATAAAATTTAAGAAAAATTTATAATAATATCACATTTTAATATAAATATCAAAAAAAATGTGATATTATATTCTTGTGTTTTACACTTTTTAAAGGAAATGGATAAAGGATGGCGAAGATGAAAGCATTGGATTTGGCAAAATATATCATATTGGATTCGGCTAAAATTGGTTATCCAGTAAGCAATCTACAATTGCAAAAAGTCCTTTATTTCACAAACATGTTTTATATTTCAAAAAATGATACAAATTTAATTGATGAGTCTTTTGAAGCTTGGCAATTTGGACCAGTAATTAGAGAAATTTACGATGAATATTCTATAAATGGTTCTAATAGAATTTATCTTGAAAACGATGAAACCTTTTATAATAAAACAAGAGAAATGCTAGATGAAGAGACAAAAAATGTACTTGTTATGCTATACAAAGCTAATGTGTGGACACTAGTTGATTATAGCCATTATAAAGGTGGTGCTTGGGATAAAACTTTTGATATAAATAATCCCTATAAAAGAGCTGAAATTAGTTATGAAGATATTAAAAAAGATGCTTTAATTTTTTTTCCTAAGCAATAACTATGATAAAACCAGATAATTTTCAGAAAGATATTTTAAAATCAACTCAACAAAACGAAAATTTATCAAAACAAACAAAGCTAATAAAATTTATAGAATCCATTTCAAAAGAAATTATAGCCGAAAGTGATATTGAAAAGAAAATCGCTGAAATATTTGAAATATATAAAGATAATACTTTTAGACATAGTTACGCAGATATAAGTCAATTTTTGATAAATTTAGTTAAACAAGATAAAGAAGAAAAATTTGAAAATTTATCTATAATTACCAGTAATATTGAAAAAATCATAGAAGCCATACAAAAAGATGATAATAATAAAAATAAAGATGAAATAAAAAAAATATTCAAATTAAAAGACCATATTGATTTGGAAATAATTAGACATGAATACATATCGAAAAAATATGGTAGCGATATAAAAAAAATAGAAACAGAAACTAGCAAGCTGAACAGAGAAGCAGAAAAATTAAAAACAGAAACTAGTAATTTAAACAAAGAAGCAGAAAAATTAAATAAAAATTTAGAAATTTCAAAAACAAACCATGTAACAATTCTTGGTATTTTTAGTGCAATTATAATTTCATTTACAAGTGGTATTGGATTTTCAAATCAAATATTAAGCAATATTGGAAAATTTGATTTTTCTATATTACTCATGATAATTAGTGTAATTGCTATTTTTATTGGCACAATTATTTTTTCTTTATTTTGGTTTATCTTAAAATTAAACAATAAGAAATTTTCTTTTAAAGCACCGTTTTTCGCATTTGTTATATTTTTTAGTATCATATTTGTTGGCTCAGCAATATATTACATTTGCAATAATATTTCTAATAAAACAATAGAAAAACCATTAGCAATAGACATAAATATAACTCGGTAAAAATCATAACAATGAATAAGCTCCCTGTTTGCGTGATTTTATGTGGCGGAAAAAGCTCTCGTATGGGGCAGGATAAAACGCTTATGGAATTTGGCGAATTTGGCGATTTGACGCACTTTCAGTTTGCCAAAATGAGCGAGATTTTTAAGAGCGTTTTTATCTCGGCAAAGTCGCAAAAATTCGACCCGCCGCTTCCTGTTTTAACGGACGAATTTAGTGAATTTTCGCCAATGGGGGCGGTTTATAGCATTTTAAAAAATTTTAAAAATGACAAGGTTTTTATAATCCCCTGCGATATGCCGTTTGTGGAAATTTCTACTATTTACGAGCTTTATGAAAATATGGGAAACTGCGATATTTGCGTAGCTAGTGATAAATTTAAACAGCATAATTTATGCGGTTTTTTTGATACTTCTGTCGCCGCAACTGCACTTAAATTTTACAAAAGAAATAATCATAAAATCGCAAATTTATTCAGCTGGGTTAAATTTAAAGCACTCAAATTTGATAATTCTACGCAATTTCACAACATAAATGATAAATCTGATTACGAAAAAGCGGTCTTGCTTTTAAAAAAGGAAATTTGATGAAAAAGGCTATTTTTGGGCTTTTGGCGATATTTTGTATTTTGAGTGCAAATGAAAATTTGCTTGAACTTTATCAAAAAGCAAACGAATTTGAAAAAAATGGCGAAATACAAAACGCAATGCAAATTTATAAAAAAATCGCCGAAATATCGCTAAATTTAGAGCAAAATTCGCAAATTCAAACTACTCAAAATTCACAAAATTCGTCAAATTTAAATCCGCAAAGTATCGTGGAAAATTCACCAAATTCGGAAAATTTAAATTTGCAAAATATCTCCGAAAATTCTACAAATTCAGAGCAAAACGAGCTATTTTTGGGGCTTAAAGCTTACGAGCCGATTTATGTGCTTTGGACGCACGATTTTAAGAGCAAAGAAGATCGCAAAAGAAACGAACTAAAATTTAGTTTTAGCCTTGAACGCCCTATGCTTTACGATTTTTTCGGGCTTAATGAAAAAATTTCACTTGCATACACGCAAACTTCGTGGTGGCAAGTAACGCAAGATTCTATGCCGTTTCGCGAGAGCAACTATCAGCCCGAAATTTTCATGCAAATACCGATTTCATCATTTGATTTCATAGAGTATGCAAAATTTGGGCTAATGCACGAATCAAACGGCAAGGACGGGGCAAATTCTCGCTCGTGGAATAAGGCTTACGCTGAGACTTCGCTAAATTTTGGTAACCTTAGCATAACGCCACGCATTTGGCATAGCTTTTATTTTGACGCCACAAACGACGACATACGCCGATATATGGGACATGGCGAGCTAAAACTTAGCTATGATTACGCTAGACAAAACTTTGCTTTAAAACTTAGAAATAATCTTAAATTTAACGCTGATAATAAAGGCGCTGTGCAGTTTGATTGGTTTTTTCCGATATTTAATAGCGGATTTTACGGCTATTTGCAGTATTTTAGCGGATACGGCGAAAGCCTAGCGGACTACAACCGCCATGTCGATAAAATCGGACTTGGAGTGGCATTTAGGCAGTGAATTTATTGGCGTAAATTCCTGCTAAAAACGCACAAATCGCGATGTTTATCGCCACACTTAGCCCAAAAACCGCTACCGCCGCAGTCCCACTAAAACTAAGAGCAAAAAATGAAACCATGCTAGTAAGAGCCGCAACGCTTATGCCAAAGGTTTTTTTGGCTGTTTGAAGGTGCGAATTTAACGCAAAAATCATATAATCAACCCCCACAGCCCCCGCTAAAATTAGCCCAAAAATCACAAAAATATTGATAGAAAAACCAAAAATACTAAGGATAAAAAGTGTTATTAAATTTGATAAAAATACCGCCGTGACGATATTTGCACTGATTTTTAATCCGAAAAAATAACACAAAAGCGCAAAGGCTAAGGCGTAAGCGATGATTTTAAGGTAAATCGCATTTATCTTAATGTTTAAAAATGCCGAATTTGCGCTATCTTTGAAGCTTAAATACGCTCCGCCACCTGCTAAAATGGCATTTTTTAATGCGATTTTATCTTTTATATCGTATAAAAAAACGATATTTTTATCATCTATTTGCAAATTTTTTAAATTTAAAAAAAGCGATGAATTTAAAACTTCATTTTGCGTGAAGACCTGCGAATTTGCGAGTTTGTCAAGCTCTTTTTGAACCAAATTTGGATTTATGCCTTTCATCAAATCTGCATTGGAATTTGCAAAAATTTGAATTATTTTTTCTTGCGTTTTTGGGCTTTGGATAAATTTTTCCGCACTCAAATACGAGCCGATGATTTCGTTAGAAAGAAGCGTATTTGGCACATTTGAGCCACTATCTAAAACCGCCAAATCATAACTTTGAGAGCTTAGCGTGGATAGTTTAGCGCTCATTTGCAAAAGCGTTTTATCCATACTAGAATACTCGCTAATGTCGTCTTTAAAAACGGCAAAATTATACAAAAATAGCGTTAAAATCGCTATGCAAACAAGATTAAATTTCAAATTTACGAATTTAAATTTAGCAGAGAATTTAATCAAAATTTGCAAAAATTTATCCCAAATTTTAGAGCTTTTGAATTCGCAATTATCAAAAATTTCAGGCAACATAAAATAAGAAAATAAAAACGCTCCCAAAAGCGCAAATATCGCAAACACCGCAATTTGCAAAAGCAAATCAAACGACGAAAACAAAAATACAGCGTATCCCCCAGCGGTAATAAAAAAGCCTAACAAAAAGATTTTTTTCATATCTTTTATGCTCTGTTTTTTTACCAGCGAATTTGCATTTGAGCCAAGCCAATGTGCGCTAAAATCGAGCATTAGTCCGATTAAGCTAGTCGAAATCACCACGCTTATGCTATGAACGCTCTCAAAAAACAAAAATAACGCAAACACCCCGCTAACTAGCCCAAAAGCCACTACGCCAGTAACGGCAAAAATTCTAGCGTTTTTAAAAGCCAAAAATAGCAAAATAGCGCAGATTATCAGCGAAAAACTTCCCATAAACGCACTTTCAAATTTAGCCGAATTTTTCCCAAGTGCCGAGTAAATCGCACCGCCGCTTATAAGAATTTCGCTATTTTTTGCGATTTGGGTTAAATTTAAAAGCACATTTTCATCATAAATTTGCTCTAATTTTGCTTTGGCAAAATAATATTTTTGGCTTTCGATCTCGCCGTAAAATCGATTTTCACTCATATCAAATTTAATCCCGCCGCCGCCTTTTAAAATCTCTGAGTGAAGAGTCAATGAAAAAAAATCCTGCGAAGCACTTAACGGCTTAAATTTATTGAAAAAATCCGCCTGACTTCGCGCAAAAAAGGCAGTAGCATCGTTTTCGAGTAAATTTACGCTCTCATCGTCCAAAAGTGCGATTTTGTAAATTTCAAGCTCTTTTTGATAATCTTTTATCGAATTTATCTTATATAAAATTTCGCTAAAAATCCCGCTATTTTCGCACTCTGCGATAAAATTTTCAAATTTCATTTTATCATTTGAAGCAAAAATTATCTCATCTCTTAAACTATTATTTAGGTTGGTAAAAATTTCCTTGCTTTCTTTATCGAACCCGATTAAGCCGTAAATATCGGAATTTATTTTGCCCAAATTCAAAGCGATAAAAACGCTCATTATGGCAAAAGTTATGGCAAAAACGGCTTTATTTAACATCGCTAAACAAAGTCCTTGTTTCATCGCCCTGCGCGTTAGTAATGGCGATTTCTCGCACCATTTCGCCACCTTTTATGATAATGTTTTTAAAAATTTCTTTAAAAAGCGTCCCTTTTGGGCTTAAATTTAGCTCCCATGCGCCACTTTCGCCACTTAGCGAAATGTCAAAATCTTTTTGCAAAACGCCAAAATCCAAAGAAAAAATCGCCAAAAAAAGCTCTTTATCCATGAGTGAGTTTTTTTGCAGTTCCCATTTGCCGTTTTCTAGGCTAAAAATGCCATTTTGTGCGATTTTAACGCTACTTTCGAGCGGTTCTTTTATATGCCAAATAAGCTCTTTGTTTTTTATTTCAAACTCGCCACTACTTTTAATCGGCTCGTCAAATCCGCCCAAAATCATCTCTTCGTTAAATTTACCGCTTATGTTGTCGGTTTTGAGATTTAACTCGCCCACTTCCAAGCCAAAAACCAAACCACAAAATGCCAAAAACGAAAGCAAAATTCTCATTTTATTCCTTGATAATCAAAAAAATTTATTAATTTTACTATAACTCATAAAATAAATATTGCTAAATTTTGTAAAAGTGCTATTTTGGGTCAAATTTCTTTTAAAATTTAAAATTTCACGCTAACGCAATCTTAGATACTGCGCCGAAATTTTAAACTTGTTAGCAACTTTAATATAAATAATTTTTAAGTTTCAAAAAGTAACATTTCACAAAGGATTTTTAAAAAATGATAGGATATTTGCGACTTATTTTAGCTTGTGGTGTAATGTTTCATCACATACTTGATAAACCATTGATAAATTTTGGTCCATTTTGTGTATTTATTTTTTATATTTTAGCAGGTTCTGTTAGCACAAAATTACTAAATTTATACTCTCCAAAAGAATATCTTAAAGATAGATTTTTACGCATTTATCCTGTGTTTTTCCTTTATATAAGTTTAGCATTTTTATTTTTTTATTTTAGTGGTTTTTGGGAATTTAGAACAACCTTATTAAGGACACTCGCACATTTTACGCTTATTCCGTTAAATTACAATCTAATATTTGATATTGGAGTAGTAAGTGTAGTCAATGATAAGAGTGATATAATTTTACCGCCTGCTTTTTCATTAGCTCTTGAAGTCCAAATTTATTTTATCTTTGCGCTTTTATTTGCCCTGAAAAAAGAGAAATTTATGAAAATTTTAGCCATTATTTCATTTATTATTTTCACTATATCAAATTTGGTGCTTATAGATAATGAAATGATTTATATGTGGGATTATAGATATTTTTGGGGAGTGTTTTTTGTTTTTTATATAGGCAAATTAATCAGAGAAAAGAAACTAAAAGAACTTAGAATTTGGTGGGCTATATTGTTTATAGAACTTATTGTAAATATATATTATTGTGATGCTGTTTCTTTTGAATTACCTTTTGCCGTATTAGTCGGCATTCCGCTTGTTTATGAGCTATCACAAATCAAATTTAAAGCCAAATTTAATAGCGTTTGCGGGGCTTTAAGCTATCACATATTTTTAAACCACGCACTGTTTTATTGTATCTGTATGTGGAAATTTGATGAACTAAACATAACTTTTATGATTATTTCTTCATTTTTATTCGGACTTTTAGCTTATAAATTCATCGAAAAACCTATTGAGAGAATTCGTTTTAAATCTATTTCATAAACTTCTTTGACAAAAAAACACAAAATATTTTTTAAATTCTCTATTTTTTTATCAAAATTTAGAAAAAATCATCAAATTTTTCATTTTTTTCAAAAAAAATTGAAAATTTAAGTTTTTATTAGGGGGGGGGGGGGGTAAAATTATGGATAATTTTTTATAAAATTTTCTACAAGGAGTCAAAAATGACAAAAAGTTTTGTAAAAGTTGGTTTAGCATTAGGCTTATTAATGGGTTCTGCTTCATTTGCTATGGCAGATAGTTGCGAAGCACAACTTGCAGAAAATAGTGCAAAATGGCGAGAGGCTGTTGATCAGCTAATGGAAGAAAACGATAAACTAAAATATGAGAATGAGCAATTGAAAAAGAAACTAGGTCAAAAAAAAGTGACTCAAAAGAAAACAGCCTCGAAGAAACAAACTCAATCTAAAAAATCTGATTGCACGCACGGTGATAGTTGGTTCGGTGGTTGCAGGTGAATTTTTATTTAAGGACCGTAGGGTGGGTATCCTTGCCCACCAAATTTATATGTTTATCCAATTTTATTTTAGTCCCTTTAATTTTTCTTTTAAAATCTCAGGTAGATAAAAGCAGGTTTCCATATTTTCTAAATTTACCGCTGCTTGGGCAGTGGTTGCCTTGCATAAAATTTCGCCCGTATCAGCGTTTTTTATGGTGTATTTAAATTTAAGTAAGCTTTCAAATTCGCTCAATTCTACTTCAACACAAATTTCATCATCAAACATCGCAGGACGCACAAATTTAAAATCCATTTTCACAATCGGATAAGCGTATCCGTCATTTTTCATATCGATATAAGTGTAGCCGATCTCGCGCAAAAACGCACACCGCGCCATTTCGCAGTATTTGACATAGTTTCCGTGCCACACTACGCCCATGCTGTCGGTATCATAAAACTCAACTCTAAATTTATAGCTCTTTTTCACCTTGCCCCCAAAAATCAAAAAAATTATACCATTGCGCGGGATCGCTTACGCATTTGCTCTCTAAATCCGCCACATACGCTCTCAAAGCAGGCATTACAGAAGCGATTTTATCGCTTTTTAGCTCCACGCTTGGCAGTTTTTTCGTTTCAAAAGTATATTTTTTGCCTACTTTGTAACACCAAAATGAGTAAATTTCAGCCTTTAAAATCCCTGCTATGAGATACGCTCCAATGCTAAAATTCGCCGTTTTTCCCAAAAATTTGGCACTTGCGACCTTTTCGCTTTTTATCGGCACACGATCTGCCATTATAGCGATATGTTCGCCGTTATCTAGCAAATTTCCCAAATTTAGCATAGTTTCAATATTTAGTTCATCGACCCAAAAGACATTGATTTTCCCGCCACTGACTTTATCCATAAATTCGTTAAATTTAGCATTGTTTGCGCGATACATAAAGATATTTATTTTCGTGCGACCAAGTTCGCTCACAAGGGCTTTTGCCACTTCGATATTGCCATAATGGCTAGTTAGCAAAATTTTGCCCCGTTTTACGCCGTCGAGCTGTGAGCGAATTTTTTCTAAATTTGTTCGGTCGATTTCTATTCCCTTTTTATTTGTCCAAATGGCGATTTTATCGCAGATTGCAACGCCAAAATTATAAAAATTCGCATACGCGTTTCCGCTTATTTTTCCGCCACTTTGTGCGACATTTTTTCTAAAATTTATTATATTTTCTCTTTGATTTTTTAAAAACAAAAAATAGACGCTAACCACGATAAATACGATACACTTAACGATAAAACTAGGCAGTTTTGTAACCAAAAAAAATGTCGCTTTTAAAAATAAACTTGGTGCGACTTCGTTTTGCTCTGCCCAGTGCTTAGCCATGAAATGCCCTTTTTACCAACCATAAGGGAAGCGTGAAAAACAGCCTTGCGTGGGTTAGTGAAATTTGAAAATTATCCCTAAACATGCGAAAATGGCTAACCCCGCCCTTCTCGTAGCGAACTTTCAGCTCAATCCATTTTAGGTTTATTTTCGCTCTGTAAGCTTGAACCAAAATTTCGATATCAAAGCCCATGCGATCATCTTTTACGCTTGGTAAAATTTCGCAAATCTCTTTTAAGGGATAAATTCTAAACCCGCACATGCCGTCTTTTATGTCGCTTGAAAGAGAATTTATGGCGCACCAAAAATTTGTTATTTTGCGTCCGTAAAAACGGCTTTTTGGTGCATTTTCATCGTAAATCGGATTGGCGCATATTAGCGAGTGCGGATTTATTTGTGCGATTTGCAAAAAATCGTCGCATTTTGAAATATCATGCTGAAAATCAGCATCGATTTGAAATGCGTGAGTGTAGCCTTTTTGCAAAGCGATTTTAAATCCGTCTTTGAGTGCAGCGCCCTTGCCGCCGTTGTTTTCGCGAGTAAAAATTTCAGCTTTTAAGCCGATTAGTGCATTTTTGCTAACTTCATCACTGCCGTCATCGATGATTAAAATCTCGCCCATTTTTGATAAATTTTCTACTAAAACGGCGATTTTAGCGGGGTGGTTGTAGTAAGGCACCAAAAAAACAGGCTTAAAGGCTGATTTTTCCATTGCAACACTCTTTTTGACTTTTGATTTTAAAACTTAGCGTTTTTTCTTTTTTCTCAAACGATACGATTATTTCGTCATTTGGACGGATAAAGTGCATAAATTTTATGCTTGGAATATGGCTTAAATTTTGCAAATCATATCCTAATTTTTCTGCGCAAATCCTAGCAAATTTAAACTGCATAAAGCCCGGTACCACAGGAAAACTCGCAAAATGTCCGTCAAAATAAAAATCACTTGGCTTAATCTTTGCCTTGAATTCATTTTGCGAAATTTGCGTAAATTCAGGCATTTCGTAGGTTTCATAAGCTTTTATGAAATCATCTTTTTTTACCTTACTTTGCGCAGAATACGGGACTTTGCTGACTATTTTAAAATACCTTACAACCGAGCCAAAATCATATTTTAGATATTTTTTTAAGTTTTCTACGACGCTTTTTTTGCCGTTTTTTCTAAACTCTTCTTCGCCGCTCTCGCTTAAAACTATCAAAGCCAAAATTCGCTCAAATTTTGGGTGAAGCCCTAGTTTGCAGTCTTTTATAAGTTCATTTTGATTTAATTTTTCTTCTATGGCGTCTAAATTTACGCGCTTTTCGCTAAATTTAACAATCCTATCAAGCCGTCCGTGCAAAATAATATCATCGCCTCTAATCTCGCCGCTATCGCTACTTTCGAACCTTTTGCACCAAGGCGAAGTTATGATGAGTTCGCCTTTACTGCCCACTTCTAAATTCACAGGCTCAAATTTTTTAAGCCCCATTCCTAAATTTGCCCCTACAACGCCCGTTTCGCTAGATCCGTAAATATCGACGATTTTAGCATTTGTGATTTTATTTAATTCATCTCGCAAATTTTGCGGAAGCCTAGCTCCTGCTGAGATTATCATTTTTAAATTTGCTATTTTTTTGGCGTTTTTGTGCTGATAAAGTGCGTTTAAAATCGTAGGCGATGAGATCAAAATAGAGCCATTTAGGCTTTGATCAAAAATAATTTCAGGGTAGTTGTATTCGCCCTTATAAGACTTCGCGTCCAAAACTAACGGCAAAAAAAACTTAAATGTCAGCCCAAACATATTTTGGTGAGTTACACTGGCTAAAAACTGCTCTTGGGAGCTTAAATTTAGGGCTTTTGCTAAATGCTTTGCTTCTAAGACCATATCCAAAAGCGACTTTTGAATGTTTTTTGGTTTGCCTGTGCTTCCCGAAGTTTTTAGATAAAAAATCTCGCTTCCGTTTAAATTTAATTCGCCAAATTCGCTCAAATTTTCAAACTCAGCACAAATCTTGGCAAATTTTTCATCATCAATGCCAAAAAAACCGTCTTCAAAATGATTATCTCTTAAAAGTTCAGGTTTTGTCCCTGCTAGCATCGCCCCAAAAAAGGCGATTTTAAACTCACTCATATCGCTTAGGAAAATTTGAGTTCGCTTTATGTTTTTATTTTTTAAAACAGCTGCAAATTTGCAAATTTGCTCCGAAATTTCACTTAAATTTTGTATAAATTCACGCATTTTTTATATAAAACTTCCTAAAAATAATCTCGCCAAAAAGCAACGCTCCTACCAAAACATAAGAAATCGCCCCACAATAAACACCCCAATAAATTTTGTTTTCAAAACACGCCAAAATCGCACTTATAAGCCCGTTAAAAATAAAAAATCCTATCCAAATTTTGGTTAAATTTCTAGTATAAATCAAAGCTTTTGGCTCTAAATTTCTTTCTTTTAACATAGCAAATTTAGTTATCATCGGCGTGTTAGCTAAGCTAAAATAAAAAACTGCCCCCAAAAAAGCATTTATTAGCACAGGATAAAGATATTTTATCCCATAAGCACTAAAAACCGCACAAAGTGCGAAAAAACCGCACATAACAAAACTAAATTTACCAAATTCGCTTAAATTTTTGCTCTCAAAGCCAAATTCCAAAATCCCGCGCAGTCCCCATAAAATCGCCATTATAATCAATAAATAAAGGCTAAACTCTCTAAAAAAGACAATTCCAAAAGGATAAATCACGCTAAAAAGCGTAATTATCGCCTTTAAAAAAGTTTTCAAATTTACTCGCCGATTTGGTATTTTTTCGCCACGACCTCAACAATATCGCCAAGCGTTTTTATGGCTTTGAAGTCTTCTGGCATTAGTTTATGACCTGTTTGTTTTTTGACAAAATCAACCAAATCAATCGCATCAATGCTATCTATGTCTAAGTCTTCATAAATCTTAGCATCAAGCGAAATTTTGCTTTCATCTATCTCAAAAAGCTCAACCAAAGCCTGTTTTAGAATTTCAAAAATCTGATTTTTATCCATTTTATTTCCTATTTTTTGATATAAAATCTGCCAAATTTACGACATTTGCGAAAATTTCTTTGACATTTTCAGTTTTTGAGTTTATAACAATGTCATATTTTTTTTGGATCAAAAGTCCAAGTTCAAGCGCATCGACGCTATCGAGCCCAAGTCCTTCTCCAAAAAGCGGTGCATTTTCGTCGATGTCGCTCACGCTCATATCTTCAAGGTTAAGCCCTGAGATAATCATCTCTTTAATCTCTAAAATAAGATCACTCATAAATCTTGCCTTTCATATAAATTTTGCATTTTTTCGTGTAATAATCTAACTCGAATCGGATTTGAACGAGATTTTTCAAATTTGCTCAAATCTAAATTTTCTAAAATATCCACTTCATATTTTATCTTATTTTGTGGCGTATCATACCACGATTGTCCTTTTTTTAAGCTTTTTGGCGACATTTTTATGCCTAGCGCAATTAGCTCTTTTGCGCAGTTTATGGCTATATAAAATGCGCCTTTTTGCATGTAAATTTTATCCTTCGTGCGAGTGCCTTCTGGAAAAATAATCAAATTTTCTCCATTTTGCAACGCTTTTTTTGATAGTTCTAGCATTTTTTCATTTTCTGTATTTAAAATATAATTTGCCGATTTTATCGCCCCAAATAAAAAAATATTTTTTGCTAAACTTGCCTTTACTATGCAATTTGCCCTGCGTATGTGAGATAAAAGCAACACAACATCGAGCAAGGACGGGTGGTTTGCGATGATGATGATAGCGCTATCTTTGCGAACAAATTTTGCTCTAAAATCTATTTTTGCGTATCCATAAAACACAATCAAATACAAAAACACTCGCCAAGCCACAAAAACCAAATCCCTAGCGAAATTTTCTATGATTTTAAATTTGTTTAATCGCAGTATTATTACGGGAATAAAAAAGAGATTTCCAACCATGCAAATAATGCCAAAACTTGCAAAGCATAACGCTACGCAAATTCGCCTAAATAGCAGTTTCATCGACCCATTTCCAGCTTAAATCTTGCTCTTTTGTAACCCAAGATTTTTTGTGATTTTTTAGATTTAGCAAAAATTCAAAATCGCTATTTTTAGTCAAATTTGCTAAATTTGGCTCGTTATTTGGTGAAATTTCAATGCTAAAATTTTTGCCTTTTTCTACTACAACCAAAATCGCATAAATCAAATCATTTTCGTTCATAAGTTCATTATTTATGCTCTCAAAATAGCTAATAATCGCTATTTTATCAAATTCATCAAATTTAGCTACGGCATTTAAAATTCCGTTTTCTAGGCTTAAATTTGTAGAAATCGCTGAAATTTCAGCCCTGTTTTTGGCAAAAATCGCATTTTGTGCCACAATCGCATTATGAACGCTAATGCAAAATGAAGCAGGAGAGAGCGGTTCAAGTCTAGCTAGGCTAGATTGCAAAGAAAAACAGCGATTTATCTCGCCGTGCTTTGAGCTAAAAATCACAGGCATTTCATCGCACTCTTTTAAGAGCGAAATGCAAAATCTAGCCCCCTTACTAAGTCTTCTTCGCTCAATAGGGGCGATATGCGTTAAATCTGGACTTTTTTTGTAAATTTCAAGCTCACCTAAATTCGCGCCAGTATCGATAATAGCGTCGAATTTGGAAATATTAAAATAGACTTTATTTTGCAATTTAACCCCTAAATTAAAATGGCTAAAATTATAGCAAAATATCTCTTAATCTTAAATTGTTATAAATCGGCGTAAATTTGCAAAAATGCAAATTTACGACCATGAAATCGATTTTAAATCTATATTTTCGCTTTGTATAAATTTCGCATAAACATCGTTAAAAATAATACCCATGCACTCTTTAAAACGCGGATCGTCTTCTTTTTCGATAGCTTGTAAGATAGCTTCTTTTGCCTTTGAGCTATCTTTTGTGTCATCGCAACTACCCAAAGCAGAAATAAATTTTTCATAAAGCTCTTTCGCATGAACATAGCTCATCAAAAATTTTGCCTTTTGTAGAACTAATTTTTCAAAATTTGTATCGCCGATTAACGATTTTTGTTCTAAATTTACAAATTCGTCATCTTTATCAAATTTTTCTTCTTTTTGTTTTTGTTCGACTAGCCCAAGCGCATTTGCCAAACCATAAATGATACCGGCTGGATGCGGCGGACAGCCCGGAATAAAAACATCAACCGGAATTATATTTTGCACACCGCCCCAAACGCCGTAACTATCATGGAAAATTCCGCCACTTATGCCACATGCGCCTAAGGCTACTACTATTTTTGGTTCAGGAACTGCTTCATAAGCTCTTAAAAGCGGATAATACATCTGCCTTGTAACAGGACCCGTTACAAGCAAAATATCGGCGTGGCGCGGGTTTGCGACAAGTTTAAAACCAAATCTTTCAGGATCCCAAAGCGGAGAAATTCCTGCAAAAATCTCTATCTCGCAACCATTACAACCGCCACAATCCACACGAAAAACGCTAAAACTGCGTCTAATTTGTTTTAAAAATTTTAATTTATCATCACCGCTCATCACTCAATCCTTTGATAATCTTTTTCACGCATTGCCGTAGAAGTAATCTCTCGTTTGCAATCAGGGCAAATTTGCGTATAGCTTAGCGCTAATTTTTTTCGTTTGCTACTCATATTTGACGAATTTATTTTATTTAATGCCGATTTTATAAACCTTTTTGAAGTAAAAGGTTTTTCGCATTTGGTGCAAATTTGAGCTTCCATTTCGCCTTGAACCAACAAGTCGTTTTTGTTAAAATTTACGCCTAGTTCAAATTTATCGCTTAATTTTATGGCTCCTGTCGGGCAAACTTCTTCACATCGACCACAAAAAATACATCTGCCTGTGTTATATCTCCATACTACGCTTTTGTCTTCTATTTTAACACTTATGGCATTTGGCGGACAAGCAATGCCACATGCGGCACAGCCTATGCAAAAAGAGTAGTTATATTCGGGTTTGCCACGAAAATTTTCACTTACTTCATAAGGTTGCAACGGATACGGGCTTGTAACTACGCCGCTTTTTTTCAATAAATCAATTATTTTCATCTAATTTCCTTTTTGGCAAATGCTTTTAAGCTCTTTTCCGCTTAAAATCTTGCTTTTTCCGCTTTTTATATCGACTACGGTTAGCCTTTCGGTGCATGAATAGCATGGATCTAAGCTGCATACGATAAGCGCGGCATCGGCGACAGTGTAACCACGAAGCTGATGAGCTAGGGCTGGCCAGTTGCTAAATGTAGGAGCCTTAACGCGCCATCTATAAACCTTTTGGCTTCCGCTTTGCATTATCCAGTGTATGTCTTCGCCGCGTGGTGCTTCAATACAGCCGATTGCATAGCTATTTGGCGTTATACGATAATCACTACTTACGATAATATCGCCGCCCGGCATCAAGTCAATACATTGTCTAATTATACTGATAGCATCTATCGTATCGTGATAACGAACTTTTACTCTACCATAAACATCGCAACTGGTTTCGGTATTGATATTAAATTTAAGTTTTTTCGTAAAATCATCAGGGTGATCATAACGAACATCTCTTTTAAATCCGCTAGCTCTTATAGTAGGTCCTACTGAGCCGTAATCCCTGCCAACCTGCGGATCTAAAACGCCGATTCCCTTCCAGCGAGACATTTGTCTTTCATCATTTATGATAACATCCCAAATTTCGTCAAATTCTTGTTCTATTTTAACAAGCAAATGAAGCATTTGTTTTATCTCTTTTGCTCTAATATCTCTTCTCATACCGCCAACGGCAACAGTTCCGTAAGTTTTACGACCGCCTGTAATGATTTGAGCTAAATCAAGCGTATATTCACGAATTCTAAAAACATGCATAAATGCGGTGTAGTTTCCTGTAACTTCACACGCTAAACCGATATTTAGCAAGTTTGAGTGAAGTCTTTCAACTTCTGCACTCATAACTCTAAGAGCTTTTGCTCGTTCAGGGATTTCTAACCCCATAGCGTTTTCTGTGGCTCTTGCCATAGCGATAGAGTGCGCAAAACCGCAAATCCCACAAACTCTCTCGGCTAAAAATGCCATTTGAGTGTAGTTCATACGATTTTCGGCTAGTTTTTCCATGCCCCTGTGCTCATAATACAGCCTATAATCCGCATCTACAATCGTATCGCCGTCACAATAGAGCCTAAAATGCCCCGGTTCATCAGCCGTGATATGAAGTGGTCCAAGCGGAATGGCTTGGGTATTTACGCCCTTTGGCTTTTTAAATTCATAATCAGGCTCCACGCTTAGTGGATCTGGACGAAATTTATAATTCATCTCATCTTTTCTAAGCGGATATAAATCTAGTGGCCAATCATCGCTCATGGCAAGTCTTCTTGGATCTATTAGCCCTTCTGCTCTAAGCCCAAAGAGATCGAAAGCCTCTCTTTCATACCAAACAGCAGCCTTAACGAGTGGCGTAACTGATGGATAAACAGGATCATCGGCCGGAATTAGAGTTTTAACGGTTATAAAGCATTTCTCTTCTAATTCATCATCTTGGCTAAATTTAGAACCCTCCATAGAAAGCACATAATAAAGCGCAAAATGTTTATTTATAGACCTTTCATCGTTTGCTACCATCGTCACTAACCAACCGCCGATACCATAATATAGCTTATTTACCACAGCAGGCAGGTCGTTTCTATCGACCAAAATCGTTATTTGTTTATCGGTTTGTCTAGTGGTTTCAAATATGTTAAATTCGCTTTCGATTTGACTAATGTATAAATCACCTATCATCTTAAATCCTTTATTAAATTCACGCTCAAATCAAGCAAATTCCAGAAAAACTCAAACTTCCAAAGTCCAAAAGCGATAACAAAAAAGCCCAAAAATATAAGTGGTAAATTTTCGAACAAACTCATCTCTTTATCGTATTTTAGCTCGCTTTGGTTTTTGCCAAATGAAGCTAAGAAAAAGTGTGAAAAGTCTGCTATGAAAATAACTGCTAATGCAATCGCAAAAATAATCGCTACGACATATCGCTCTGTCAAAATTGCTTGTGTAAAAGTCATAAATTCGCTTACGAAAATCGCAAAAGCTGGAACTCCAACAAGTGAGCAAATCGAAATTCCAAAGAATACACAAGTAAGCGGTGCAGTGTAGGCTAGACCACCCATTTTGTGCATGTTGTTTGTTTGGTAAATTCTCCAAGTATTTCCTGTGGTAAGGAAAGCTAGGGCTTTTGTAAGGCTGTGAGCTAGGCAATGGAAAAGTGCTGCCGCTACGCCGATTTTTCCGCCAACTCCCAAAGCAAATGCGATAACGCCCATATGAACTACGCTGTGATAAGCAAGCATGCGTTTTACATCGTGTTGAGTTACCAAGAAATACCCAGCCACATAAAGAGTAATCACGCCACTTACAAGCATAGTATCCATTACAAACTCCATACCGACTGAATTTGCAGCGATAAAATAGTATCTAATGAGAGCTAGCATTGCCACTTTTAGCACGATACCGCTAAGCACGGCAGAAGTTGGAGATGGACCTTGCGCGTGAGCATCAGGAAGCCAAGTATGAGTTGGAACAAGACCTGCTTTTGTGCCAAATCCCACAAGAGCTAGGATAAAAATAACTTTCATCGTAAGCGGATCGATTTTTTTATCAATCAAATCTGTAAATAAAATCCCGCCGCTTGAATAAAGCAAAATAGTAGCCAGCATAGCAAATGCTAGACCAAGAGAGCAGACCATTACATATTTATAACCGGCTTCTACGATTTGTTTTTTCTTGTTATAAACAACCATAAAAACACTACTTAGCGTTGTCGCTTCGACAGCCGCCCACATGATAGCAATATCATTTGCCACGGCAGAAAGTATCATAGCAAATGTCGTGATATAGGCTAAAACTAGCATTTTTTTGATTTTTTTAGGGCTTTCATCTCTCCAACCAAGATAGGTAGGAAAATATAGCGTTACCAAAGTCCCTGTAATGCCGATGATTGTCAGATAAATTCCACCCAAGCTATCTAAAAACAGCATTTTATTTAGCGCGAAAAGCGGAGTAAAGCCTATCAAAGAGATAGCTTTAAATATAACCGCACAAATAACGAGCGCAAAGGCTAAATTTGCGATTTTTATCAGCCTATCAGGCACGAAATAAATCAACGCCGCACATATTAACGGCAAAATAAGCATTAAATATATTATCATATTAACCCTTTAACTCACTGGCTAAATTCGTATTTTGGCTACCAAAGACCTCTTTGTATCTAACTGCCAAAATAGCCATAATCGCGATTCCAAACACAGCGTCGCTTAAAATTCCAAGCTCGACTAGCGAACTAGCATTACAAGCGTTTGTGGCTAAATTTAGATGAACCGCGTTTTCTATCAAACAATAAGCCAAAATTTGTTTTAAAAACGACCTTCTTAAAATAAATCCGCAAACCCCAATCCAAAATGTAAAAATCGCAGCACAAATAACCACTTCATTTTGAATAATTGCAAATTTCATAAATATCGGCGTTAAAAGAAGTGCCAATCCAAGCGAAAATGCAAAAGCTATCACAGGCGATAAGAAAAATCCTGTATATGGATCATTTTCATAACGCATATCGATTTTACTAAGAGCATAAAACAAAATCGCAGGAACCAAAATAACCTTTGTAATAATCGCAATTACCGCCCAAGAACGAAGCTCATGAGCATCAAATTTAGCTGCCATAATAAAAAATAGAGTTACCAAACAAACAGTATTTAACGCATAAAGAGAAATTGAAATTTTATAATCCCTAAACGAAAATACCGCCAAAGAAATCATCATTAAAAGTATTGCAAATGCTTCCATATTAAACCCCCGCAGCAAACAAAATCACGCTTAAAATGCCAAGTCCTAACATCCACGAAGCGTTTAATTTCAAAGTCGAAAGCATTGCATACCTAGGACCGAAGTTATCGATTAACACAGCAGCCGTTGTGGCAAATTCGACCAAAATCACCGTAAAAATGCAATCTAGTAGTAAATTATTAAACCCAAAAGGGATAAAAATTTTAACAAATAAGCAAATTACGGCAAATTGTTTTAGCATAGCGCCAATGTCGATGAGTGCTAAATCTCTACCGCTAAATTCAGCCACGACGCCTTCTTGAACCTCTTGTTCTGCTTCTGCTATATCAAAAGGCTTTCTTGACATTTCGATATAAACAGACCATAACAATACAATTCCTGCTATTATAAATGAAATTTTAAATCCAATTTCGCCGTTAATGACTGCATTATGAATAGTGGTTAAATTTGTAGTTCCAAACATTACACAAACCACAATCAAACCGCAAATCATAATAGGCTCAGCATATAACGCTAGCATATTTTCTCTGTTTGCGCCGATTGCCGCAAATGGGTTAAGACTATCAAATGCTGCTAAATTTAGGATAAATCTAAATGCGACAAGCAGATAAACAATAACAATTAAATCTGAAATGCTCTCACACCTAGCAGCCGTTAGCATTACCAAAAACGCTCCGATTGCCACAAGTAGATACGGCGTCCATTTAAAGACAAAATGGGCTGAATTTGGAGCCGTTCGCTTTCTGCGCAAAAGTTTTAACAAATCATAATAAGTTTGCCAAATCGGCGGTCCTTGGCGAGACTGGATTTTTGCACGCAAACTTCGACAAATACCGTCAAATAGTGGCATCAAGGCAAGAGCTAAAAGTAGTTGTAATATCATAGTTTGCCTCCAAAAAAGTAAAATATTCCCAAACCTAAAATGCCAAGGTAAAGCACCATATAAAATGCGTAAGTCGCACTCTTGCCGTTTTGCATAATGGCGATTTTATCGGCTATTTTCATATTAATATCGATTATAGGCTTATAGATATACTCCATAAAAACATCTTTTACGACAATGCTATAAGACGCACCTTTTTTACGCATTTTTATGCACATAAATTTAGCCAAAACTCGTCTTAAATCGCCTACGGCTGTGTTTGAATTTGGTAAAAATTCACTCTGGAATTTAAATCCGTTTGCCCACGGATCGCTTAATTTTGGTTTCTCAAATGGCGATTTAAAAGCTAGTAAAATCGCAAACGGCAAAATAAGCATAGCAATCAAACATAGCCAAAGTAGCGAAAATGACATCGTTGTGGCGTCTGCATTAGTCGGCAAAAAGCTGCAAATTTCTTTGATTAGTATCGGTGAAATTAGAGCAAAAATAACACAAAATGCAGATAGTATCACCATAGGAATCAGTGAAAAAATCGAAGCTTCCCTATAAGAATCTTCTTTTTCTTTTCCGCTAAAAACAAGTCCATAAAATTTAACAAAGGCAAACGCACAAAGCACACCAGCTAATGTTAAAGCGATAGTCGAAATCGCAAAGATTAGTTTAGAATAAAACGAACCTGTATTTGTAAGTAAGGCTTTATAAATCAACCACTCACTTGCAAATCCGTTAAACAGCGGAATCGCAACCGCACTAAAAATTGCAACCAAAGCACATATCGCACTTATTGGCATAAATTTGGCTAAACCGCCAAGTGAGTTGATTTTTAGTTTTTTGCTTGCGACATATACATTTCCTGCCGCAAAAAACAAAATTGCTTTAAAAACGCTGTGGTTTAGACTATGAAAAATCGCTCCTGCTAAGCCAAATGCCGTTAAAATAGCATTTTGTGTGCTAAGTCCGTAAAGCCCGGCACCAAGAGCAAGTAAAATTATGCCCATATTTTCAACCGAACTATAAGCGATAAGCTTTTTATACTCGTTTTGAAGTGTAGCAAAAATTATGCCCCAAATCGCTCCAAATCCACCCAAAATCATCATAGCTAAGGCAAAAGAAGCAGGAATTTTTGCAATCAGCATAAATTTAATCAAACCAAAAATCGCAACTTTGCTCATAGCAGAGCTAAAAAGTGCCGAAACATTTGAATTTACATGCGGATAAACTATCGGACTCCATACATGAAAAGGCGCTAGACCTGCTTTCGTGCCAAATCCTATAAAAAGCAAAATGCAGATAAAAAGAGATGGAGAATTAAAATTCCAATCACTAAAATGCAAACTTCCGCTAGTATTTGCCATAATAAGCATTGCAATAACTAAACAAAATGCACCGACTTGTGCTACCCCAAGATAGAGCATAACGCTGTAATTTGAGCTTGGGGTATCGTTAAATTTAAGCATTAGTGCAGATACTAATGTCATTAATTCCCAAAGCACGATAAATCCAAACACATCGTTGCTATTTAGAACCATTAACATGCTAAGCATAAAAAAGCTAAATAGTGATGAAAAAACTGCAAAATTTACCTTGAAATTTTTTAGGTATCCAAGCGAATAAATTGCACTCATCGCCCCTATAAAGCAGATTATAAAGCTAAAAAAAGCCCCAAACGGCGTTAGCATAAAATTTGGTTCAAACAAAAATCCTTTTAAGCTAAATTCATATTTCGAGTTTAGATTTGTTATAAAATAAAGCGCACCTAAAAGCGAAATAAGCGCATTTGAAACAAATCCAAAATAAAAAGCTATTTTTTTGGATTTATAAAGAATTAAGCTTATTATTCCGACACATAAATAAGAAAAAAATAGAAATTTAAGCATTGTCTTCCTTGTTATCCGTTGGATTTTGCAAATTCGCCGAATTCTCGTCTTTTTTCGGTTTTTCTTGCGAATTTGCAGAAGTTTCGGAATTTGCAGCTTCTGCATTAGGAGTTGCAGGTGCAGGTTTTGGCGGTGCTTTTGGCACAAATTTTTCTACATCTACCTTTTTTCCGCTTATTGCGTGGATAAATTCCTGCATATTTTCCGTATCTTTTAGCTTTTTGCCGAATTTATGGTTGTCTTTAAAATCCAGCATAATAATAGCACCTTTTGGACAGGCTTCAACACAAGCAGAACCTTCGACTCTACCGTCGCAAATATCGCATTTTACGGCGATATTAGGAAATCCGGGCTGAGATAGATCGCTTTCATCTCTATCTACGCCAAAAACATCCATACAATCAAGACTAATCGCACCATACGGACATGCTACCGTGCAAAGCCCACAGCCTATACATAAATGCTCATTTAAATGGACGAAATCGCCCAAATTTTGTAAAGCACCGCTAGGACAAACGACCGCACACGGAGCATCGTCGCACTGACGACACTGATTTGTAGAAGAAGTTTTTTCTACTTTGGAAACCTTAATTCTGGTAATCCCTAACTTTCCGCGTTTTATAGATTCTTTAACGCAAGCCTTTTCACAGGCCTTACAGCCTATACAAAGACCGGGATTTGTAATGACAAATTGATGTGTTTTACTCAAAGAATCACCTTTATTTGGAGATTATTTTAAATTTTATTTGACAAAATTTACTTTAAATTTAATAAAATTTAACTTAATATTTTAGCTAAATTCTTAAAATTTTATTAAAGTATCGGTATAATCACAATCTTTAAGAATAAAAAAAGATTAAAAAACTATTTTTAAATTTATCAAAATCAAAAATTTCAACAATGTTACAAAATTTGCGTAACAAAAAAATTATTTTTACAATATTTATTTATAAAAAATATAGCTAAAATAACCAAATAATCATATTTTTAAGTTTTTAACGATAATGTAAATTTGCGAATTTAACATATCAAATTCGGTGCAATTTGATACAATATCGCACCGAATTTACTAAATTTATTTTGCAATATAGCCACGAAGTGTAACGCCGACCATTATATTTCCGACACCGCACTCAAATTCTTTACTGCTTATAAATTCATTTTTATAATAGTAGCTAGAAAGATTTACAACCTTGCTTCCGCCTTCTCTTTTGGCTCTTTCTTGAAAAGTCTTAATCGCAGATAAAAACGCCCAGTTGCAGGCTGCTTCATCGCTTTTGCCTACGCCGTTTGTCTTTTTGTTGGCTGAGAGCTGCTGGGTAATTTTTTTAGCTTTACCGCCGTCTTTACCAAAATATAACTTAATGCTAGGATCTAGCACCTCTTTTGCTCTTGGGTCGTTTAATGCACCCTGAATAGAAAATCGCATTACATCATTTTTCGCCCAAACACTGCTAGTAAGTAGCATTGCACCTAAAAATAAAACAAATTTTTTCATTTTGTCTCCTTTAAATTTACTCTTTAAAATCTCTAAAAATCAAAGATGTATTAACCCCGCCAAATGCGAAATTATTATTCATTACAAATTCGGTTTTTATCTCAGTAATATCGCGCAAATAGTTTAAATTTGCGCACTCGCAATCTACTTTATTTAAATTTAAATTTGGATAAAACCTACTTTGTTTCATCATCATTATACTAAAAAAACTCTCCAATGCCCCGCACGCCCCCAAAGTATGGCCAAGATAGCTTTTAAGTGAGCTAATTGCTACTTTATCTCCAAAAAGCTCATTTGTAGCATGGCTTTCTGCAATGTCGCCTTGTTTGGTAGCTGTGGCGTGAGCGTTTATGTAGCCGATTTTTTCAGGCGTCAAATTTGCATCTTTTAAAGCTAAACGCATAGCTTCTTTCATCGTGGCACTTTGCGGTCTAGTGATGTGAGTGCCATCACAACTTGATCCAAAACCTACAATTTCAGCGTAAATTTTGGCATTTCTTTTTTTTGCACTTTCTAAACTCTCTAAAACTAGCATCGATCCGCCTTCGCCCAAAACTAGCCCGTCTCTATCCGCATCAAACGGCGCAGGAGCGGTTTTTGGCGCATCATTTTTGCAACTTGTCGCAAACAATCTATCAAAAACAAAGGCTTCGCTAGGACAAAGCTCTTCTGCGCCACCTGCTAACATCATATCGATTTGTCCGTATTTTATGGCTTCATAAGAGTATCCTATGGCATGACTTGCACTCGTACAAGCCGAACTTGTCGGAATCATGCGACCTTTTAGCCCATAAAAAATAGAAATATTTGCTGCTGTGGTGTGTGGCATCATTCTTATATATGTGTTTGCATTAAAATTGCTCTCCATGCCAAGTAGCAAAGTAACCGCCTGAGACATGGCTTCTGTGCTTCCTGTGCTTGACCCTGCTGCCACGCCCATTCGCCCGTCTTTTATGCTCTCATCATCTAAAAGTCCAGCATCTTTTAAGGCTAGTCCTGCTGCTTCGACGGCGTATTGAGAAACTATCCCCAAAGAGCGAAGTTGTTTTCTATCCCACTGCGAAGGCGGTGCGTAGTTTATTATCGGAGCGGCTAAGCGAGTATTTAATTCACTCCCAAATCTATCCCACTCGCTCATAAATTTAACGGCATTTTGCTTAGCTTCAAATTTAGCTCTTATCTCGCTCCACTCACGCCCAAACGCACAAACATTTCCAAAACCAGTAACAACAACCCTATTTAACATAATCCGCCATTTACTCCTATTACTTGTCTTGTGATATAGCTAGCATTTTCGCTTAGCAAAAACTCAGCCAAAGCCGCCACTTCGTCTGCTTCCCCGATGCGACGAGCCGGAATTTGCTTGATTATCTCATCTTTTAATTCGCCCAAATCCGTCATCGCCGTATCTATTAGCCCCGGTGCTATGCAATTAACGGTTATTTTCCTGCTTGCAAGCTCAATCGCCAAAGATTTTGCCGCTGCGATAAGGCCTGCTTTACTAGCGGCGTAATTGCTCTGTCCGCGATTTCCCATGATTGCGCTAACTGAGCTCATTACGATTATTCTAGCCGGACTTTTTGCCCTTATCATCGGCATTAGCACGGGATTTAGCACATTGTAAAAACTATTTAAATTTGTATCAATTACGCTTTTCCACTCAATCTCTTCAAGCCCTGCAAATGTGTTATCTCGCGTGATTCCTGCGTTTAAAATCACGCCGTAATACACGCCGTTTTGCAAATCTTTTGTAAGAATTTCTTTTGCCCCCTCAGTATCTGCGACATCAAAATTTAAAATTTCAGGCTTTTTGCCGCTAAATTTGCAAATTTCATCCGCTACGGCTTGTAAATTTATCAAATTTCGCCCGTGCAAAACCACTTCATAACCGGCTTTTGCTAGTCTTAAAGCACACGCCTTGCCGATCCCAGCACTAGAACCTGTAATCAAAACCCGCCTATTCATTTATCGCCTTATCTAAAAATTCTTTGCTTGGATTTAACACACTCAAACTCGCCCTTGCAACGCACTCATTGCTAAGCAAAATTTCACAATCAAACACAAACATTCCGGCCCCGTCGCTTAGACTCTCGACTGCCTTTATGATTAGCTCATCGCCCACATTTACAAAAGGGCGGAAAATATCCATTTTGCGACAACTTAGCAAAAATCCAAGCTCGATTTTATCGTTGCTTCCTGCATACGCCGCGATTGATTGTGCCATTATTTCGATATATGTGCAGCTTTCAAGTCGTCCGTTTTCTACAAATGGCGAATTGGGTGGAATTTTCACACCACAAACTATCTCGCCTTGCCTGATTTCTTTGATTTCGTCCAAAAAAACCATATATCCGCTTTGGGGCAAAATTGATTTTATATTCATATTTTTCCTATCACGCTAACTGCGTTGTCTCCGCCAAAAGCAAAGCTTAAATTCATCGCAGTTTTTATGTTTGTCTGTATTTTTTCATCTATTATATTTATTTTTGGCAAAATTTGCTCTTTATCGTAAATTTGAGGTGGCAAAATGCCGTTTTTTATGGCTTGAAAGCAAATTCCAAGTTCAATAGCACCGGCAGCTCCTAGCGTATGCCCAAAAATCGGCTTACTCGAACTACACGGCGTGTTTTTTAGCGTCGAACTTATCGCCACGCTTTCCATAATGTCGTTTGCATTTGTGCCTGTGCCGTGTAAATTTACATAATCCACTTCGTCCAAACCCGCTTTTTGCAAGGCTAAATTTATCGCCTCAATTTGCATAGTGGCATTTGGATTTGGTTTGGTTATATGAAAAGCGTCCGAGTTTGCGTGGTATGATAGCAAAGCAATGTCTGAAATCTCATCACGGCTTAGCAAAAAAACTCCCGCTCCTTCGCCCAAATTCGTGCCTTTTCGGTTAAGAGAGAACGGATTTAATCTCTCATCGCTTAGCACTCCAAGACTCTCAAATCCCAAGACGGTCAAAGTATCGATCCCGTCGCTCCCACCGCAAATCACAGCGTCGCAAATCCCGCTTTTTATAAGCCTTGCAGCTTCGATTACGGCTTTATTTCCGCTAGTGCAAGCTGACGAAATCCCCACCGCAACGCTTTTTAAGCCAAAAAAATCTCTCACGAAATTCGCAGGATTTCCCTGAGAGTTTTGCTCTGTGTTGTATCCTTTAAATTCGCCCGTTTTTGCGTGATTTTCAAAGGCTTTAAAATTGCTTTGCACGCCTGTTACGGTCGTGCCAATGACCACACCGACGCGGTGCGAACCAAATTTAGCAATCGCATTTTTAATCTCATTTTCAATCTGCATAAAAGCAAGAAACAAAATTTGATTTGTGCGATTTGCAAAATCTCCTTTAAATTTAGGGCAAATTTGATCTAAATTTTGCGAAATTTTGCCCAAAACAAAGCTTTTGTTATTATAAAAATTTTCTATTTTTTTTATGGCTGAGTTTTTGTCGCAAACTGCCTTAAATACGGCGTTTGTATCATTTCCGGCAGAGCTTATAAGACCTGGGCTACTTAGATAAATTTGCATTTTTGACCTTGTAAATTTGACCTTGCAAATTTATCTCAAATTCGCTTTTTTCGATATTTTCAAGCAAATTCAAAAATAAATTTTCAGCCCATTTATTTGGCGGCAAAAATCCGTCGTTTTCAAATTCTGCGCAAATTTTTTCACCGCAATTATTTAAATGCAAAAATTTCCTTGCAATCGGGGCTTTTAGCATATCAAGCCAGATAAAATGATAAAATCCATCGCCGCTTCTAGCAAAAATTTGGCTTTTTACGCCGTCCTTTTCTACTAAAAAATGCTTTTGGCTAAATTTGGGCGTATCGCTAAGTGTAAATTTAGCAGCACACCCAAAAAACAAAAAAACCAAAAAAACGGCAATCAAAAATCTCATTTGCAAAGCTCAGCTAAGGTATCTAAATGCCTTTTTGCATCTTTTACAAATGGATTGCTTTTATCCCACGCATAACCCGCTAAAACCGAGCTTATGTAGCGTTTGATTTTGTGATCTTTTTTCGGATAATAAATCACATCTTGGAATTTGCCATCATACCAGCCATCGACATAAACTCTAAATGTATCAACGCCGCTCATTAGCTCTTTTGCGTAATCATTTTCCCAATCAGCCTTGCCGTTTTTGATCTCGTCTATCACGCATTTTGCGGCGATTTTAGCTGAATACAATGCAATCGTAACGCCTGAGCTAAATACAGGATCTAAAAACTCAGTCGCATTGCCCAAAAGTGCGTATTTATCGCCATACAGACGGCTTACATTTTTTGAATATCCGTTGAGATTTCGCACAGGCGTATCCCAGAGAGCATTGTTTAAAAGCCTTTTTAGCATAGGGCATTCATAAACGCATTTTTTAAGAATTTCGGCGTTATTTTCAGAATTTATTTCTAAATTTGATGGATTTATGATATGTTTTTCGCCAACCACGCCGATAGAACAACGCCCATTTGAAAACGGAATCAACCAAATCCAAACATCTCTATGAACGGGGTGAGTGGTGATTAAAATCTTATTTCTATCATAAAGCGGCTCGGTTATATTATCCTCTATATGCGTAAAATACGCACTTCTAGGTGGCAAATGCGACGGCGTTTCTAAATTTAAAAGTGTCGGCAAAATCCGTCCGTATCCACTTGCATCAAGGACAAATTTGCTTTGCAAATTTTCGCTAATGCCGTTATTTTCCACGCTTAAAACTGCATTTTGTCCGCTAAAATCGACTGCTTTTACTTCGCATTTGTAGGTTACTTCTACGCCCAACTTTTGAACTTCATCGATTAAAAGCTTGTCAAAATCAGCCCTTGGGACTTGAAAAGTCGTCCCGCTTCCAACGCTTGATTTATCGCAAAAATCGATATATGTGTATTTTTCGCCCCACGAAAAAGCTGCGCCGTTTTTGTATTGAAATCCGTAGTTATAAACAGCGTCTAATAGACCTGCTTCTTCAAGGATGTTGTTGCAGTTTGAGAGCAAACTCTCGCCAATGACGAATTTTGGCATGGTTTCTTTTTCCAAAACTCGCACTTTAAGACCGGCTTTGTGCAAAAATGCCGCCGTCACGCTACCACTTGGTCCAGCACCAATTACCAAAGCATCATACATTTTTTACTCCTTGAAACAAACAGAAATCAAAAATCTATTATAAAGTAAATAAGTTTTAAAATTTATAAATTTGCCTTTGTGGTTTTTGGCTTTGATTTCGTTTTGATTTGTGCTTAGCCCGACCCTTGCAAGGTCGCTAAATGCGAGATTTTCTAGCTTAATGATAGCTTCTTTGATGGTGTAAATTTGATAAAAAAGGATTGTTTTTTCGCTTTTATCGCAAATTTGCATTAAATTTTTTTCAAATTCGTTAAAACAAAAATCAATCACGCTGTCAAAATCTCGCTCCGCTAAAATTTCCAAATCAATCCCAAATTTTTTATTTGAAAAGCCAACAGCTGCGATATGGAAATTTTGCAAATTTCTATCAAATTTTTTATGCGAAATGCAAAACTTGCCCCGTTTTTTAATGCGTGATTTAATAGAACGAGAAAGCAAAAAATCAGCAGAATTTTTACGGGATTTGTATGATTTTTTGTCTTTTTTATCTAGCTTTGATTTATCAAATTTAAAGATTTTATCGCTAATGTGTATTTCAAATCGTTGCATAATTTTATCTGAAATAAAAAGTGGTGGTTAGAGGCAGAATCGAACTGCCGACACGCAGATTTTCAGTCTGCTGCTCTACCGACTGAGCTATCCAACCACGAAAAAGAAAAATTATTATATTCAAAGAGTGCTTAAAAAAGATTTAAATTTGATAAATTTAAATCTTTTTTGTAAAATTCCGCCCAGCTAAATTCAAAAGCCAAGCGGAATTTATACGCCAAGTTAGCCTTTATTTGCCAGAAAATGTCAGATCTACGCTAAGTCTAGCAGATACATTGTCCCCGGCCAATACAAATCTATCAAGATTATTTTTAGCGATGTCTTCTTCTTCGATTTGTTCGCTTATGTAAGAGTGTAAGAAAATCTCAGTAGCGTAATCGCCCTCTTTTCTAGCTAATTCGAGCAGTTTTGAAATACGAGCGGTAACTTTTTGCTCGTGTTCTAGGATAAGTTTTGCTACTTCAAGCGGAGTTTTGACATCGACTGGGCTAAATTTAATATCCCCAAGCTCAGGCGTGATGTCGCGTTTTTGCAAAAATGCAATAAAATCTTCTGCGTGAGAAAATTCTTCTTTGTAATGCTGAAATAACCACGCGGCATAACCTTTGTAGTTTTCACGCTCCATAACCAAAGAAGCTTGTAAATAAATGTAACCTGAATACATCTCAAAGACCGCATGCTCGCTCATAGCTTTTGCTATATTTTTTTTCATTTTTTCTCCTTTAAAACGAAATTATTTTGAAAATTTACAACAAAAAAACTTAAATTTATCTTATCAATATTTAATATATTTTGATAATATAAAATAATAACTATAATCAAATTTTACAACAAAAGAGCTTACTATAAATTTAACTAATAAATTTTCACTCATAACAGTAATGAAATTAATTATCTACTTTTAAAATGGTCGTTTTTTCCAAATATCTAGCAAAACACGACGCAACCATAGTTTCGTTTGGAGGCTGAAAAATAAAGCAAATATTTTTTGCACTTTTATTTTATATTGTAAAACTAAATACTTCTTTACGCTCGTTTTGTAGCACAATAAATTTAACAAGAAATTTTACACGCTCTAACTTTTACTTATCCAAAACTTTCACACTATCGTAATGAAAATTCTAATGCAATCTTGGCAAATTTAAAGTCTGAATTTGCCAAGATTTATAAATTTATTGATAAAAATTAATCTTTTTTTGCTTTTTTAACGTTTTCTTTTACTTCGTCTTTTGCTTTATTTGCAGTTTTTTCTGATTTTTCTTTTACTTTTTTAACTTTTTCTTTTGTTTCGCTTTTAGCCTTTTTAGTGCTATCTTTTGCTTCTTTTGTCATTTCTTTGGCTTCATCTTTTGCCTTTTTGACATTTTTTTCTGTTTTTTTGGCTTTTGCTTTTGCCTTTCTTTCGGCTTTTGCTTTTTCTTTTTGGGCAACTGATTTTAAATTTGTCGTATCGGTTTCGCCACTAACGCTCAAATCATCTTTTAGCATTTCAAATCTTTTATTTCCGATACCTTTTATGTTTTTTATATCTTCAATTCTTTCAAATTTATTTGATTTTCTATATTCTATGATAGCTTCTGCTTTTCCTGCGCCAATACCCGGTAGCATCATAAGTTCTTTTTTTGTAGCTGTGTTAAGGTTTATCTGCGCAAACGCAAAGCTCGCCACCGCCGTAACTAGAACTAGAATTTTTGATAATTTCATTTTAAATCCTTTATCTGAAAATTAAAGTTAGATTCTAACTTTTAAAAGTTTAAATTTAGTTAAATTTTTATTAAAGTTAGAAATAATTATTTACAATTTTTTAAAAAATTTAAACATTTTTTCATAATATCGCTAATATATTTTTCGTGCGACATATATTCATGTGTGGCACAATGTGGCGACATAAGCACATTTGGCAATTTATGAAAATCATATTTTGATGGTAAAATTCTATCTTTTTTATCGTTTTTATTAGCCTCTTTATACCAAACATCACTAGCAAAGCCCTTTATATATCCGTTTTCTAGCAATTTAAAAAGATAATATTCATCACATATATGAGCCCTAGAAATATTTATAATATACTTATCTTTAAACATTTTTAACTTTTCTTCACACAGCAAATTCACATTTTCATCATTTAGCGGTAAAGAAATAAATACAAGATTGCATTTGTTTATTAATTCATCTAATTCATCTACAAGTTTTATTCCTTTTGGATATTTTTTACCACGATTGATAATGTAAATTTTCTTGACCATACTAGAAAGCATTTTGTAAATTTCAGAACCGATAGAGCCATATCCTAAAATACCTACATTTAAATCACCAATACTTTTCCAAAAATAATTTTTTGTATCACTATACCAAATTCCATTTTGTAAATCACTATGAAATTCGTTTATTCTGTGTAAAAGCGATAAGGCTAAGGCAATGGCGTGTTCTGCTATATTTTTTGAATTTGCATTAGAATTAAAAAATACTATGTTTCTTCTTTTTAATTCATTAACAGGTATATTCTCAAAACCACTTTTAAATATAAATAAAGCCTTTAAATTTTGCATTTTATTTAATAAATCGATACTTAAATTAGTTGTAATTAAAATATCGCATTTCATAAAAAGCACTAAATTTTCATATATTTTATTTTCAAATATAATATAAACTTCGCCGAATTTTTCTAATTTTTTTATATATTTTTGCCAAATACTATCTTCTCGTCTTAATTTTAAAACTATTTTCATTGTTTTTACCTTATTATTTTTCTTACTAAAACGCTGGTTATAATCGCCAACAATATAATGCCTATAATATTTTCGGAAGTATCAAAAATAGGTAAAATTTTTATATTATTATCTGAAATATTAAAAAAACGATTTATAGAAATTTCCAACGATTGTATAAAATTTAGTTTTGAAAAATTATTATACAAAATTGCAAAAATCACCATTACCACAATGGCACTAATTATATTGTTTGTTATTTTTATACCCCATCCAAACACTGTTTGTAAAATAGCAATATTTAAAAAACCAAAAATTTTTTTGAATATACTTTTATTTTCTTTTATATAAATTAAACTATTTAATTTTCTGATAAAACACAAGCAATTATCAGATTGAACGAAATTATTGCTATCTTTTGCTGCTAAGTAAATTGCGTTTGTAAGCATATAATTATATTTAAGAGAACTAATACTATGTTGCCTATTTTTTTCTTTAAAGGCGGAATTTATATATTCTCTTATTTGTTGATAATCAATTTTATTTGTAAAATACTTTTCTATTTTTCCATTGCTTTTTATATTAATCCTAATAAAATTTTCGCTATACAATTTGCTTATCACAGAATTTGATATTATAAAATCATCCACTTTCGAACTTTTCTTAAATTCACAACTATCACAAAACGAATTCATTTGAAAATTTAGTTTTTCTATGCAAGAATTTACGGATACAAATTTTTGAATTTCGCTTTTTTCAAATTCTATCTTTTTAGTTTTTTTACTATCTTCTATACTGAAAATTTCAATTTTACAATTATTAAAAACACTCTCTCCATCAATACTATAAAAAGAAATTTTATGAATTTCACAGTTTTCAAATTTTATTTTATTTCTGCAATTTTTAAAAATTATAAAATTTTTAAATTTACAATCTTTAAATTTGATATTATTTTTCAATTTATATATTTCTAGCTCGTCTTCAAAAATTTTATTTTCTATAATATCATTTTCAAATTTTTCAATTTTTGTTCTTAAATTTGGTAATTCTTTCATATCGATATTATTAAGATTCATCTATTTTTATAAATTTTTTTATAAGATTTGTTGTTTTAATTTGATCTGTATTTTTAATAACCAAATCAAAAGGCATCTGACGCAAAATATCTTTTAAATCATCAAATTCTTGTTCTAATGCCAAAATTCGTTTTTGCATTTCATTTTGATTTTTTTCTCTATTTATTATTCTTTCTTTTAATAGTTCTGCATTTTCACAAAGTAAAAAATGATAAATTTTCGGTGAATTTGGAATTTTAGAAATATTATCTTTTAAAATATAATAATTTTCAATTCTACCTATATGAATTATTTGATGTTTATCTATATTTTTCATAATCTCATTACGCTCAACACCATAATAATGTCCGTATCTCTCATGAAATTGCAAAAAATCGTTATTTTTTATTTTTTTCTCAAATTCCAACTTTGAAATATTATAATAAGTATCTTTTAAAATATCACTACTTTCAACACTTTTATGTTTTTTGAATGCTATAAAATTATCATCTTTTATCAAAAGTTCCGTTATAGTATCCTTTCCGCTAGCCGGCATACCACTAAAAATAATTAAAGCCATTTTATGACCTCTAAAATTGCTTCATCAAAGTTTATATCTATATCATTATTAAATATAAAAGCGCCGTATCGTTCGTCGGGAGTAATTTTTTCTATACCAGACTGATATTTATCCCAATCTTTCATCTTATTATGATCTCTAATTGCATTTCTATTATAAATTCTCTCTTTTTCTAACTCTGCATTATGTAAAATCCATATAAATCTTATATCTATCCCTAATGAAATATATTTTTCTATCTCATTTTTGAAATCATCATAATTTTGAATTTTTCCTATGAAAGGTATTGTTAAAATTACGCCTTTACCTAATTCTAAATTTTCATCACAAAGTTTAAAACTAATTTCATATTCTAAATTTCTCAAATTATTCACATAAAATTCACTCTCTCTATCATAAGGACCGGAATTGTTTTGTGTCAATACATAATCGGTATATTGCCTAGTAGCAGTATCTTTATCTATATAAACATAATCAAGCTTTTTTGCCAACTCTTTACCAAGAGTTGTCTTTCCACTACCAGCAAAGCCAGTTATGACAATAAATTGTATTTTACTATTATCTTTTTTGTCATTTTTTATTGTTTTTTTAAATAAATCAAACATATTACTTCTTTATAAATTTAAGCGTAAGGATACAAAAAAAAAAAAACGGATAGTAAATAATGCTATTAAAACAGCTGAAATAAATTAAAATGTAAAAAATTGAGAACAAAAAATAATAATAAATTTAAAAGAAAGAAAAAAAACTTCGAATAACCTCAGATTTTAAAAAAGATAAGAAATTTGAAAGAAAGACAAAAAAAAGACAAAGTATAAACAACAAAGTCCGCAACGACCTACTTTCCCCGTCCCAGTAAGGGATAGTATCATCAGCCATGATGAGCTTAGCTTCTTGGTTCGGTATGGAGCAAGGCGTTTCCTCATCTGTATAGTCACGGACAGTGTTAATTAAGGAAACTTATAAAGTTTGCTTAATTAACACTGCAAAAGTCATCAAGCTTAATAAAAATAATTTTGCTCGTAAGGATTAAATTTGATTTATTCAAATTTAAAGTTGCGAGTATTGTGAGCAAGATTTGTATGTTGTGAGTTGTGAGCGACTGAGACGCACTTTATCGTGCGTCGCAAGGAAGCGAACAACGAAACTCATACAAAGATTGCCACAAGACGAAGCAAGTTTTATCCTTAACAAGGAAGTAATGCTTAAAAAGATAAGCAAACGAGCTATTAGTACCGGTCAGCTAAATGACTTTCATCACTTACACATCCGGCCTATCAAACAGATAGTCTTTCTGAGCTCTTAAAAGAAGATTCATCTTGGAGTTGGCTTCGAGCTTAGATGCTTTCAGCTCTTATCACATCCGAACTTAGCTACTCGGCGATGCTCTTGGCAGAACAACCGATACACCAGTGGTTCGTTCGACTCGGTCCTCTCGTACTAGAGTCAACTCTCCTCAATCTTCTTACGCCCACGGCAGATAGGGACCGAACTGTCTCACGACGTTCTGAACCCAGCTCGCGTACCGCTTTAAATGGCGAACAGCCATACCCTTGGGACCTGCTCCAGCCCCAGGATGCGATGAGCCGACATCGAGGTGCCAAACCTCCCCGTCGATGTGAGCTCTTGGGGGAGATCAGCCTGTTATCCCCGGGGTACCTTTTATCCTTTGAGCGATGGCCCTTCCACACAGAACCACCGGATCACTAAGACCGACTTTCGTCTCTGCTTGACTTGTGTGTCTCGCAGTTAAGCTGGCTTATGCCTTTATACTCTACAAGCGATTTCCAACCGCTTTGAGCCAACCTTTGTAAGCCTCCGTTACATTTTGGGAGGCGACCGCCCCAGTCAAACTACCCACCAGACATTGTCCTACCTGAGGATATACTCAGGCTAGTTAGCTACCCAAATAAAGAAGAGTGGTATCTCAACAATGGCTCACCATAAACCGGGGTCTATGGATCAAAGCCTCCCACCTATCCTGCGCATCTTTATCCAAGTAGCAGTGTCAAGCTATAGTAAAGGTCCACGGGGTCTTTCCGTCTTGCCGCGGGTAGGAGGAATTTTCACCTCCACTACAATTTCACTGGATCCCTCTTTGAGACAGCTCCCATCTCGTTACGCCATTCATGCAGGTCGGTATTTAACCGACAAGGAATTTCGCTACCTTAGGACCGTTATAGTTACGGCCGCCGTTTACTCGGGCTTCGATCAGATGCTTCGCAAAAGCTGACATCATCAATTAACCTTCGAGCACCGGGCAGGCGTCACACCCTATACATCCAATTGCTTGTTAGCAGAGTGCTGTGTTTATGGTAAACAGTCGGGAGGGACTCTTTGTTGTAACCTTCTTTGCTTACGGAGTAAATCCTTAACAAAGTTAGGCACACCTTATACCGAAGATACGGTGCTATTTTGCAGAGTTCCTTAAAGAGAGTTCTTCCACGCGCCTTAGAATACTCATCCCACCCACCTGTGTCGGTTTACGGTACGGGCAATATTAGCTAAACTTAGAAACTTTTCTTGGCTCGATAGTATCAAGGATTCTCCATCTACTCCGAAGAGCGTCAAGAGCCTTTAATGTCTCGGATAAAGAGTTACGGATTTGCCTATAACTCAACCTACACACTTAGACCAGCACTTCCATCAGCTGGCTCCCCTAACTTTAAGCGTCCTTCCATCGCACACTAATATTGGTATCGGAATATTAACCGATTTTCCATCGCATACCCCTTTCGGACTTTGCTTAGGACCCGACTAACCCTACGATGACGAGCATCGCGTAGGAAACCTTGGGTTTACGGCGAATATGATTCTCACATATTTTATCGCTACTCATGCCTGCATGCTCACTTCTATCCGCTCCACCACTCCTTGCCGGTATGGCTTCGACGCTGAATAGAACGCTCTCCTACCGCTTGCACACAATTTAACTCTCTTAATTTTATCCTTGAATTATTTTAAAACTTTTTTGCTTATGCAAAAACCGCTAACGCTAGTTTTAAATATAATTTCTATTAAATTTAGTCAAATTTAAAAGAACTAAATTGTGTGCAAACCTACGACTTCGGTACTTATTTTAGCCCCGTTATATTTTCCGCGCAGAATCACTAGACCAGTGAGCTATTACGCTATCTTTAAAGGATGGCTGCTTCTAAGCCAACCTCCTGGTTGTTTCAGTAACTCCACATCGTTTTCCACTTAAATAAGATTTAGGGACCTTAGTCGGTAGTCCGGGTTGTTCCCCTCTTGACGACGGATTTTATCACTCGCCGCCTGACTGCTGTGATTACATTATAAGTATTCGGAGTTTGATAGGGTTTGGTACATTGGTGTATGCCCTAGCCCATTCAGTGCTCTACCCCTTATAATTACGACACAACGCTATACCTCGATATATTTCGGAGAGAACCAGCTATCACGATGTTTGATTGGCCTTTCACCCCTATCCACAAGTCATCCGGAGCTTTTTCAACAGCCGTCGGTTCGGTCCTCCACCGGTTCTTACACCGGTTTCAACCTGCTCATGGATAGATCACATCGTTTCGGGTCTGCAGCATCTGACTTAGCGCCCTATTAAGACTCGCTTTCGCTACGGCTCCGGGTTTCCTTAACCTTGCCAGATACCACAACTCGCAGGCTCATTATGCAAAAGGCAGTCCATCACCCTGATAAATCATAGGGCTCTGAATGATTGTAAGCAAACGGTTTCAGGTTCTATTTCACTCTGATCACCTCAGTTCTTTTCACCTTTCCCTCACGGTACTTGTGCACTATCGGTCTAGTAGTAGTATTTAGGGTTGGATAGTGGTCTACCCGGCTTCAGACAGGATTTCGCGTGTCCCGCCCTACTCAGGATACTGCTAAGTAAAAAGGAGATTTCGCATACGGGATTATCACCCTCTATGATTAAACTTTCCAGTTTATTCTGCTATCTGCTTTTAGTCTTTTATGCAGTCCTACAACCCCACTAGCAAGCTAGTGGTTTGCCCTCTTACGCTTTCGCTCGCCGCTACTAGCGTAATCTCTTTTGATTTCTTTTCCTGAGGGTACTAAGATGTTTCAATTCCCCTCGTTCGCTCCCGTAGGTAGTTAATATTACTATTAACTGGGTTGCCCCATTCGGAAATTCCCGGATCAAAGCCCCTTGACGGCTCCCCGAGACTTATCGCAGCCTGGCACGTCCTTCATCGCCTCTACTAGCCAAGGCATCCACCGTTTGCTCTTAGTAGCTTACCTTTTTTTACTTCATAATAAAATGAAGTATTAGACTATGTTAATATTCTAATTTGCATTACTTCCTTGTTAAAGATAAAAGATTTAATTTATAAATTTAAATTTAGTTAAATTTGCTTTTACAATATTTAATTTATTTGATTAAGACGGAAAGAGATTAAAATTATAAAGTAAGTTAGGCTTTATAATCGTGTTATTAATCTTAGCGTTTAAATTTGGATAACAAATAAATTTAAAAGCTTGGCTTTCATCAAATATAATTAAAGCTTTAACAAGATCCTGTAAAATCGTTTTTATTAAAACTTGATTGTGACTTTTAACAATGGTAAATTAAAGAACATTAAGCCATAAAAGACTTAAATAGAAAGTTTAAATTCGCAACTTCCTATTTAAGTCTTTAAAACTATCTTTTGATTTTAAATTTGAGATTAAATGGTGGAGAATAGCGGGATCGAACCGCTGACCTCCTGCGTGCAAAGCAGGCGCTCTCCCAGCTGAGCTAATTCCCCATTTCAAATTTAGTGTCAATCCCTCAAACCTAAACAAGGACGATTGAGTTTATGATGAATATCTTGTGAGAGAATATTCATTTGTACTCTAGAAAGGAGGTGATCCAACCGCAGGTTCTCCTACGGTTACCTTGTTACGACTTCACCCCAGTCGCTGATTCCACTGTGGACGGTAGCTAGTTTAGCATTCCGGCTTCGAGTGAAATCAACTCCCATGGTGTGACGGGCGGTGAGTACAAGACCCGGGAACGTATTCACCGTAGCATGGCTGATCTACGATTACTAGCGATTCCGGCTTCATGCTCTCGAGTTGCAGAGAACAATCCGAACTGGGACATATTTTATAGATTTGCTCCATCTCGCGATATTGCGTCTCATTGTATATGCCATTGTAGCACGTGTGTCGCCCTAGGCATAAGGGCCATGATGACTTGACGTCGTCCACACCTTCCTCCTCCTTACGAAGGCAGTCTATTTAGAGTGCTCGGCCGAACCGTTAGCAACTAAATACGTGGGTTGCGCTCGTTGCGGGACTTAACCCAACATCTCACGACACGAGCTGACGACAGCCGTGCAGCACCTGTCTCAACATTCTAGCAAGCTAGCACTCTCTTATCTCTAAGAGATTTGTTGGATATCAAGCCTAGGTAAGGTTCTTCGCGTATCTTCGAATTAAACCACATGCTCCACCGCTTGTGCGGGTCCCCGTCTATTCCTTTGAGTTTTAATCTTGCGACCGTACTCCCCAGGCGGTATACTTAATCCGTTAGGTGGATTACTGCCATGACTAGCATAGCAACAACCAGTATACATCGTTTAGGGCGTGGACTACCAGGGTATCTAATCCTGTTTGCTCCCCACGCTTTCACGCATTAGCGTCAGTTAAGTTCCAGTAGATCGCCTTCGCAATGGGTATTCTTCTTGATCTCTACGGATTTTACCCCTACACCAAGAATTCCATCTACCTCTCCCTTACTCTAGATTACCAGTTTCCCAAGCAGTTTAACGGTTAAGCCGTTAGATTTCACAAGAGACTTGATAATCCGCCTACGCGTCCTTTACGCCCAGTGATTCCGAGTAACGCTTGCACCCTCCGTATTACCGCGGCTGCTGGCACGGAGTTAGCCGGTGCTTATTCGTTAGGTACCGTCAGTGTTCTTCCCTAACAAAAGGAGTTTACGCTCCGAAAAGTGTCATCCTCCACGCGGCGTTGCTGCTTCAGGGTTTCCCCCATTGAGCAATATTCCCTACTGCTGCCTCCCGTAGGAGTCTGGACCGTGTCTCAGTTCCAGTGTGACTGATCATCCTCTCAGACCAGTTATGCGTCATAGCCTTGGTAAGCCATTACCTTACCAACTAGCTGATACAATATAGTCTCATCCTACACCGAAAAACTTTCCCGACTTAACTTGTGTTAAGAAGGAGTATGGAGTATTAGCAGTCATTTCTAACTGTTGTCCTCCAGTGTAGGGCAGATTAACTATACATTACTCACCCGTGCGCCACTAACTCATAAGAGCAAGCTCTTACTTGTCCGTTCGACTTGCATGTATTAGGCACGCCGCCAGCGTTCACTCTGAGCCAGGATCAAACTCTCCATAAAAAATGTATCAAAGATAAAAAGAAACTTTTTATCTTTTAACTTCAATTTATGAAGTTTTTAATCTAAAAACTTAATTGTTTGTAACTTTTAAATTTGACAATTATAAAAATTGCCTTTGGCTCAATCGATCACTTGTTTAGATTTCAAAGATTGACTAAAAGATAGTTTAACAATACTAATTTAAAAAACGCTTTTTAACAAAAACAAAATCTAGGATTTAGTCCGAGAAGGTTGTTTCCGTGAAAAGGAAATGTGATTATATATGAGGGTTGCTTAAAGACAGCTTAATAAATGGCTAAATTTTTAAAATTTTTACAAAATTTATAAAAAATGCTAAAATAATGCAAAAAATTTGGAGAAAAATATGAATATAACAAAAATTTTAATCATTTTTGCTGTGGTTTTTGCAGTCGCAGTTTATAAATCTAATACAAATAAATCAAACGGTAAAGGAAATTCGGCTCACTATATAAATTCTATCTCCCAAAACGACACCTTGGGCGACAATGTAGTGCTAAATTTAGATAGCGGGAAACAAATTTCTTTGCAAAAAAGCAAAGACGGCTTTACTATGCAAAATAACAACCAGCCTACGCTATTTGTGTTTTTTGCGACTTGGTGTCCGTCGTGTAAGAAAAGCGTTCCTTTTTATTTAAGCTTACAGAAAAAATGTTCAAATTTACGCATTGTCGGTGCTTTATTAGAAGACAAAGAACGAAGTGTTATCCAAAAATACAAAAAAACGCTAAACATTAATTATGAAATCACGCAAAGTGGTGCAAGAGCGTTAGAAAGAGCAAACGGCGGAGTAAATGCCATACCTAGTTTGCTACTTTTAGATAAAAACGGTATTACCAAACATAGCGGAGTTCTAACCCCGCAAAATATGCAAAATTTCTTATCATCAATAGATAAAATTTGCGGATAGTTGCTCTTTTAATAGAATTTATTAGTTCAAATTTAATTTTTTCGTTTCTCCGAAGCTAAATTTAGAATTTCGTATCATCTCTATGCGTTTTTGAAGCTTCGGGTGGGAGCTAAAAAGATTTGAAATCATATTTTCATCGCCGTCTTTTGCCATACTTACAAAAAATTCGTCCGCCCCACCGACATGCCCGTAGTAGCAATTTAGCACTTCAAGCGCACTTTTATCGGCTGCACTTTCTTGGTCTTGTGAATATTTACTAAAT
Source organism: Campylobacter sp. CN_NE2 (assembly GCF_027797465.1). Taxonomy (NCBI): domain Bacteria; kingdom Pseudomonadati; phylum Campylobacterota; class Epsilonproteobacteria; order Campylobacterales; family Campylobacteraceae; genus Campylobacter; species Campylobacter sp. CN_NE2. The sequence goes on along the minus strand of NZ_CP115608.1, from coordinate 1,296,421 downwards.
CCTAAATTTTGGATTAAATTTAGCAGAGCATTGCTTTCGCCAAGACTAGCAGAAATCACACCAAATACCAAATTTATAGCAGTTCCACGCAAATGGTCGCGGTTTTTAAAATGTGAAAGTTCGTGCGCTAGAATAAAAACTAGCCCGTTTTCGCTTTTTATATGCGAAAAAAGTTCGCTAGTTACGACGACATCGCCACCGATTTTAGCGTAGGCATTTGGGATTTTATTATCTTCTATATGAATTTGCAAATCGTATTTTATGTCAGCGCAAGGTTTGATTTTATCGACTAAAATTTGCAAATTTTTATCTTTTTGAGTGAGTTTTTCAGCTGGAATTTTTGATGAGAAAATTCTGTGTTCAGTCTCTTCTGGGATAAATTTAACCACGAAATTTACTAAAATTTGCAAAACAAAAACCAAAACAATAATCCCGGCAACCGCCCCTAGCGTAAGTGCAAGAAAATTTTTTATATGATTTTCTTTGCTTATATTTTCATCGCTTTCGGTATATCGTGGTTCGTAGTTCATTTTTTATAATAAATCGCCGTAGCATAAGCAAAAACTTCGATCGAGCCGACACTTTTTGTATTTTTTGTTATCGACGCTGTTTCGATGCGTAAATTCATAAATTCATCAGCCGTCGGAGCCGATTCTTTTAAACGCAAAACCGCCTCTCTTCTAGCACGATCAAGCAGACTTTCATACGGCACGACCTTGCCGCCAAAAATATTTATAACACTTGCGTAAATTCGCTTAAAATAATCCACCGAAACAACAACGCTTCCTTGCACGAGCGCTGAATTTACAACCTCATCGCTTCGCATAGGAAATTTTTTATTTGTTGTCGGAATTCGTAAAAATTTAAGCTCGCGTTTTTTAATCGATTTGTAGTGATTAGCTTCTGCGGCACTTCCGAAAAAATACCCCAAAGCCAAAAGCACTAAAAATATGATAATATCGCTCATAAAACTACCTTACGACCACTGCCGTGCCATAAACATAAATTTCAGCCGCACCCGCTGCAATCGACGAAGTAGCATAGCGAACATTTACGATTGCGTTTGCGCCAAGTCTTTGCGCTTGGGCTATCATACGATTTGTGGCTTCTTTACGCGAATCTTCTAAAAGCTCGGTGTAGCCTTTTAGTTCGCCACCAAAAACATTTTTTAGCCCTGCCATCATATCTCGTCCGATATGTTTAGCTCTAATCGTGCTTCCTGAAACCACGCCAAAAACGCTTTGAATTTCCTTTCCCGGCACGGTTTCTGTATTTACCAAAATCATTTTTGTCCTTTAAATTTAAATAAGCAAAATGGTAGCATAAATTTATTTAAATTTAAATGCAAATTTAAAAAATTCTCAAATTTAAACTTTTAAGTGTGTGCTAAATTGTTAAAAGTTATAATACAAATGTTAAAAAATTTTTTAGGAGATGAGTATGAGAACAATTCAAGCAGAAGAAATCTCTAAAACAGTCGCTGAGCTTTGTAAAAAAGCTTGTTATGTCGTTACGCCTGATATGAGAAAGGCGTTTGAAAAGGCGCGTGAGAGCGAAGTTTCGCCTATCGGAAAAGATATTATCGGAAAGCTTTTACAAAATGCCGACATTGCCGCAAAAGGCGTAACGCCGATTTGCCAAGATACGGGCATGGCGGTAGTTTTTGTAGAAGTCGGACAAGATGTGCATATCGAAGGCGGATATATCGAAGATGCTATCAATGAAGGTGTAAAAAACGGCTATGTCGATAACTATCTTAGAAAATCAGTCGTGGCTGAGCCTTTGTTTGAGCGAAAAAATACCACAAACAACACTCCTGCGGTTATAAATTTACGCATTGTGCCTGGGGAAAAAATCAAAATCACAGTCGCTCCAAAAGGCTTTGGTAGTGAAAATAAATCGATTTTAAAAATGCTAGTTCCGGCTGACGGCGTTGAAGGCGTAAAAAAGGTATTCCTTGAAGCCGTCAAATACGCAGGACCAAACGCCTGTCCTCCTATGGTTGTGGGCGTTGGAATCGGCGGAACAATGGATAAAGTCGCACTTTTAGCAAAAAAAGCTGCCGTTAGATCAGTCGATAGTAGAAATCCTGATGAAAGATACGCAAAACTTGAAGATGAACTACTAGAAATGGCTCGTGCCACAGGCGTAGGACCGCAAGGGCTAGGCGGCATAAATACTGCCGTTAAAGTAAATGTCGAGTGGTATCCAACCCACATAGCAGGGCTTCCTGTGGCGATAAACATCAACTGCCACGCAGCAAGACACGCTAGTGCCGAAATTTAAGGAGATAATCATGTCAGAAGTAAAAAGAATAACCGCACCGTTTAATAAAGAAGTCGCAAAAAGCCTAAAAGCCGGAGATAATGTGCTAATCTCAGGCACAATCATAGCAGCCCGCGATGCCGCCCACAAAGTTTTGACCGAAACTTTGGCTCGTGGAGAGAAACTACCTGTAAATTTAGCAGGAGAGACGATTTATTATCTTGGGCCAAGCCCTGCTAAACCGGGAAATGTAATCGGCGCAGCAGGTCCTACGACAAGCGGCAGAATGGACAAATACACCCCTACAATGATAAACGAAGTCGGCATTAACGGCATGATCGGCAAAGGTTATAGAAGCGAAGCCGTCGTTGAAGCGATGAAAAAATCAGGCTGCGTTTATATGGTAGCCATAGGTGGTGCTGGCTCACTCATCAGCCAAAGCATAAAATCTTATGAGGTCCTAGCCTACCCGGAACTTGGTCCAGAAGCCGTCGCAAGACTAGTGGTAGAAGATTTCCCTGCGATTGTGGCGATTGACTGCGACGGAAATAATTTCTACGAAACAGGTCAAGCACCATACAAAAAAATCTAAATTTAAAAAACCAAAGCGAAATTCGCTTTGGTTTATCTTTTAAAACTAAAAACTCTCACCGCAAAAATAATCGCACCAAAAATCGCCAAATATTCGCAAATGCTTAGTATTAGCGAATTTTTATTTTCAAGCCCAAAGCCTACTTTAAAAAACAGATATTCATAAAAATGCAAATCAACAAATGAGTAAATTCCAAAAGATAAAAGCGCCAAAAATAGAGCAAATTTGACGAATTTATTAAATTTTATGCTCTTTAAATTTGCTAAAATTTTTAAATTTAAGCCGATATGGATACTTGCGAGTAAAAATAACAAATGCGTAGCAAACATGTGGATATTTTTTGCGCTGTCTGAGCCAAATCCAAAATCGGCAAACGCAAAAATATATTCAGAGAGAAAAACAGCACTCACAAAAGTCGCACACAGCGTAAATAAAAGCGTCAAATTTAAAATGCTTCTAAAAAATTTTCTATTAAATTTAGCAAGATTTTTTCGTCTAAAAAATGCGTGAGTTAGAGCAAAAATCACAATGATTAAGCCCAAAATTTCATGCACAAATTCGCCGATTTTTTTGTAATTCATGCTCAAAATAAGGCACAAAATCGCCGTCAAATAAAAAAATCTAGCGTATTTTTTCATCATAAATTTGCAAAATTTAGTTATTAATCTTATCAAACCACGCTTTTAGCTCTTTTTTCGCCTTTTCGCGTTCGTTTTGTGCGACAGCACCCCTAATGCTAAAATATCCCAAAACTTTGTTTTTTGTCGTTTTCTCGACCGAATTTACCGTCCTATCTAAGCCGCTTCCTTCGTGTGTGTTGAAGACAAAAATCGGTTTGCCTTGCAAATTCACGCTTTCTAAAAATGTAAAAACACCCATCGGCAAATCGCCCCACCAAGTCGGAAAGCCCAAAAATATGGCGTCATAATTAGCAATATCATCACCAAATGGCTTAATCTCAGGACGAGCACTTCGTTTTTGTTCGCTTTTTGCGTAATCAATGGCTTCTTGATAGCCTTTTGCGTAAGGCTTTAAAGTTTCGATTTTAAATAGTTTTCCGCCACTAAATTCAGCCAAAAATTCAGCTAAAATCTCTGTGTTGCCTTTTTCTATATAGCCTACCTGATAATTCTCATCAGCCCTAGAAAAATACGCGATCAAAATCTTTTTATCGCTCATATTAAAGCTTTGCGAAACCTTCGTGTCGGCGGCATTTCCCGCACACCCAAAAAAAATCATCACAAAAAAAATCAAAATTTTCTTCATCGTTTTTCCTTGTTTTAAATTTGATTCTAAACAAAGAAATTATATAAAAAAGATGAAAAAATCAGTAGAACGATTCTCCAAATTCATTGCCCAATTCTACAAAATTTAACAAGTCGAAATAAAATTTGCAAATTTTAAAAAATTACGATAAAAAAACTTTAAATTTAGTCGTTTTGTGTCTTATTTTCATCTTTTAGGCTGACTTTTACCGAACCGATTGTCGTGCCGTCCATTTTAAGCACTTCATAAATGCAGTTTTCATCTTCGATGACATCACCGACAACCGGCAAACGACCAAGTAGGTTAAAGACATAACCGCCTATGGTTAGTTGTTCGGTTTCATCATCAAAGGCTATTTCCATTAGCTCTTCAACACTTTCGATCTCAAAGCGACCTTTGAATTCGTAAGATTTATCATCAAGTTTTTTATAAGCCAAATTTTTATCATCGTGCTCGTCGTTTATCTCGCCAAAAATCTCTTCGATAATGTCTTCCATAGTAAGAAGCCCTGCCGTACCGCCGTATTCATCGATGACAAGGGCGGCTGAAATTCGCTCTTTATTCATCATCGGCAAAATTTTTGAAATCGGGCTATTTTCGGGAACTATTATTATTTTTCGCACGATTTTATCAAAATTTTTCTCGCCACTATGTTGCAAAATATCCCTGATATGGATAAGCCCTAGCACATTATCCTTGCTTCCGTCGATATAAGGAAAGCGAGTAAATTTGCTATCTATCATAATTTTATAATTTTCTTCATAGCTTTTTTGCTTATTTAGACAAATCAAATCTTTCCTAGGCGTCATTATCTCTTTTGCCACCGTATCGCCGAATTCAACGGCATTTTTGATGATTTCAGTCTCTAAGGAATCCAAAACTCCGCCTTTAAGGCTTTCGCTTGCTATGATTTTTATCTCTTCTTCGGAGTGCGCTACTTCGCTATCTTTGACGGCACGAATTCCAAAAAGTCTAACCACGCTTGAAGCGATAAAATCAAACGCCTTAATCGCAGGCAGGCACAAAACCCAAAAATAATACAGCGGTCTAGCAATCCAAAGCACGATTTTTTCGGATTTTGCGATAGCGATTAGCTTTGGAGCCTGTTCGCCTAAGACAATATGCAAAATCGTAATAACGCTAAAAGCGATAACAACGCTAATAGTATGCACAGCAGTAGTGCTAAAACCATAAGCACTAAGCGGTTCTTTTAAAAGTCTTGCGACAGCAGGTTCGCCTATCCAACCAAGTGCTAGCGAAGCAAGAGTAATGCCGATTTGACAAGCGCTTAAATATGTATCGATTGAATTTGTCATTTTTAGCGCAAGTTTTGCATTACTTACCTTATCTTTAACCATTTCTTCGAGTTTTGAGCGACGAACTTTAACAAGAGCAAATTCAGATAAAACAAAAAAAGCATTTAAAAAAATTAAAACAAAAGCGAGTAAAAGCATAAAGACCGAATGATCCGTGTCCAAAATTTAATCCTTAAATTTAAAAAATAAAAGCAAATTATATCAAAAATTTTGTAAATAAAAAAATTTAAATTTGCGTTGATTGCGACAGCACCGAGTTTTTGAGCCAAATTTGAATATGGAAATTTGCATTAAAATTTGCTAAATTTAAGTGAAATTTAATGAAATATTATAAATTTTGCAATCAAAAAAGGCTTTAAATTTATGCAAATTTACACAAATTTAAAGCCGTAAATTTAACTACTTTTTAGCAGTTTTTGTTGATTTTTTTGTCGCTTCATACAAAGGCATAACCTTTGGAATAGCCTTATTTAACTCTTGAATTCGTGTTTCATTTGACGGGTGAGTTGATAAAAATTGCGGTGTGCTACCCTCGCTTAATAGGCTCATCTTTTTCCATACATTTACAGCTGCATTTGGATCGTATCCTGCTCTTGCCATTAGTTCAAGTCCCATCAAATCGGCTTCGCTCTCGTGGCTTCTTGAAAACGGCAAAGATATGGTGTAGTGAGCCGCCATATTAACCGCGGCAGTTCCTAGATCACCAAGTCCTGCTGCTTGGCTAACTGCAAAAATTCCTACATTTTTAAGTTGATCTTGTGAAGCCTGTTCCCTGCTGTGTTCTCTTAAAGCATGAGCAATCTCATGTCCGATAACGGCTGCCAACTCGGCATCGGTTAGTTTAAGCGAATTTATAATGCCCGTATAAACGGCGATTTTGCCTCCGGGCATACACCAGGCATTAACCGTTTTATCATTGATTACATTTACTTCCCAATTCCATTTTAACGCATCAGGTCTAAAAACTCCGACTTGATTTATAAGTTTATTTGAAATTGTTTTCACTCTTTGTGTTTGTTTTTTGTCTGTATTTAGCGTTTTTGAAGCGTTTGCTTTTTTCAAAGTATCGGCATACGCCAAAGTAGCACTTTGATTCATCGCTTCTTCACTCACCACCAAAAGCTGAGTTCTGTTTGCGCCTACAACGCCACCTTGCGTGGTGCTAGCACAACCTGAAAAAATAACACCTATAAAAATAGAAACCAATAAAACCAATTTTTTCATACTATTCTCCTTGTGAAAATTTCATAAAATTCTATCATTTAACAACTTCAATCAGACTTAATCAAATTTGCTAATTTTATCTTAAATTTGGTAATGTTTTGCAAAATTATTAAATTTTTTCTTAATCTATATAAGCAATATTTTGATAATATTTTTGCAAATATGTCCAAATTTAGGAGATAATTTAAGTCTTAAATGATTAAATAAATTTAAATTTTTCATCGTTTATTGTAAATTTTAATTAAATTTTAAATAGCAAAGCTATAAAATAAAAATTAAGTTCAATAGAAAGGAACAACAATGAGTTTTTTAACTGAATTGAGCCAAGGAACACAATTTGCACTTCAATTGTTGATAGTGCTTGGTTGTTTGTTTTACGGCGCTAGAAAGGGCGGTATAGCCCTTGGTTTGCTAGGCGGTATCGGTCTTTTGGTAATGGTATTTTTATTCCATATCCAACCAGGAAAACCTGCGATTACCGTTATGTTGGTTATTCTTGCGGTTGTTGTTGCAAGTGCGACACTACAAGCAAGCGGCGGTTTGGACTGTATGTTGCAAATAGCCGAAAGAGTTTTGCGAAAGCATCCAAAATATGTAAGCATTTTAGCCGGTTTTGTAACCTGCACCCTAACCGTTCTTTGTGGAACAGGACATGTTGTTTATACCGTTTTGCCTATCATCTACGATGTTGCGATTAAAAACAATATTCGCCCTGAGCGTCCTATGGCAGCAGGTTCTGTTTCAGCGCAAATGGGCATTATCGCAAGTCCGGTTTCAGTTGCCGTTGTGTCGCTAACTGCATTTTTACTTGCAGCCGAGACAAAATTACCAAATTTTGACGGATATTTGGATTTATTAAAAATCACTTTCCCATCTACATATTGTGGTGTTTTAGCAATCGGTCTATTTAGTATGTTTAGGGGCAAAGACTTGGAAAAAGATGAAGAATTCCAAGAAAAGATGAAAGATCCTGAATTTAGACACTATGTTTATGGCGAAAACGAAGGCGCTTCGCTACTTGGCGTAAAACTAGAAAAACAAAAATGGGTTGCTATGTGGATTTTCTTAGGCATTATCGTTGTTGTTGCTGTTTTGGGTTATTTTAAAGAACTTCGCCCTGCATGGCCAAGTGCAAAAGATCCTGCTAAATTATCTCCTATGAGCATGACAGATGTTATCCAACTATTTATGCTACTAGCCGGTGCGCTTATTATCATCTTTACAAAAACAGATGCAAACAAAATCAGCAGAAACGAAATTTTCCGCTCAGGTATGATTGCTTTGGTTGCCGTTTTTGGAATTTCATGGATGGCAGATACTATGTTTGCAGTTCATACAAAAATGTTTAAAGAAGCGCTTGGTGGCGTAGTTCAAGCTCACCCTTGGACCTATGCTGTTATGCTTTTATTGATTTCAAAATTTGTTAATTCACAAGCTGCGGCTTTGGCTGCGTTTGTTCCGATTGCACTAGGTATCGGCGTAAGTCCGGGCGTTATTGCTGCGTTTGCACCTGCTTGCTATGGTTATTATATCCTTCCTACATACCCAAGTGACCTTGCGGCTATCCAATTTGACCGCACAGGCACGACCCACATAGGAAAATTTGTAATCAACCACAGCTTTATATTCCCAGGATTAATCGGCGTATTTACTTCATGCGTTGTAGGTTATATTCTAGCCGGAGTTTATGGCTATCTATAATAGTTAATTCGGAAGCAAATTTATTGCTTCCGAAATTCCCCATATCGACTAGATTAATTATTTAAATTTCTCTGTTCCATCACTCACTACCGACTCAGGTAGCTTCGCTTGAAACAGAGAAATTTAAATAATTACTATACCCACTCTGTCTTGAATACTTTTATAAAATTAACCAAATTTCTAAATCATCGGCATTTGTATATCTAATTTAAATTGAAATCATCTACGAAATCACTTGCATACGCATTTTAAATTTGACGGCAAATTTGAAAATGCCGTCAAATTAGTAATTAAAGATTATTTATTTTCGTCTTTTTTATCTTCGCCTGTTTTTTTAGTTTTTAGCGAATTTTTCGCAGCTTCAAAGGCTCTTGCGCCAAATTCTTTGGCTTTTTCGTTGAAGTTTTTTGCCGTGTCTGAGTTTTTAAATTCGTTAAATTTTTCACCCAATTTTTTCTCAAAATCCAAAAATTCTTTTTTAATGTCATTAAATTTTTCATCTAAATCCAAATTTTCGATAAATTTAGAACTTTTTTCATTGAATTCTTTTTTAAGCTCTTCAAATTTTTCATTGCCGATTTTTGCGATTTCTTTGTATTTGCTTTCCAAATCAAGCTCTTCGATTTTTGCATTTATTTGATCTGAAAGCTCGGTTGAAATTTTCTTAAATTTACCCGCATATCCGCTAAATTCGTCATCTAAAACCTTTTGCAACGCACTTTTTGCAGGTTCGTCTGCTTTGGCATGAAACTCTTTTAAAAGTGCGCTAAATTCGTTCTGAATGTGCGGAATTTCACTTCTTGTATCTTCTAAATTCGCCACCACCTCATCGGGCGCAAAGTTTAGATTGTCTTTAAATTTTTCGATTGATTTTAAAATTCCGTCGTTTGCTCCACTAACGGCACCGCAAATTAGCTCACTAGCGTAAATTTTACTCTCATTTGCTACTAAAATCGCCCTTGAAACAACGATTTTAGCAATCTGCAAAATGCGAGATTTTTTAAATTCGCCATCATTTATCGACATAAAAACGATATTTTTCGCCACTTCGTGCGCAGTTTCTTTTATATCCAAACCATTTTCGATAACCGAAATAAAGGCAAGTTCAGAGCTTTCTTTTAAAATGCCTTTCATATCAAGTTCGTTTATCAAAACATCGTTTAAGATACCTAAAATTTCATCTTTTTTGTCAAATTTGCCGTCTTTAACCGAATTTTCTATCGCTTCAAAGCCGCTCGAAACGGCGTTTTTCATCTCGGCTCGTTGAGCAAAAATTTGTTTTTTTAGTTTGTCGGCTTCGTAAATCAGCTTAAATAAATACTGCTCTTCTTCATCACAAATCGCCTTTTTAAGCCCCAAAAGAACAGCTTTTACGCTTTTTTCGTCCAAAATTTCAAGCTTTTTTAAATCTGCGCAAAATTTACTAAAAAGCGAACTTGCTTTTTTATTTTTCGCTTCTCTATCAAGCCCACGAAATGCCCTTAAACTCTCATCAAACGCCAAATTTTCAATGCTTTGACTAAGCTCAGCGGAACCTAATTTTTCTTTTAGGTTATCAAAAAATTTACTCATCACACTCCCCTATAATACAAATTTGAAATTTGCTCTTAATTTATCAAAAATCTCAACTCTTTTTTCATCACTATCAACCAACACAGCGACATTAAAACTACTAAATTTTCCGCCGTTTGAAAAATTTGAAAACGAAATTTTATACTCTTCGCCCTTTAAAAGCTCTTCGATATGCGCTCTTTCGTGCCTGATAGTCTCTAAAATCACTTTGTATTGCCAAAAATTTGGATACTCTATCTTTGGTTTTTTACCATTAACATCGCAAATACTCGCCACTTTTGCCTCCGCTCTTGCTTTCTAGTCTAATTTCAGAAATTTCCATTGATTTATCGATTGCTTTTACCATATCGTAAATCGTTAAAAGTCCCACGCTAACGCCTGTTAGCGCTTCCATTTCAACACCTGTTTTGCCAAAAATTTTAACCGTTACAAAAAGTCTAAACGCACAAATTTCGCTTAACTCTTCAATGTCTGTTTTAACCGAATTTATAAAAAGCGGGTGCGTCATCGGGATTAATTCGCTTGTTTTTTTTGCTCCCATTATGGCTGCAACCACCGCCGTTTGCAAAACAGGACCTTTTTTTGCGGTATTATTTCGCACCGCTTCAAATGCCTCGCGGCTCATTTTTATAACCCCGCTAGCTGTTGCGACTCGCTTAGTTTCGGCTTTTTCGCCCACATCAACCATTTTTGGCATATTATTTTCATCTAAATGTGTTAGCATAATTTTTCCTTGTTTTAAAAAGACGATTATAGCAAATTTAATAAAATTAAGGGTAAAAATAAAAAAACCCGAGCCGTTGGAAGAGCTCGGGTCAATACAAAAAGGAGGTTTTTATCTTGTCGGACAACGGAATAATAATATCTTTTTTTAAATTTGCAATCAATTTTTATTAAATAAAATATAACGAGATAAGAATTTTTATAATTTAGAGCTTGTGCGGAAAAAATTCCGCACAAATTTTGTTATTTTAGACCTTTTAGAAGTGCGCCAAGCATTCCAAGATCTAATCCGCCTGAGTTTTGTTGTTGAGCGTTTTGTTTATTTCCGCCCAAAAAGTTACTAGCAAGTCCCGGTAAATCAGCCAAATCTAGCTTTCCGTCGCCGTTAGTATCAAATTTAGCAACCGCAAGTCTTGCTATAAGTGAATTAAAATCAATGCCGGAAGCTTTATCGACTGCGTTTGCTTGTTTTTGACCTAAAAAATTTGCACCGATTCCTGCTATAATCGCATTTAGCGTATCAGGATTCATATTTGAACCCAAAAATTTTTGAACGAAATTTTCAGGTTGTTTTTCGAATTTATCGACATTTTTTTGGCTTTGTTGCAAAGCTGAAACCAATTTTAACAAATCATTTATTTCCATTTATTTCTCCTTTTTTACAGTCGCTTTTACGACTTCTTTTGCAATCATTTCTACAACTTTTTTGCAGTCGCTTTTTTGTTTGAAATCTTCGCTAACAGCGATGATTTGACCATTTCGCGCAGTTAATCTAAATCTAAATTTACCGGCTTTATCCTCGTAAATTTGGAATTTAGGGTGCGTTAAGGCTTCGCCTTTTTCGGTTAAGTCTTCGACTTTGTTCAAAGCGGCATTTTTCTTTACACTTTCGATGCCGTTTTTGCAGCCGTCTAAACTTTTATAGACTTCAGAAGTGCAAACAGTATGTCCGTTTGTGCTGATAAAATCGAACTTGCAGCCGTCTTTGGCTGGTTTGATTAAAAAGTGAGCCATTTTTTATCCTTTCAGAAAAAATTTCTATTATTTTAGCAAATTTAAATTAATTAGTTGTATTAAAATTAAAAAATAAATTTATTTTTTTCGCTATAATCGCCAAAAAAATTTGGAGTTGGTATGAGATTGAAAATTTGCATTTTTTGTCTAATTTGTGCGTTATTTTTTGGTTGTGATGACGGCGGATCTGCATTTGGTAGCAGTGAAAAATTATCCCCGCTTCCTTGCGATTTAAATTCGCAAATTTGCGAAAAAGAATTTAACGCCACAAAAGTTAAATTTGAAATCTCGCCAAAACCGATTTTGGCAATGGAAAAACACATTTTAAAAATTTCAAATTTAAACGCAAATTTCAAAAATCCTGAAATCGTCTTTAAAGGCGTAAATATGTATATGGGCGACATCGCTTCGCCTTTACAAAAAGACGAAAATGGCGAATTTAGGGCAAATTTTATGCTAAGTTTTTGCACCACTAGCGTTATGCGTTATCGTGCTGAAATCTATGACAATAAAGAACCAACCGGATATTTCATCGAATTTGATGTGATTAAAAGATAAAAATATGGCAGACAGGAAGGGATTTGAACCCTCGAAAGCTTTCACTTTACACGCGTTCCAGGCGTGCTCCTTAAACCACTCGGACACCTGTCTATGAAATAAAAAATATCAAATTTGATAAAATTTAATCTGAAATTTGCCAAATTTAGTGAAAATTTAATAAATTTAGCAAATTTAAAAAGCGTAAATTCGCTAAATTTGCAAATTTACGCCAAATTTTTTATGAATTTAAAAGCTCTTTTGCTATTTTAGCGACATTGACATCGCTAAAACCAAAGAGCTTAAACAGCTCGTTTGCGTTTCCGCTCTCGCCAAAACTCTTCATGCCAAGCACTTCATCGGCAAATTTATACCATTCCAAGCCACTAGCTGCTTCGACGGCTAAGACTTTTGTATTTTTGTTAAAAACTCTATCTAAATAGCTCTTTTCTTGCTTACACAAAAGCTCAAAACAAGGTGCGCTAACGACATTTGCTTCTATATCTTCGCTTTGTAAAATATCGGCAGCCTTCAAACAAAGCGAGACTTCGCTACCGCTTGCAACAAGCGTGATTTTAGCGTTTTCTCTTTCTTTTACGAGATAAGCGCCGCCTTTAACGCTTCCAAAAACTGCTTTCGGCAAGCACTCTAAGCCTTGGCGAGAGCAAACAAACGCGCAAGGACTTCCCAAATTTAGGGCTTCCTTCCAGCACTCCACATTTTCATTTCCATCCGCTGGGCGAAATGTGTAGAAATTCGGCATTGACCTAAAAGTTGCTAGTTGTTCGATAGGTTCATGTGTTGGCCCGTCTTCGCCAACGCCGATACTATCGTGTGTAAAAATAAAATAATGGCGTAAATTCATAAGTGCAGCAAGCCTTGCTCCACATTTTAGATAATCACTAAAAATGAAAAATGTCGCCGAAAACGGCACAAAAAGCCCATATCTAGCAATCGCGTTATTTATCGCCGCCATTGCGTGTTCGCGAATTCCAAAGTGCAAATTTTTTCCGTTTGGAAAATCGCCCATATCTTTAAGCTCAGTTTTATTTGAAGCAGCCAAATCGGCACTTCCGCCTAGGAAACTTGGCACAGACGCAGCGATTGCATTTAAAATTTTGCCGTTGCTGTCCCTTGTGGCGACCTTTTGACCGCTAAAATCAGGGAAAGCTACCTTGCTAAAATCAGGATTTAAAAGCGAATTTAGTAAATTTTTCTTTTCATCGCTTAGTTTTGCAACCTTTTCGTTCCAAAGTTTTTCTTCTAAATCGCCCTTTTCAACGGCACTTCGTGTCTCAAAAAGCACATCTTCATCAACCACAAATGTTTTATCAGGGTCAAATTTAAGCTCAGCCTTTGCTCTTTTTATCAAATCTTCGCCAAGCGGCGCACCATGCGTTTTATGGCTTCCTTCAAGCTCTAACGCACCTTTGCCGATAGTCGTATTTGCGATGATTAAGTATGGTTTTTCTTTATTTTTAGTTTCATCTAGCACGAATTCGATTTGATCAAAATTATGTCCGTCAATGCGCGCCACTTCAAAACCTTGCGCTTCAAAACGCACCTTAACATCTTCGTCCCACGCGATGTCTGTGCTTCCGTCGATTGTGATTTTGTTGCTATCATAAATTATGACTAAATTGTCTAAGTTATGGCGACCGGCTAACGCACAGGCTTCGTAGCTAATGCCCTCTTCTAAATCGCCGTCCCCGCAAAGGCAGTAAATTTTATGATCGATTATTTCGTTATTTTCTTCATTTAGCAAATTTGCAGCGTATTTTGCCGCCATAGCAAAGCCAACGGCATTTGCTACGCCTTGACCAAGTGGTCCTGTTGCGATTTCAACGCCGTCGGTGGTAATTTCAGGGTGTCCGGGCGTTTTTGAGTGGAGTTGTCTAAAATTCTTTAAATCGTCCAAATCAAGGTCGTATCCACTTAAATACAAATAGCTATACACCAAAGCACTTGCATGACCACCTGAAAATACGATTCTATCGCGGTTTAGCCACTTTGGATTTTTTGGATTGTGCTTGATTTTACTCATTAAGACACTCATCACATCGCTTAGCCCCATTGGGGTGCCCGGATGCCCTGAGTTTGCCTTTTGAATCATATCGGCACTTAAAAACTTAATGGTGTTTGAAATTTTGCTTCGCATATTTATCCTTTTAAATATTTTTCTATTAAATTTGATATTAAATTCACTAAATTTTCATCATAATTTTGCAAATTTTCGCTTATTTGGGCGATGATTTTTTCTTTGTAGGCTTTTGAGCGTTCAATGCCGATTAAATTTACAAATGAATTTTTAAATTCGTCGTGATTTACAGGCTTTCCTGCTTCTTCGCTGGTTGCGGTTGCATCGATTAAATCATCTTGAATTTGAAAAGCTAGTCCTATTTTTAGCCCGATTTTATATAGCTCTTTGGCTTTTTCATCACTAAGTCCTGCGATAATCGCACCAAGCTCCAAACTAGCTGCGATTAGTGCGCCTGTTTTTCGTAAATGCAAGAATTCTAATTTATCAAGTTCGAGCGTAGTTTTTTCAAAAAAGCAATCAAGCGCTTGGCCCAGCACCATACCTGCCGAACCTGCGTTGTGGGCTAGAATTCGCACACATTTTACTTTGATTTCATCGCTTAAATTCGCATTTGCTATGCGCAAAAAAGCGTCCGAATTTAGCGCGTCCCCGACCAAAATAGCCGTAACTTCGTCATATTTTTTATGAATCGTAGGAATTCCGCGACGAAAATCAGCATTATCCATGCTTGGCAAATCATCATGTATTAGCGAATATGAGTGAATCATCTCTAATGCCATCGCAACTGCCATTGCATCGTTAAATTTGCTCTTATCGACGGCATTAACTACGCCTAAGAGAAGCTGAGCGCGAAAATGTTTGCCACCTGCTAAAAGCATATAATTTAACGCCTCTTCAAAATACGGGTGATAGCTTTTGCATTTTGTTAAATTCTGCTTTAAATAATCCTTGAAACACTCTAAAATATTCATTTTTGCACCTTAAATTTACAAACCAAAATTCCCTAAATTCCCAAGCCCTAGCATTTGTGCTGCTGTTTGTTTTTTCTCATTTTCTATGAGTTTAACGGCGTCGTTCATCGCAGAAATGAGCAAAATTTGCAAACTCTCTTTGTCTTCAAACAAGCTATCGTCGATATTTAAATCCATTACTTCGCCGTTGCCGTTGATTTTGATAGCGACTAAACCGCCGCCTGATTTGACCGAGTATTCTTTATTTGCATTGGCTTCTTCGATTTCTTTTGCCTTTTTTTGCATTTCTTCGACCATTTCGCCCATTTTTGAAAAATCAAACCCTTCAAACATCATTTACTCCACAATTTCATTTTTTTCATTTACATGCACGATTGTCGGCTTGTGCGTTTTAGCTTCATTTGCGTCCATATCGGCATAACTTACGATTATGACAAGATCTCCAACGCAAACTTTCCTTGCGGCTGCGCCGTTTAGGCAAATTTCGCCCTTTTTCTCGCCTTTTATGATATATGTGCTAAATCTCTCGCCGTTGTTAATATCAAGCACATCGACTTTTTGAAATTCAAGCAAATTTGCAGCTTTCATTAGATTTTTATCGATTGTAATCGAGCCGACATAGTTTAAATTCGCATCGGTTATGGTCGCTCTGTGAATTTTGCTTTGCATCATTGTTATCGTCATTTTATCTCCTTTAAAATTTCCCTAACGCACTCTTTGTCGCTAAATGGGTATTTTACCCCTTTTATCTCTTGGGTGCTTTCATCGCCCTTGCCTAAAATCGCCACAACTTCGCCGTTTGTAGCCAAACTTAAAGCCTTTTTTATCGCTTCTTTTCTGTCTGCGATTTTTAGAATTTTATCAAATTTACTCATTCCTGCGTAAATTTCTTCTATGATTTCATCAGGATTTTCGCTTCTTGGATTATCACTTGTTATAATGCAAATTTTAGCAAATTTTTCGGCGATTTTCCCCATTAACGGGCGTTTTGTTCTATCGCGATCGCCACCTGCACCAAAAACAACAATTAGCTCGTTATCTTTTAGCGCATTTAGCACTTTTTCTATGCCATCAGGCGTATGAGCAAAATCAACGATTACAAGCGGATTTTTGCTGACGATTTCAACGCGACCTTCGACACCTGCGAAATTTGCCAGTGCGTTTGCGATTTTTTCGTTTTCTAAATTTGTTAGAATTTTAACGGCACAAAAAGCAGAAATGATATTGTAAAGATTAAATTCGCCAACCAAATCGCTTTCTATCTCACACTCGCCATACGGCGTTTTTAAAACAGCGTTTATGCTATCTTTAACGCTGTAAGCAAGAACGCTAAAAGTGGCTGGATTTTTTATCCCATAGGTAAAAGCGTTTTTAAGATTGAAATTTATAAATTTGTCATCTTTATTTATAAGTTTTACGCTCTCATCGGCAAAAAAACTGCTTTTAACTCTTGCGTATTCTTCAAAAGTTTTGTGATAATCAAGGTGATCTTGTGTTAAATTTGTAAAAATTTTAAGAGCAAATTTAAGCCCTTCTATGCGATTTTGCGCGATAGCATGAGAGCTAACTTCCATTACCAAAAATTCGCATTTTTGCTTTGTGGCTTCATATAAATAACTAAGCGTTTTGATAACCGAGCTTGTGGTTAGCCCTTTTTCGTCAATGCGTTTATCATTTATAAATGCACCGCGCGTCCCCGTTAAGGCGCATTTATAGCCCAAATCCAAAAGCGTAGAATAAATGGCTGCTGCTGTGGTCGTTTTGCCGTTAGTGCCTGTAATGCCCACTATTTTGATATTTTCATCGATTCCAAGCATTTCTTTGGCTTTTTCTATGCTAATTATCTTTGCGCCGTTTTGGCTCGCCGAATTCACAAAAGCCGAATTTGCCGAAGTTTGCAAAAAAAAGCAACCATTTTCGCACTCGTTAGAATTGTCCGTGATAAAGCTATTTTGAATTTGAATTTTCATTGTTTTTTATCTTTTCTATAAGTTTATTAAATTTCAAATCGTCCGTAAATACCCAAGAAAAATCTTCGATATATCGCAAACTCATATCAATAAAATCGTTTTCGACCAAATTTTCTAAGAAATTTAGCATTTCGTCTTTGCTCTCTATGGTTATGCTCGATGAAAACATTACACCTTCTAAAACCTGCTTGAAATCGCCCGTTTTACCCAGTATTTCTCTAAATTCTTTATACGAAATCGAATTTTTTACATCATCTTTGAGATTTTCAGGAATTTGCGGTTCTTCTTCGTAAATATTTTTATAAAGCGAATTTAAAATGTCAAAAAATTCGTCCATATTTTTTTTGGATTTGATTTGATAAAATTCGAAAATCGGCATAACTTCGCTTCTATCGATAAGCGCTAACTCGGCAAGTTCTATCAAAAACAAAAGCTCATCACTTGGTTCTTGCTCATAAGCAAGGCTAAAATAAAGCTTTGCGTCTTTAAATCTATAACGCGAAAATGCCTTTATGCCTAATTCTTTATAATCCATCTACGCTCTCGCCCATTGGGATATTTACGACGCTTAGTTCTGGGTGAATGTCTATGCGAAGTTGGCGTTCGACGCCGTATTTAAGGGTCTGACCGGCAGCCGCACAGCCGTGGCAATGCCCTGTTAGCTGCACATAAACAACGCCGTTTTTGATTTTTAAAAGCTCTATATCGCCGCCGTCATTTTGTAGCATTGGACGGATTGCGTTTAGGCTATTTTGAACCGGTTTTAAAAGTTCTTCATCGCTAAATGGTATCACTAAATTTTCCTTTATTTTTTTGTGCGAATTATACTATAAAAGCACTAAAATAAGACTTATTAAATTTGATAACAAGCATAACACAAAATAAATATTTTTTAGCGATTTAAAAACCAAATTTAGCTTTTTGATAAGTAAAAAATTTAAATATAATTGCTCGTTACAATAACTATTATTTGATTTTATTTTTTAGCCTTTCAATCGATTATTTAAATAGTAAAAAATAAAAATCAATCACTTAAAATGTTGATTTTTTATTTTTTTTCAATAATTTTCAAAAAATAGTTATAGAATGTGAAAAATTTTACGAAAGGAGAAAAAATGATAAATTTAATAGCAATTGCGATTTTTGCAATTTCAACTTTTAGTCTTTCATTTTTTATTGGAATGACTGTAATTGAATTTTGCAAAAACAAAATTTTATAAAATTTCGTAAGGTGGGTAAGGATGCCCACCTTACTTTGAATTTGTGGATTAAAAAAATAGGGGCAAATTCGCCCCTAAAATTTGGATTATTCGCCGATTAGTTCGATGAAAGCCATTTCGGCTGCATCGCCTTTGCGAATTCTAGTTTTAATGATTCTTGTATAGCCACCGTTGCGACCTGCATATTTTGGTGCAACTTCGGTAACTAGTTTGTTTGTAGCTGCTTTATCTTGCAATGCAGCAAAAACAAATCTATGAGCTTCGCTATCGCCAATTCTTGCTCTTGTGATTAGTTTTTCTACATAGCTTCTTAACTCTTTTGCTTTTGGCAAAGTCGTCTCAATCTTACCGCTATTGATGATTGCGATTGTCAAATTTTTAAGCAATGCGGCTCTGTGAGACGAAGTGCGACCTAGCTTTCTATATCCGTGATTGTGTCTCATTTATTATCCTTCGCTCTTTTGTGATTTTAACTCTTCAAGTTTTGCTCTTAGCTGTTCTTTTTTGTCCTTTAAATCAGGATTTCCGACAGGATAACCGATTTCTTGCATAACAGCCTTGATCTCTTCAAGAGATTTTTTGCCTAAATTTTTAAGCTCTTTTAGCTCATTTTCTTCCATAATGGCAAGTTCGCCGATAAATCTGATTTCAGCTTTATCAAGGCAGTTAAAGCTTCTTGCGCTTAAATTTAGGTTTTCTACGCTTTCAAAAAGTTTAGCGTGTTCGTTGCTTGGAATTTGTTTTCCCAAAGTGTTTGAAATATCAATATCAACGATACCTTTGAAAACCGACATTTGTTGATACATAGCTTCTAGCGCATTTTTAAATGCGTCGATTGCGCTTACTTGTCCGTCAGTTGTGATCGTAAATACGATTTTTTCAAAATCAGGATTGTCTTCAACAAAAACATTTTCAATATCATAAACCGCTTTTGTTACAGGTGTAAAAAACGCATCAAGTGCGATATAATCGCTATCGATATAATCTCTAATCTCTTCGCTAGGGACATATCCTATGCCTTTTTCTACAACAAGTGAAAATTTAAGTTCGGCATCTTCGTTTATGGTCGCTAAGTAACTGTCAGGATTTACAATTTCAACGATGTCGTTAGTTAAATCTTTTCCGTAAATTTCTTTTGGACCTTTAAAGCTATATTCAACAACTTCTCTTTTTGAATCTCCTTTGATTTTAAATCTTAATGCTTTTAAATTTATGATAAAAGCAGCAACATCTTCAAGCATACCTCTCATGCTGTCAAATTCGTGGCTTACGCCTTCGATTTTAACGGCAGTCGGAGCAAATCCGACGGTGCTTGTAAAAAGTAATCTTCTCAAAGGGTGAGCAAGAGTAACGCCGTATCCTGTTTCAAAAGGATAAGCTATAACCTTAGCAACATTTTCGCTAACATTAACAACTTCGATTTCGGTTGGCATATGAGCTGATGTTGTAATTTTTCTCATAATTTGCTCCTACTATTTTGAATAAAGCTCGACTATAAATCTTTCCTCAACAGGAATAACAACTTCTTCTCTTTCAGGAACTCTTGAAAAAATTCCGTATCTTTTATCTTTTTCTACATCAACCCAAGCAACAATACCTGTTTGAGCTGTCAAATCGATAGCTCTTGAAATTTGCGGATTGTTTTTGCTTTTTTCGATAACTTCGATTTTTTGACCTGCTTTTACGCTGTAAGACGGAATATCTAGTCTTTTGCCATCAACTAAAATATGTCCGTGAGTTACAAGTTGTCTTGCAAATCTTCTAGTTGTAGCAAAGCCCATTCTATAAACAACATTATCTAGTCTTTGTTCTAAAAGTTGAACAAGGATAGCTCCTGTGTTGCCGTCTCTTCTGGCAGCTTCTGCAAACAATCTTCTAAATTGTTTTTCGCTTACGCCATACATAAATTTAGCTTTTTGTTTTTCTCTAAGTTGAGAGCCGTATTCGCTTACTTTTGCTCTGCGTTGTCCGTGTTGGCCTGGGGCATAAGGTCTTTTTAGAAGAGCGCTTTTTCCAGCTAATCTTCTTTCGCCTTTCATAAACAAATCAACGCCTAGTCTTCTTTCTAATTTTTCAACTGGTCCTCTATATCTAGCCATAATATTCTCCTAAATTCCTAATTATACACGGCGTCTTTTTGGCGGTCTGCAACCGTTATGTGCCAAAGGCGTGATGTCTTTTAAAAATGTAACTTTAATGCCTTCTACGCCGCCTACGCTTTTAACGGCAGTTTCTCTACCGCTTCCTGGACCTTGAACTTTGATGCCTACTTCTTTAATGCCGTGTTCTTTTGCTTTATTAAGTGCATCTTCGATAGCTTGTTGCGCTGCATAAGGAGTTGATTTTTTGCTTCCTTTGAAATTTAACGCACCTGCACTACTCCATGCAATAGCATTTCCCATTTCGTCTGTTACAGTAACCATAGTGTTGTTAAATGTAGCAGAGATATAAACTATACCTTTTGCAATACTTTTTCTTGCTGTTTTTTTCTTAACTACTTTTCTTTTTGCCATTTCTCAATCCTTATTTAGTTGCCGCGCCGACAGTTTTGCGTTTGCCTTTTCTAGTTCGTGCATTTGTTTTTGTTTTTTGACCACGAACAGGAAGACCTTTTCTATGTCTAAGACCACGATAGCCGCCTAAATCCATAAGTGCTTTGATATTCATAGCAACTTCTTTTCTAAGATCACCTTCGACCATATAGTGTTCTTGGATCTCTTTTCGGATTGTCGCAGCTTCTTCTTCGGTTAAATCAGCAACTCTCTTGTCATAAGAAATGCCAGTAGCATCAAGAATTTTTCTTGAAGTAAAAAGACCTATACCATAGATATAAGTTAAGCCATATTCAATTCTTTTTTTCTTTGGTAAATCAACACCTGCAATACGAGCCATAACTTATCCTTGTCTTTGTTTATGTTTTGGATTTTCACAAATAATGTGAACAACACCTTTACGCTTAACGACTTTACATTTGTCGCACATCTTCTTCACAGAAGGACGAACTTTCATCCTACACTCCTAAAAAAATTATTCCGCTTAGGTGCAACTTGCACTTAGGTTTAACGAATTTCAGGCGAAAGTATCAAACCAACTGTTTTCAAAATAGCGGTGATTTTGAAAACACTTCTTCACGCAGTTAGTTGCAAAAACTAGGATTTTACCCAAAGTTTGCTTTAAAATTTATAAATTTGTGTGAATTCGGTTTTGCTCTACTGCAAATTCGAAGTTAAATTTTAAATTTAACTTAAAAAAAATCAATTTTTTTAAAAATATGGATAATCACAGCAAAAAAATATTATAATCGCCAAATCAATTTAAATTTTAGGAGAAAAAAATGAGTGATTACGCAAGTATGCAAAGTTCAGACACAAGTAGAATCAAAAGCAAAGTTTTTTTAGACAAAGTAGTTTCGGCAGATAAAGCTGCTGAATTTGTCCAAAATGACGCATTAGTCGGTTTTAGCGGTTTTGTGGGCGCTGGTGCTCCGATAGCTGTGCCTATGGCATTAGCCCAAAGAGCAGAAAAACTTCACGCCGATGGCAAAGAATTTCAAATCAAAGCACTAACAGGAGCTTCAACTGATCCAAATTTAGACGGCGTTTTAGCAAGAGCTGGTGCCGTTAGTTTTAGGGCACCTTTTAATACAGATAAAGATATGCGAATATCAGTAAATTCAAATAAAACTAAATATATGGATATTCATCTTTCATCATTGGCTCAGTATGCTGAATCTGGATTTTTTGGAGAAATGGATTTTGCTATTGTTGAGATTTCGGGCATTACAGAAGACGGGAAATTGATACCTTCGACTTCAATCGGTAATAATCAAACATGGCTAAATATCGCTAAAAAGGTTATTTTAGAAGTAAATAACTACCAACCAACCGCATTAGAAGGAATTCACGATGTGGCGACTCTCGGACTTCCGCCACATAGAAAGCCACTAAATATCACAAAAGTCGATGATCGCATAGGAACACCATATTTAACAGTCGATCCAGATAAAGTCGTAGCCGTAGTAGTAGCAAACACACCAGATCGTGTTAATAAATTTACTCCACTTGATGAAATTTCAATCGCAATCGGAGATAATGTCGTTAAATTTTTTGAAAATGAAGTAAAAGCTGGAAGGTTGCCAAAAGATACGCTTTTGCCACTTCAATCTGGCATTGGCAATGTCGCAAATGCCGTTTTGGCTGGACTTAAACGAGCAGGATACAAAGGCCTTACATGCTACACAGAAGTTATCCAAGACGGACTTTTAGACTTAATCAAAGACGGCGTTGTCGAAATGGCAAGCTCTGCTTCGCTCTCTCTTAGCCCTGATGCAGTTGATGACTTCCGCGAAAACATCAACTTCTACTCCAAACACATAGTCCTTCGCCCACAAGAACTTTCAAACAACCCGGAAGTCATAAGAAGACTTGGCGTAATAGCAATGAACGGAATGCTAGAAGCCGACATTTACGGAAATGTAAATTCGACAAATGTTATGGGAACACAGATGATGAACGGCATAGGCGGAAGCGGTGATTTTGCAAGAAATGGTTATATTTCTATATTCCTTACGCCATCAACTGCAAAAGGTGGAGCAATAAGCTCAATCGTTCCTTTTGTAAGCCATGTCGATCACACAGAACACGATACAATGGTAATAGTTAGCGAATATGGTTATGCAGATTTGCGTGGTAAAAGCCCAAGAGAAAGAGCCGCTGAGATGATAAAAATCGCTCACCCTGATTACAGAGAAGCTTTGCAAGATTATTTCGATAGAGCTTGTGCTAATGAAAAAGCAGGACATACGCCACATATTTTAGACGAAGCACTATCTTGGCATGATAGATTTAATAAAACAGGAACGATGAAAAAGGCGTAGGCTTTTTAAGTTGAAATCAGCCTAGCTTTTACACCGAATTTGCAACGATAGACAAATCAAGTCTTATCTTATGCAAATTCGGTGCAAAATCGTCGGCATAGGCAATTCAAAATTTGCAATGGAAATTCAGCCTAGCTTTGTGGTGATTCGTCACAAAACTCGCTCAAACAGACAGACGCCTAGTTTTTCGCTTGTTTTGTTCGAAAACACCACAAATCATCGGCATTTGGTTTTTAAATTTAGGTTGAAGTTACACTGCGATAATTGTCAAATTTGAATTTTAGAGTAAAATTTTATGCAAAGTATAATCTTATCTGCCGTTTTCATCATCGCTTCGTTGTTGCATGGAATTTCTGGCATGGGGTTTCCTATGTTGGCTACCACAACACTTGCGTTTTTTATGCCGTTATCAAAGGTTGTCGCCCTAGTTGCCTTGCCTAGCTTATTAATGAGCGCACTGGTGCTTTGCAGTCATAGCAAACAGGGTATTTTGCAAGAAATTTTGTATTACACTAAAAGCTATAAATTACTAGCTATTAGTAGCGTTATTGGCACGATTTTGGGTGTGAAGCTACTTTTGATACTAAGTGTTTCTTATTTGTATCTGCTTATGGCGTGTGTTACGCTGTATTATTCGATTAATGGATTACTAAATATTTTTGGCAAGGCTAAAAGCATTAAAATAAATTCAAACAATAAAAATATGATTTTATTTGGATTTTTAGCAGGAATTATCGGTGGTTCGACCAATGCTATGTCGCCGATTTTGCTTATGTTTTTATTTAGCCAAAGCGATGATAAAAATCGTGTTGCAAAGGCGAGTAATCTGTGTTTTTTACTAGCAAAAATCGTGCAAATTTATATGCTAAAAGAGCAATATTTCTTACTAGAACAAAGCGAATATGCCCTAATATTTTTGCTAACTTTGTTTTCAATTGCTGGTTTGTATGTAGGAATTTGGCTAAGACACAAAATCAGCACCAAATTTTTTAAGGTGTTAAATTTTGCGATACTACTTGTGTTGGCTTTGAAAATCGGCTATTCTGGGATTTTAAAATTTTTTGCCAACTTGTAACGGCGATAAATTTGTTTTATAGCAAACAAAGTATATTTTTCATAAAATGTTAGAGTAATTTTTTAAAAAGGTTGCGAAAATGGATTTTGAAAAGATAACTAAAAATTTAGAAAATTTAGGCTACAAGGTCAGTGTTTTTGAAAACAAAGAAAAAGCGACGCAGTATTTAAATTTGCAAATAAATGGCGTAAGCGTGGGCTTTGGTGGCTCGATGAGTATCAAAGAAATGGGGCTTTATGAAGCTCTAAATTCACACAACGACACTTACTGGCACTGGGTGCTTGATAAAAATTTAAGTGCCGATGAGACACGCAAAATTGCCCTTACGACCGATATTTACATTTCATCGGTAAATGGCATTTCGCAGAGTGGCCAAATCATCAATATCGACGGCACAGGAAATCGCATAG
This sequence comes from Campylobacter sp. CN_NE2, assembly GCF_027797465.1. Lineage (NCBI taxonomy): Bacteria > Pseudomonadati > Campylobacterota > Epsilonproteobacteria > Campylobacterales > Campylobacteraceae > Campylobacter > Campylobacter sp. CN_NE2. The sequence goes on along the minus strand of NZ_CP115608.1, from coordinate 1,271,648 downwards.
GCGCACTTTGCTACGGGCACAAAAAGGTTTATTTTGTCGTCGGCAAAAACAAAATCGCACCTGATTTTGATAGTGCAATGAGCAGGGCTAGAAATGTGGCTGCGGTCAAAAATGCAAATAGATTTGGCGTGAAAACTCCGTGCGTATTAAACGGCGATAAATGTTATGACTGCAATAGCAAAGAGCGAATTTGTCGTGGTTTTAGCGTGTTTTATTATCCGCCAAACGGCTGCGAATACGAAGTCGTTTTGATAGATGAAAATTTGGGATTTTAAATTTTGTAATCGCCAAAAGTGCGGAATTCAATAAATGCATTGCAACGCTTGAAATAAGATTTTTAAATTTATTTAATTAGCTAAAAATATTCAAGACAAGATAGGCGTAGTTACGCACAAATTTAGGCAGTTTCGAGCGAAGTTACCTGTGGCGGTAATGAGCGATGAAATTGCCTAAATTTGTGCGTAAATCCGTCAGGCTTGGGGAATTAAGAGCTAGGCTAGTTTCAACTTAAAAAGCCTACGCCTTTTTCATCGTTCCTGTTTTATTAAATCTATCATGCCAAGATAGTGCTTCGTCTAAAATATGTGGCGTATGGCCTGCTTTTTCATTAGCACAAGCTCTATCAAAATAATCTTGCAAAGCTTCTCTGTAATCAGGGTGAGCTATTTTTATCATCTCAGCGGCTCTTTCTCTTGGGCTTTTACCACGCAAATCTGCATAACCATATTCGCTAACTATTACCATTGTATCGTGTTCTGTGTGATCGACATGGCTTACAAAAGGAACGATTGAGCTTATTGCTCCACCTTTTGCAGTTGATGGCGTAAGGAATATAGAAATATAACCATTTCTTGCAAAATCACCGCTTCCGCCTATGCCGTTCATCATCTGTGTTCCCATAACATTTGTCGAATTTACATTTCCGTAAATGTCGGCTTCTAGCATTCCGTTCATTGCTATTACGCCAAGTCTTCTTATGACTTCCGGGTTGTTTGAAAGTTCTTGTGGGCGAAGGACTATGTGTTTGGAGTAGAAGTTGATGTTTTCGCGGAAGTCTTGCGTAGCTTCAAAACTAAGATATAATGAAGCTGAGCTGACGGTACCTGCGATACCTTCTTTTATAAGCTCTAAAAGTCCATCTTGGATAACTTCGGTATAAAAATTTAACTCTTTATAAGATGCTTTTTTTAATGCGGCTAAAACGGCGTTTGGAATATTTCCTACACCTGATTGTAAAGGCAAGAGAGTATCTTTTGGCAACCTTCCGGCTTTTACTTCTTGTTCAAAAAATTTAACGACATTATCTCCGATTGCGATTGAAATTTCATCAAGTGGAGTAAATTTATTAACACGATCTGGTGTGTTTGCTACTACTACGGCTACGACTTTATCTGGATCGACTGTTAAATATGGTGTTCCTATGCGATCTCCTACTTCATTGATAGGTATTTCTTTTTGATACGGCGAACGAGCCAAAACAGCGACATCATGCAGTTTTTCTAATTCCAATGGCTGAGAAATATTTACTTCTAAAATAACTTTTTTGGCAATATTTAGCCAATTTTGCGCATTACCCACCGAAGTCGATGGCACCAATTTCCCATCTTCTGTGATACCTGAAATCTCAACAATAGCAAAATCCATTTCTCCAAAAAATCCAGATTCGGCATACTGAGCTAGACTTGAAAGATGAATATCCATATATTTAGTTTTATTTGAATTTACTGATATTCGCATATCTTTATCTGTATTAAAAGGCGCTCTAAAACTAACGGCACCAGCTCTTGCTAAAACGCCGTCTAAATTTGGATCAGTTGAAGCTCCTGTTAGTGCTTTGATTTGAAATTCTTTGCCTTGTGCGTGAAGTTTTTCTGCTCTTTGGGCTAATGCCATAGGTACTACAATTGGGGCACCGGCACCCACAAAGCCTCCAAAACCAATCAACGCTCCGTGCGGAATTAGCTTGGCAGCCTTTGTGGCTGAAATGACTTTTTTTAAATACTCTTTATTTTTAACTCTACTCGTGTCCGAAACTTCAAATTTTTCGTAGCTAATGCCCACTTTTACTCCTGCTAAATTTTAATTAAATTTGCATTATAATATTTTTTTGCTGTGATTATCCTACGAGAAAAAATTTTAAAACCAAATTAAACCTAAATTCTGTAAAATTCACAATTTATCAATATTAACAAAATTTTACAAGGTAATAAATGAGTATAAAAGTGCGTGAATTTAGACAAGATGACATTAAATTTATAATCCAAATTTGGAACGAAGTGGTCGAAAATGGCGTTGCCTTTCCGCAAACTGAGCTTTTAGATGAAATTAGTGGATTTAAGTTTTTCTCTTCTCAAAGTTTTGTTGGAGTTGCGGTTGAAACTGGTGCAAATTCAGATAAAAAGGGTGAAATTTTGGGACTTTATATCTTGCACCCAAATAATGTCGGCAGGTGCGCTCATATCGCAAACGCAAGTTACGCTGTGGCTAAAAATGCACGGGGTAAGGGCGTGGGCGAGATTCTGGTTCGCCATAGCCTTTTAAGGGCGAAAGAGCTTGGTTTTCGCATTATGCAGTTTAACGCCGTTGTCGCAAACAACGAAGTAGCACTAAGACTTTATGAAAAATTAGGATTTACCAAACTTGGCGTGATTAAGGGTGGTTTTTTAAATAAAAACGGCATTTATGAAGATATAATTCCACATTATATAGAGTTAATTTGATTAAATTTAATGCAACAATCTTGCTAAATTTAGAAAAATAATTCAATGCTAAATTTAAACTGCGTATGCCGACGATTTTTTGAGCTGTGAAGCAAATTTCGACTGAGATAAGGCTGTTGCCTATCGAAGGAGAAATTTGCAAACACTCGAAAAAGCTAGGCTGAATTTAATGATAAATTTATTTATAGCGATAAGTAATTCTACCTTTATCTAGGCTATATGGCGTAAGCTCGACTTTGACACGATCGCCCGGCATAATTTTAATATAGTGCATACGCATTTTGCCCGCGATATGGCATAAAATCACATGCTTATTATCAAGCTCGACCTTAAATGTCGCATTTGGCAACGCCTCGATTACATTTCCGTCAATCTCAATGACATCATCTTTTGCCATTAAATTCTCTCCTTTTTTAATCTTTCAAGCTTTTGCTTAAAATTTCGACTTTATTATTCACAACCGCCAAACAATGCTCATAATGGCTAGTTCTAAGCCCGTCTTTTGCCGTTGTTGTCCATTTGTCTTTTGCGATTACTGCCGTGCCGTCTTTTTGGCAAATCATCGGCTCAATGCAAAAAACCATACCATTCTTGATTTTTGGACCTGCTTTTGGGTTATTACCTTCTAAGTAGTTTGGAATTTCAGGCTCTTCGTGCGGTTTTTTTCCGATACCATGACCACAAAAGCCAATTAGCGGCACAAAACCGCGTGATTTTATAAATTTTTCAAGCTCGAAGCAAACTTCTTTAAAGTGCATACCGACCTTTATAAAATCAATCGCATGATAAAGAGCGTCCTTACTACACGCAATCAAATCTTCATCTTCTTTTGAAATTTTACCGATAGGAAAGGTTCGTGCGCTATCGCCGTAATAGCCGTTTAGTTTGCTTCCGACATCAACGCCTAAAATATCGCCTTCTTTTAAAGTGGTATTATCAGGAATTCCGTGAATTATAACTTCATTTAGTGATAAACAAGCAGCATTTGGAAAGCCGTAAAGTCCTTTAAACGCAGGATATGCGCCCTTGCTAGTGATAAATTCGTCGATTTTTTTATCGACTTCTAAAAGCGTCATACCCGGTTTTAAAAACTCTTCTGCGTAATCAAGGGCGGCAGCGACGATTTTATTCGCCGCCCGTAAGCCCTCAATGTCTTTTGCGTTTTTTAGCGTGATTGCCATTTTATAAGCCTACCGCGCTTAAAGTTTGATATTTATTCATGTAAATTTGAGCTTCGATTCTTCTCATGGTATCAAGCGCAACAGATACAACAATCAAAACGCTTGTTCCGCCGAAATAAAACGGAACGCCCATAAATTTAACTAATAGCCATGGTATAACGGTTACTAAACCCAAATAAATAGAACCCCAAAATGTCAAACGACTTGCAATATCATTTAGATATGTCGCCGTTCCTTCTCCCGGGCGAATTCCAGGAACAAAACCGCCTTGTTTTTTGAGATTTTCGCTAATATCTTTTGAGTTAAACGCAATCGAAGCGTAAAAATATGCAAAAAATACAACCAAAACAAAAGTTAAAAAGTTGAAAAAATATCCGCTCGGACTTAAAAAGTCGTTGATTTTTTGGATATACGGATTTGTGCTAGCTTGTAAAATCGTGCTAGGAAACATCAAAACCGCACTCGCGAAAATCGGCGGAATAACACCGCTTAAATTTAACTTGATAGGGATATAGTTCATTATTCTTTTATTTTGATTTTGCATAATCACTTTTCTAGAATACGAAATAGGAATTCTTCTCTCGCCAAGCTCGACATAGATAATAATGCCGACGGTTGCTAGAACGATTAATAAAATTAAGAATAAAACCAAGAAATTCATTTCGCCTGTATTTACCAAATTTACGGTTCCGCCAATAGCAGCAGGAATAGCACTAACAATACCTGCAAAAATGATTAAACTTGTTCCGTTTCCGATACCTCTTTGAGTGATTTGTTCGCCAATCCACATAAGCAGCATAGTTCCTGCTAACATCGAAACACACGAAATAAATATAAATTCGTTTGAATTCTCAGTCATAATGGCAGGTGCGCCGTTATTTCCTGTTAGACTTTGCAAACCGATACTAACACCAATTGATTGAACTATTGTGATTGCGATTGTTGCATAACGGATTATTTGCATATATTTTTGCATTCCGTCTCGCTCTTTTTTTAACTTGCCTAAATTCGGAAATGTAGCCGCAAGAAGCTCCATAATAATAGAAGCGGTAATGTAAGGCATAATACCGAGCGAAATAACGCTCAGTCGTTCAGCGGCCTTACCGCTGAACATATTAAACATGCCTAGTGCATTATCGCTATTATTTTTAAAAAATTCCTTTACGACCTCAACATCTACTCCGGGCACCGGAACATAAGCCAGTAGCCTAAAAGCAAGCAAAAAACCCAATGTAATGAGTATCTTGTTGAGTAATGGATTTTTCATTATTTTTGTCCGCTTGTAACTATTTTCTCATCTTTGATTTTTGAAGCAAGATCTTTTGCGCTTGCACCTATTAGTTTGATTTTTTTCACGCTGTTAGAGAATTTATGCACACTTGCGATAGTCTCAAATGTAATCTCGCTTAACTCTTTAACGGCTGAAATTTTCTCAACATTTATAACATAAGGTTTTTCAAATTTAGAAGCAAAACCTACTTTTGGTAGTCTTCTTTGAAGCGGTTGTTGTCCGCCTTCAAAACCTCTTTTTTCGTTATAACCTTTTCTTGCAGTTTGACCTTTACCACCTTTTGTAGCAGTTTTGCCCCAACCGCTTCCTTGACCGCGACCGATTCTTTTTGTTTTTTTAGTTGAACCTGCGGCTTTTTGTAAATTTTCAAGTCCCATCATCTATCCTTTAATTTTTTAGCATACTAAGAGCTTTCATTGTAGCTCTTACAACATTTGATGAGTTGTTTGATCCAAGTGATTTTGTCAAAATATCTTTGATACCTGCAAGTTCTAAAACAGGGCGAACAGAACCACCTGCGATAACGCCGGTACCTTCGCTAGCCGGTTTTAGTAAAATTCTACTTGCATTGTATTTAACCTCTATATCGTGAGATATAGTTGAACCTTTTAACTTAACATCAATAATGTTTTTAAAAGCATCATCTACGGCTTTTTTGATAGCATCAGGAACTTCTTTTGATTTACCAAATCCGTATCCTACTAGTCCGTTTCTATTTCCGACAACAACAAGAGCTGTAAATCTAAATCTTCTACCGCCCTTTACGACTTTTGTAACCCTGCCGATATTGACGATTACTTCTTCGAATTCTTCTCTGTTATATTTTTCCATCATCATTTCCTTTGGGTTATAGTTTAATTCCGTTTTCTCTTAGCGCATCAGCAAAAGCTGCGATTACGCCGTGATACAAATAGCCGTTTCTGTCAAAAACACCTTGTTCGATTTTTTTATCTTTTAATTTTGCCGCAAAATCTTTCGCAAGTTCAGTCGCACCTGCTTTATTTGCCTTCAAATTTAAAGATTTTCCGCTACTTGCACAGATTGTGCTACCATTAACATCATCAATCGCTTGAACATAGATTGTTCTGTTTGATTTGAAAATAGAAATTCTTGGGCAAGCAGGGCAACCTGAAATGTTTGCTCTAATTCTTCTTTTTCTTTTGATTCTTAAAGAAAGTTTTCTTTTTAATACATTTGCTGTCATTGTCTTAACCCTTATTTCTTAGATGTTTTACCGGCTTTGCGGATAATGCGTTCTTCGACATATTTAACACCTTTACCTTTGTATGGTTCAGGCGGTCTAAAACCTCTAACCTCAGCAGCTACTTGACCTACTTGTTGTTTGTCTGAGCCTTTGATTGTGATGATATTTTTCTCAACTGAAATTTCGATTCCTTGCGGAGCTTCATAATTTATAACATGAGAAAAACCTAGACTTAGCTCTAAAACTTTACCTTTCATCGCCGCTTTGTAACCAACGCCGTTGATTTCAAGTTGTCTAGTAAAGCCGTCAGTCAAACCAACGATAATGTTGTTTGTTAGGGCTCTATAAGTTCCCCAATATGCTCTACTTTGTCTATCTTCGCCTTTTGGTGAAAATACAACTTTTCCGTCTTCTATTTTTACATCAACTTGATTTTTCAAGTCTAGTTCTTTTACGCTATTTCCTTTTTTAAATTTAAGCGCAGAACCTTCAAATTTAACCTCTACTCCGTTTGGAATAGTTACAGGTTGTTTTCCTATTCTTGACATATCTTTCCTTCTTTACTTGTCTAGGGTATGACTACTTTTACGAATGGATACCACAATACCATAAAAAAGTAGAAACTAATCTTACCAAATAGTGCAAAGCACTTCGCCGCCAACACCGGCTTTACTTGCTTCGATACCGCTCATAACGCCTTTGCTTGTGCTAACGATAATAGTTCCGTAACCGTTTTTAAATCTTTTTATCTCGTCTTTACCTTGATAAACGCGTCTTCCCGGTTTTGAAACTCTTTTTATTTCGTTAATTACGCTTCTGCCTCGTTCATCATATTTAAGCACAACATTGATGAATTTTTTGTTGTTTTCTTCAACAACATTGTAGCTTTCGATATAACCTTTTGCAGCCAAAATACTCAAAGTTGCTTCAACAACTTTTGAGTGGAGAAGCTTGGTTGTATCAAGTCTTCTCATAGCGGCATTTCTGATACGAGTTAGTCCGTCTGAAATCAAATCATTTATCATAACTTTTCCTTACCAACTTGCTTTTTTAAGGCCTGGGATCAAACCTTCATTAGCCATTTTTCTTAAACATACACGGCAAATTCCAAAATCTCTATAAACAGAGTGCGGTCTTCCGCAAATTTGGCATCTTGTATATGCACGAGAGCTGAATTTAGCAGGGCGTTTTGCCTTAGCTATCATTGATTTTTTTGCCATCTTACTTTCCTTTCGCAAAAGGCATGCCAAATAGTTCTAGCAATTTAAACGCCTCTTTGTCGCTGTTTGTTGTAGTTACGATTGTTATATTCATACCGTGAGTTCTTAAAATTTTATCATACTCAACTTCCGGGAACATTAGTTGTTCGTTTAAACCGAAGTTATAATTTCCTCTTCCGTCAAATCCGTCTCTTGGAACGCCTCTAAAATCTTTAACTCTTGGCAAAGCAATTGTAATTAGTTTATCTAAAAACGCATACATTTGCTCTTTTCTTAGTGTAACTTTTATACCAACAGGAAAGCCTTCTCTGACCTTAAAACCTGCAACAGATTTTTTAGCATTTGTAATAAGTGCTTTTTGACCTGCAATCAAAGATATAGTATCTGCCATATTTTGCAACACTTTTTGATCTTTGCTTGATTCGCCAGCACCCACACTGATAACTACTTTTTCAAGTGCAGGGATTAGCATAGGATTTTTTATGTCAAATTCCTTAACCAAAGCAGGTTTAATTTTTTCGTTATATTGTTCTTGTAATCTACTCATAATTAACCCTCGATCAATGCTACATTTGAAATATCAATCGGCATCTCTTTATTTACAAATCCGCCGTTTGGATTTTTTTCGCTAGGTTTGATTGCTTTTTTAGCCATTTTACAACCCTCAACGATAACTTGACCTTTTTTAGGATAAACAGCTTTTACAACGCCTGTTTTACCTTTATCGTCTCCTGCAATGATTTTTACTTCATTGCCTTTTTTAATTTTAAATTTGGTTGCCATTATAAAACCTCCGGAGCAAGAGATACGATTTTCATAAAACCGCTATATCTAACTTCACGACCAACAGGTCCGAAAATACGAGTTCCGATAGGCTCTTTTTTGTTATCTAGGATAACAGCTGCATTTTCGTCAAATCTGATTAGCGATCCATTTTCTCTGTGAATTTCTTTTGTAGTTCTAACTACAACAGCTTTTACAACTTGACCTCTTTTAATTTTTCCGTTTGGAAGTGCTTTTTTAACGCTACAAACGATAATATCACCGATTGTAGCATATCTTCTTTTACTTCCGCCAAGAACTTTAATACACATAAGTTCTTTTGCACCGCTATTGTCGGCTACTGCTAGTCTTGTAAAACTTTGTATCATTATTCAACTCCTGCTTTCAAAACTGCTTTTAGGCGGAATGATTTTCTAGCACTTAGTGGTCTGCACTCAACTGCTGAAATCGTATCACCGATATTTACTACATTATTTTCATCATGAACAAGATATTTTTTAAATCTTTTTACGATTTTTCTATATCTTGGATGAATAACTCTTCTTTCTACCAAAATAGTTGCGGTTTTATCGCCCGCTTTTTTAAGAACTACGCCTTGAATTTCTCTTTTAAATGCCATAATTCCACCCCTTATTTCATTGCACTAATTGCAGTATTGATTTGTGCGATCTCTTTTTTAACCGCACGAATTTCATTTGGGTTAGTTAGCTGCATAGTTTTTAGCTTTTGTCTAAGTTCAAACAAAAGCACCTTTTTTTCTTTTAACATAGCGTTTAATTCGCTCAAATTTTTATCTTTCAACTCAGTATAGTTCATTTTCACTTTCCCTCGTTACGATTTTTGTCTTAAACGGCAATTTGTGAATAGAAAGTGTAAGAGCTTGTCTAGCTACTTCTTCACTAACACCGGTCATTTCAAATATAATTCTTCCCGGTTTAATATTCATAACCCACTCTTCAACACCTGCTTTACCTTTACCCATACGAGTTTGAAGAGGTTTTTTAGTAAGCGGTTTATCAGGGAATACTGTAATCCAAATTTTTGCTTGTCTTTTAACAAAACGAGTCATAGCAACACGAGCTGCTTCGATTTGGCGTGAATTTATTCTACCTGCTTCAACAGCTTTAATACCAAATTCGCCATAACTTAGTTGATTTCCTCTTGTTGCATAGCCGCGATTGCGACCTTTCATCATTTTGCGATATTTTGTTCTTTTAGGCATCAACATGACTATTTACCCCTTCTTGATCTTCGTGGTTTTTTAGGCGCATTTTCTTCTGATTTTTCAGCTTGAATTCCTTTTTGAAGAACTTCGCCTTTGAAAATCCATACTTTTACGCCGATATTTCCGTAAGTAGTGTGTGCTTCTGCAAAGCCATAATCGATTCTAGCTCTTAGTGTATGAAGCGGAACTCTACCTTCTAAATACCACTCGGTTCTTGCCATTTCAGCACCACCTAAACGACCTGCAACTGAAATTTTAATACCTTTTGCACCTGCTTTTTGCGCACCTTGAATAACTTTTTTCATAGCGCGTCTAAATGCAACACGGCGCTCTAGTTGCATAGCAACATTTTCTGCTGCTAATTGAGCTGAACTTCCTGCTTTTCTCTCTTCTTTAATATTGATTGTTACATCTTTATTAACCAAAGCAACTACTTCATTTTTCAAATTCTCTACTTCGCTACCTTTTTTACCGATGATAATTCCAGGGCGTGCCGCAACGATAGTAACACGAATTTTTTTAGCAGTTCTTTCAATCAAAATTTGATTGATTCCTGCATAGTAAAGCTTCGCTTTTAAGAATTTGCGAATTTTGTAGTCTTCGCCGATACTTTCAGGAAGCGTAGCTTTTGAAGGAAACCATCTTGATTCCCAGTTTCTATTTATGCCTAATCTTAGGCCAATCGGATTAACTTTTTGTCCCATATTATGCTTCCTTACTTGGTTTAGCTACTTCAACGCTAATGTGTGAAGTTGGTTTTCTTATTCTACTTGCTGTTCCTCTTGCTCTTGGTCTAAATCTTTTTAGCACGGGACCAGCATCTACACGACAACTTTTTACTATAACTTCTTCCGGTTCAAAACCGCCGTTTGCAACTGCACTTGAAATAGCAGTAGCGATATATTTTGCACCGCGATTTGGAGTAAATTCCAAAGTTGCAAGTGCAAATTCAGCGTTCATGCCTTGAACTTGTTTTGCGATAAGTCTTGCCTTAGTCGGTGAAAGGCGAACAAATTTAATAGTTGATTTACTCATTTATTTCCCCTTATTTACCGATTTTCTTTTGAACTGAGCCTTTGTGGCCTTTGAAAGTTCTAGTTGGAGCAAACTCACCTAATTTATAACCGATATGGTGTTCTGTAACATAAACAGGAATAAAACTTTTTCCGTTATGAACATTAAATGTTAGTCCAATCATCTCTGGCACGATTGTGCTGCGTCTTGACCAAGTTTTGATCGGCTTATTATCATTAGCTTTTTTTGCTGCAACAACTTTTTTCATTACATGATCATCTACGAAAGGACCTTTTTTTAGCGATCTAGCCATCTTTATTTTCCTTTCCTTCTAGAAATTATAAGTTTATCACTTGCTTTTTTACGACGAGTTTTCGCACCTTTTGTTGGTTTGCCCCATGGAGTAACTGGGTGACGACCTGAATTTTTCTTGCCTTCACCACCACCGTGTGGGTGATCAACCGGGTTCATAGCAGAACCTCTTGTTTGAGGGCGAATTCCTCTGTGGCGATTTCGTCCTGCTTTACCAAGTGTAACATTTGCCCAATCTTCATTGCCGACAACGCCGATAGTAGCCATACACTCAGCCAAAACTCTTCTCATCTCACCGCTTGGAAGTCTTAAAATTACATATTTTTCTTCTTTACCCATAAGTTGAGCATAACCGCCTGCTGATCTAGCCATTTGAGCGCCTTTGCCAGGCTTCAACTCGATATTGTGCAAAATCGTTCCCACAGGAATGCTTTTCATTTTCATTGCATTGCCCGGTTTTATATCTAAACCTGCTTCGGCAGAAGCGATAACATCGCCAACTTTTAGTTCGCTTGGTTTGATGATATATCTTTTTTCGCCATCTGCGTAAGAAATCAAAGCGATTCTACAATTTCTATTTGGATCGTATTCGATAGCTTCTACTTTACCAGGAACACCAAATTTTGTTCTTTTAAAATCGATAATTCTGTAAAGTTTTTTAGCACCTGCTTCTTTATGACGACTTGTGATTCTGCCGTGGTTGTTTCTACCTGACGAGGCAGGAATTTTCACAAGCAGACTTCTAACACTAGCTTTTGCAGTAATATCTTCACTGCTAATGCCTGTCATAAATCTTCTACTAGGAGTATATGGTTTATATGATTTTATCGCCATCTTATGCCTCCGCACTTTCTAGGGTCGCACCCTCAGGAAGCTTGACATAGAATTTCTTAAAATCATTTCTTACGCCGATTCTTCCTCTAAATCTTTTAACTTTTCCGTCCATTCTAAGAGAATTTACTCTTAACGGAGTGATTCCAAAATAGTCTTTTAACACAGCTTTTAAACCGTTTTTTGTCATACTAGGGCTTGTTTGAATAACAACAACACCTTGTTCTTGAAGACCAAGTGATTTTTCTGTGTAAAGAATTGTTTTAATATCTGTTATATCTGCCATTTTAGCCCTCTTTCACTATTGAATCTAGTGCCGCTTTTTCAACGATAACCGCACTATAAACCGCAACCAAATAAGCATTGATTTCACTAGCGTCGATAACATAGCAGTTTGCTAAATTTCTATATGCTAGTAAAGTTTTGCTATCAAGTTCATTTTTAACTATTAAAGCATCTCTTACGCCTAGTTTTTTGATAAATTCACTAGCGTCTTTTGTTTTTCCGCTTGAAATTTCTAGGCTATCTGTAACGAAAAATTTGCCGTTTTCGGCTTTTTCGTTAAGTGCAAATTCAAGAGCCAATCTTTTTTGTTTTTTATTGACTTTTTGCTCATAGTTTCTATCTGTCGTAGGACCAAATGCAACAGCTCCGCCAACCCAAACATTTGTTCTTGTTGAACCTGCTCTTGCGCCGCCTCTACCTTTTTGTCTCCAAGGTTTTTTGCCGCCTCCGCTGACTTCTGAACGACCTTTGGTTTGTGCCGTATTTGCACGAAGTGAAGCAAGGTAAGATTTGACATAAAGGTATAAATTGTGCGGATTGACTTCTGCATATTTTGCAGGAAGTTCAATTTCACTTGCTTTTTCTAATTTTTCATTAAGAACACTTACTTTGCTCATTTTACTATCCTTATTCTACCCATTGCGCCGTTAAATCCCGGAACTGAACCTTTTACGACTAAGATTTTATTTTCGGCATCGAAGCTAACGATTTCATTTTTTACGGTGATTTTTTCATTTCCCGTATGTCCTGCCATTTTCATGCCCGGTTGAACGCGTCCCGGCCATTCGCAGTTACCGATAGATCCGTGTCTTCTGTGAAAACGGCTACCGTGTGATTTAGGACCACCTGAAAATCCGTGTCGTTTCATAACACCTTGATAACCTTTACCTTTTGAAGTAAAGCTTGTTTTTATAATTTTTGCACCCGCTAAAACTTCCAAATTTTGATCGCCGACTTCTGCATTTTCTACACAGATAGTAGCAAATTTGTTAAATTCTTTGCTTAGGTTGTATTTTTTTTGCTGACCGGCGATTGCTTTGTTATAAGCTTTGCCGTTAGCGTAAGCAACGATTGCTTTTCCGCCTTCACAAACTTCGCAAACTTTTGTGTTGATAAGTTTCAAAAGCGTTACGGGCGTGCTGCTTCTGCTGATAGTTCTACTCATACCTATTTTTTCTACGATATATTCCATCACTTACCCCTTATTTTCCCATCGCGCGCACTTCGACATTAACCTCAGGAGCTAAGTCAAGTTTTGTTAGCGAATCTACCGTATCAGGCGTAGCTGCTACGATATCTAGCATACGAGCGTGAATTTTCATCTCAAACTGCTCTCTCGAATCTTTGTTAATGTGTGGAGATTTTAAGACTGTGTAGCGTTTGATTTTTGTAGGCATCGGAACCGGACCTCTCACATCGGCACCCGTTCTTTTGACAGCTTCTACGATTGCTGCAACTGTGCGATCTAAAACCCTATGGTCATAAGCTTTTAGCTTTAACCTGATTTTTTGCATCTTTTTTCCTTTAAAAAGAACTTGTCGCAAACGCGCGACCTTTTGTTTGTAACAAAAGACTGCGATTATATAAAATATAGCCCAAATTTGTCAAGAATTTGTATTAAATTTATAAAATTCTTTCCTTTTTTCAAGGAAAGAATTTACTATTTGGTAAGAATTTAAAAAATTTATTGAAGTCCGTATTTTTTTATTATAGTTTCTATCGTGCCGTCATCTTTCATATCTTTGATAGCTTTATTTATCTTTTCAAGCTCTTCGCCAAATGTACCTTTTTTAACCATCATACCTTGCTCGGCACTTCCTTCAAAATCTATATGGAAAACTTCTGCTTTTTTGAGCGTTCCAAACGATTTTAACATATCAAGCCCTTGTTTTTCTTTTTCGCTCAAAAATTCGTATCTATTATGCACGACTATCGGCGTAGCAACAGATTCTATAATCAAAGCATCTATTTTGCCGTTATTTAAATATAATACTCCGTTCATAAGACTATTGCATACTATGACTTCATTTCCTAGCCTTTTAGCAAGCTCTTCTTGTGTGCTTTCAGGAGAGATAACGCCTATTTTGGCGTTTTTTAAATTCTCTATTGAATTAAATTTTCCTTCTAGTGCCACAAAAATATTCGTCGTAGTATAGTAACTCTCTGAAAAATCAAAATCAACTAGTCTTTCTGGTGTTATGTCGATTGCAGACATGGCAATATCAGCATTTCCGTATTCTACGACGGAAAAAATCTTATCAAAAGGTGTCTTTTCGGGCTTAAATTCCAACCCTGTTCTTTTTGAAATTTCAGCTAAAATTTCAGTTTCAACTCCTTTTAATTCGCCTTTTTCAAGAAACTGAAACGGCGGATACGACATATCTGTTGCCAACCTTAAAGGCTGCGCTCCTAGAAACTGTGCATAAAATAGACTCAAAACAACTCCGAATAGTAATTTTTTCATAAAAAATCTCCTAAAAATATTTTGGAATTCGCAATTCTATCGTTTTTTTTTTTTTTGTTTTCTTAAAAAATATACATTTATTATTATATAACAAAATTTATTTCCTTTTAAAAAGGAAAATAATATAATTTTTTATGCAAAATTTAAAATTTTTTTACGAAAATCCGCCGGAAGTGCAAAAATTTATACCACGCAAAAAAGGGGTAAATTCGCCAAAAACGATACTTTTTGGTTGTGTGGGAAGCGGAAAAAGCTATATTTTGGCTGAGTATATTTTGAATTTCAAAAAAGATGAATTTTTGTATATAAATTTTGCCGATTTGCGTTACAAATTTACGCGCTTAAACACTGAATTTGATAAAATTTTTGAATTTTTAGAAAAAAATTTGCAAATTGGGGCACTTTTTTTGGATAATTTAGACGAATTTAGCGAAAATGAAATTTTACATTTGCAAAATTTACTAAATTTGGCTTTTTCAAATTCGCCATCAAATTCGCTGTCAAATTTGTCGCAAAATACCGTAAATTTGCGAAGCGTAGTAATTTCTACGCGAAAAAATAGCCTAAATTTGCAAGGTTTTGAAAAGGTGAGAATAACGCCGCTTTGCTTTGAAGAATTTATCGCCTTTGATAAACGAAGAACCGACATAAACGCCATTATTTCGGCATTTTTTTTGCAAGGCGGGACACCAAAAAACTCATTTTTGCTCGGTAGCGAAATCATATCATCTGAGCAAAATGCCTTAAAATCGGCACTAAATAAAAATGAAATCGCCGTTTTAAAAGAGTGCTGCGAATTTATCGCTCAGCCATTTAGTGCAAATAAAATTTATCTTAGCCTAAAAGAGCAAATTCGCATTTCAAAGGACAGCATTTACGGGTGCGTGGCGAAATTTGAAGATGAAAATTTTGTAAATTTTGTAAGCAAATTTGGCGATGAAAAGGCGGCAAAAAGGCTGTTTTTGTCGAATTTTAACCTAAAAGACGCGCTTAGCTTTAAAAAAGATTTTTCCAAAAAATTTATAAATGCGATTTTTTGCGAAATCGCAAATTTAAATGAGCCGATTTTTTACACGAAAGATTTGGATTTTTATCTGCCAAGCAGGAATTTAGGGCTCTTAGCAATCCCGTTTAGCGCAAGTGAGATTGTGTTTTTAAAATTTAAAAAACTCATAGGTGAACTAAAACGGCTTAAAATCACCCGTTTAAGCGTGATTTCAATGGCAAATTCAGGCTTACTTGAAATCGAAGGGATTAAGTGCGAAGTCGTGCCGTTTCCGCAGTTCGCACTTGGACTTTGATTATTTTACGACGATTGTAGCCATATCTCCAATTTTTCTTGTTTTAAAATCATCAAAATTATCAAAAACTTCTTCGCATATTCCACTTTTATTAGTTATGATTTCAACTTCGTTTTCGCTTTTTAGATTATAAGTTACGCAAACTTCATTTTCTATGCTTATTGGCTGCTTCACATGGGTCATTTTCAAAGGGTCGATAAATTTTCCAAACCCAGTGTAATACGATTCAAAATCTTGCATAACTGTATATAATGATGCCCTAGCTCTCGATATATGGGCGTCAGTTCTATCTGCCGATGCCATGATAACTTCTTGCGTGGTTTTGTCAAATTCTGAAATTGTTAATTCTTTTTCTAATTTTGCAAAAGCGCCTTTTATTTTTTCAAACTGCTTTATATCTCGCTTTTTTAAATCTTTTACGCTTTGTCCTTTTATTTGGGCTCCTTTTTCAATATCTAAAATATAATCACCTCTTTTTATCCATGCCATCGTGTTTTTATTGTCTTTTTTGCCATAAATCTTAAAAATAGAAACGCCATCCTGGCTTTCATTACCTATATTTTTGCCAAAAATTTCTATAATTTGCGTTTTCATTACACTTTGACAAACTTCGCTTTTAATATTTTCGCTTTCCATTATATATAATCCATTTTGACCAATAAAAAATTCAGCACAAAAATTTTCATCATTTTTATTAAAACCAAATGCCATAGCACATATAATCCCAGAAAATAATATCTTTTTCATAGTTGTCCTTGAATAAAAATTTGTCGATAATTATACTACTTTTTTTGTTTTACTGAAAGTTATAAAAAGTTGAGAAAAATTTGTAAATTCATATAGTTTTAGAATTTTCGACTTCGGTTTGTTCGTAACGAGAAGGCTGAATTGTTTCGAGAATTTAAAACTATTTATTTTGATTTACAGCAATACCAACATACTCTTCTAGCGTTAAATTATTATCCGCTATCTCTTTCGCCGCCTTTTTGCCGACATATCTAATGTGCCAGTTTTCAAATTTATAGCCCGTGATTTGCTCTTTGCCTTTTGGAAAACGCACGATAAAGCCGTATTTATGGGCGTTTTCTCCTAGCCATTTATAGTTTTCATCGCTTAGCCTTGCATTTTTAAGTGCCATATTTTTCAGATCAATCGCTAAGCCCGTTTGATGCTCGGAATATCCAGGTCTTGCTGAATAAGTATCGGCTGCTTTAACGCCGTCTTTTTTGACATATTTATCGTAAAGCGTTTTTTGAAAATTTTGATCCCTAAATGCGGTTGTAGGCATTAGTTTTATCCCGATTTCGTTTTTTGCCGCCGTTTGCAGGGCTAAAAAATCATCTTTTAAAATACTTCTTATAGGCACTTTGTTTCCATACGCTCCGTCTATATATACCAAATCACTAGGCTTATAATCTTTTGGGAGATAGTTAAATTTATTCACAAGCACAAGCAAATCGTTTGGACCCCTTACTTCTTTGGTGTCTGTGTAAAATTCTTTGCAAAACGCCAAAACAGACAATAAAACGAGTAAGAATATTTTTTTCATATCTGTCCTAAAATAAAATTTGGCTAATTTTAGCGTTTTATAACTAAATTTAGTAAATTTTCAAATTTGTTTAAATTCGCTAAAAATATTCAAGACAGAGTAGGCGTAGTAACTATTAAAATTTGCCTATTTCGAGCGAAGCTACCTATGTCGGTAGTGAGCGATGAAATAGGCAAATTTTAATAGCTTAATCCGTTCAAGTCTGGGGAATTAAAAGCCTAAAACAACGATTTTTGCGACAAAGATTTGATTTTAAAGCTTTTTCTGTGGCATGGCGTTAGACCAAATTTCTCAATCGCTTCGATATGCATTTTCGAGCCATAACCCTTATTTTTTTTAAAGCCGTATTCGGGGAATTTTTTATCAAATTCAAGCATTTTTTTATCGCGTGAGACTTTGGCTAGGATACTGGCTGCACTCACGGCTGGGATAGTGGCGTCAGCCTTTACAAGCGTTTTAAAGCCACACGCTCCAAAAGTCGTATTTCCGTCATAAATAATCTCGCAATCAAAATCTTTAAAAAATTCAACTATGCTTTCAAGTGCCATTTTCAGGCATTTACTAAGCCCCATTTCATCGACTTGCGAATTTGAAAATTCCACGATTTTATAATGAGAATTTGCCGTGATTTCGGTAAAAAGCTCGTTTCTGCGTTTTTCGCTAAGTTTTTTGCTATCATCTAGCCCAGCGATTTGCTTTTTTAAAATGCACCCTGCCACGCACAAGGGACCTGCTACACAGCCCCTTCCTGCTTCGTCAATCCCGCAAATAACGCCGTTTTTGCCTACTTCGTCGTCCCTAAAAAACACGCCCTACTCCAAATCCAAATTCGCCAAATTCTACGCAAAATTTCTTTATTAAAGCTAAAATTTGCTAAAATCCGCTTTGGAAAAAATTTGGAGTAGGTTTTGAAATACTTTTATTCATCATTTATCATCACGGCTTTTGGACTTGTTTTAGCCTATTTTTTAGGCGGTTTTAGCGCCGTTTATATCTGTTTTTTGCTCTGTATTTTAGAAGTTAGCCTTAGTTTTGATAATGCCGTTGTAAATGCCAAAGTTTTAGGGCAAATGAGTGAGCTTTGGCAACGCCGTTTCATCGTGTGGGGCATACCTGTGGCGGTTTTTGGTATGCGGTTTTTCTTTCCGCTTTTAATAGTCGCAATCGCCGCTAAAATAGGCATTTTTGAAACATTTTTTCTAGCTTTAAATGATCCAGATCGCTACCACGAAATTTTAAGCGAAGCAAAGGAAGAAATTTACATTTTTGGCGGCGGATTTTTGCTAATGGTTTTTTTCAATTTCTTTTTTGACAGAGAGCGAAATGTCTTTTGGCTGAGCTTTTTAGAAAATAATGCCATTGTGCGAAATTTAAGCCGAATTCGCGGAATTTCAGTTTTAATCGCCGCTATTTTTGGCGGAATTTTATATGCAAAAACGGCAAATTTGACATATTTGGCGATTTATTTTAGTGCGATTTTTGCCTTTGTGGCAGTTTCATCTTTTGATAAATTTTTTAGCAAAGGTGCCGTTAAAAACGGCGTTGCGGGCTTTTTATACCTTGAAATGTTGGATGCCAGTTTTAGTTTTGACGGCGTTATCGGGGCGTTTGCGTTAAGCGAAAACATTTTTATCATTATGATTGGACTTGGTTCAGGAGCGATGTTTGTGCGAAGTATGACGATTTATCTCGTTAAAAAAGGCACACTTGCCGAGCTAATCTACCTTGAACACGGCGCACACTACGCTATTTTAGCCCTTGCCGTGATAATGTTTTTGAAAATTTTCTACGAAGTGAGCGAAATACTAACCGGCACGATAAGTTTTATTTTAATCGCCCTGTCGCTTTTTGCGTCGCTGAAATATCGAAAAAGCAGTTTAAAAAATTTACAAGGCGACTAATTCGCCTTGTAAATTCAGTTCAAATTTAGCTTGATTTTGTCGTCTTTCATTTCGGCGTTATAAAGCTTTTGAAGTGCCTTGTGAAGCGTTAAACCGTATTCTGTGTAGTCCCATTTTTCTTTGACGACTTTATCGAGTTTATCATCGATTTTTATCCAGCCGTTTTGGTCCTTAAAATCGCTTGGCAACTCGCGCAAAAGTGCATATAGCTTACCAAGCGGGATTTTACGACAATACATACGACTTTGTTCATCGACCTTAAACTGCAAATTTCCAAGATTTTTTAACATATTTGAAATTTTTGCATATCCATAGCTTCGCGGGTCAAAATCGGGGTTTATGCCGTTTATATAATTGCTAATTCCGCTAACATACGCCCAGCCCATTTCATCGCTTTTGGCTTTGATTGCGCTAAAAAGCAGAGTTTTGATACCTCCGTCAAGGACTTGTTGGGTAGTAGGCAAGTTTTTTTGTGTTTGTGAATTTGCCGCTGCGTTATCATCTTCGCCTAAATTTTCGACATAGATAAATTGATTACACGCCTTGATTAGGGCTTTTGGGGTCTGTTTTTTGCCAAAACCATAAACCATTTTTCCGCTTTGACGCAACCTAGATACTAACGGCGTAAAGTCGCTGTCGCTACTAATGATACAAAATCCATCAAGCGAAGTCTCGTGGAGCAGGTCGATAGCGTCAATGATAAGTTGCATATCGGTGGCGTTTTTGCCCTTTGTGTAGGCGAATTGTTGAATCGGCACAATCGCAAAATCGAGCAGTTTTTCTTTCCATGATTTTAAGCCGTCGCTCGTCCAGTCGCCGTAAATTCGCTTGACATTTGCGGTGCCAAATTTGGCGATTTCTTCAAAAAGCTCTTCAACTTTTTCCGCACTTGCGTTGTCGCCGTCGATTAAGACGGCAAGTTTCCTATTTTCAATGATTTCCATAAAAAACCTTTCCGCAGTTTTGCTTTGCAAATTTCTTTGAATTTTAGCAAAATTTTAATTTAAAATTCGCAAATTTTTAGAAAAAAGTTTTCTCTTTTTTCTAAAAATTTGCCACATTGAGCGTGCAGGGGTTGGGGGTTGTTAAGGGGGAAGGGGGCGCTTCGCAAGTCAGCCCACTTCCCCCTTAAAAGAAATTTCTGATTATTTAATTTTAAATTCAGATAATTTTATAAATTGCACTTACTTCGCCATTTCAAAAATTTTGGCTAAATTTTCTTTTGTGTAAATCTCGCTTCCGCCCCACGAATTCGTGTAAGAATTTGCTAAATTTATGATTTCATCTAAATTTGAATTATCGATACCGACTTGTGAAAGTTTTGTCGGGGTGCCGATTTTTTCAAACCACGCTTTGAGTGCGTTTATGCCGTCATCAGCAGAATTTAGCCCAAAAATTTCTTTTGCAAATCGCTCAAAGGCTTCTAAATTTCGCTCTTTATAAAATTTCATCCACGCTGGCATTACTACGCTTAGACCCGCTCCGTGTGGGCAGTCTGTAACTGCGCTCATGGCGTGTTCTATCATGTGATTTGGATAAGAATATACGCTAATGCCGACATAGGTTAGTCCATTAAGCGCCATTGTCGCAGCCCATGCAAAATCGCCCCTAGCTTCGTAGTTTTCAGGCTCTTTTAGCAAAATTTCAGTCGTTTTCATAACGGTTTTTATATTTGCTTCTATGTAGGCTCTTATGATTTCTGGGTGTGCAGTTGCCGTAAAATAGCCTTCAATCGAGTGTGCGATGATGTCGCTGGCTGAATAAACTAAATATTCTTTGCTGACTGTTTTTTGAAGTTCTGGGTTTATGACTGATACTTTTGGATACAAAGCCACGCCATCGCAGCCAAATTTTTCTTTGGTTTCTTCGTTTGTAACTACGCCACCGCGGTTCATCTCTGAACCAGTTGCTGCCAAAGTGATAATATCAAAAATCATCAAAGCCTTATCGGCACTTTTATTTACGAAAAAATCCCACACATCGCCGTCATAAACCGCACCCGCTGCGATTGCTTTACAGCTATCTAAAACTGAGCCGCCGCCGATTGCTAGCACGCTGTCAGCTTTAAATTCTTTTGCGATTTTTACGCCTTCTCGCACCTTTGTTAGCACAGGATTGCTTTTTACACCGCCAAGCTCGGTAAATTCGATACCATTAGCTTTTAGCGAATTTATCGCCACTTCAAAAAGACCACTTTTTTTAACGCGATCGCTTCCATAAACCACAAGCACTCTTTTTGCACCAAACTCGCTCATATACGAGCCTATGTTTTTTTCTTTGCCTTTACCGAATTCGATCCGAGTGGGATTGTAGAATTTGAAATCTTGCATAACTTCTCCTTGCGTTTAAATTTGTGAAATTCTAGCAAATTTATGCCTAAACTTGATAGAACAATTCTCCAAATTTATTGCCTAATTCTACAAATTTGTTTTGGTTTGCTAAAAATATTCAAGACATAGTGAGTATAGTAATTTAAAAAATTTTGCGCTTCCAAGCGTAGCGCACTTCGTCGTGCGTGAGCGATGGAAGCGTGAAATTTTTTAAATTAATCCGTTTGGTATGGGGAATTATTCTTTGTTCAAACAATTTTCAAAGATGAACTTATGCTCATCAGGCAACGCTTCATAAATCAAATTTGCCAAATTTCTTATCTCCCACAATGCCGATTTGCTAGTGCGAAGGGAGAGAAAATTTTGCAAACTTCGTGCATTTATACTCCATGAAAGCTCCGTTTTATAGCACTCAGGCAGGCAGTATTTTGCAATATCAAGGCTAATAGGCGTTTGCAAAATTTGGCGTAAATTTTCAAGTGCTAAAATTCCGGCATTATCGACGGTTTCGTTGCCTGTTAGTACTATATAGCGTGAAGCGTTTTCAAAATCTCCCCGCTTAAATTCGCTTTCGTTTTTTAGCTCTTTTAGCGTGTAGCGGGTTGATTTAACCGACAAATTCGCCATGCGGTGGCGGGCAAGTTCTTGCAACAACGCCCTTGAAATGCCTTTTAGATAAAAGTTGTAACTTAAATGTTCAAGCGTGGAAGCGTGTTTAAATTTATTCCCTACTCTATCGATTAGTTCTATGTCCTTTTCGCCACCATTATCGCCTTTATCGAAACTTTGCCAACAAGTGCGTATCGCATTAGAACAAACCCAAAGTGGTGTAAAATTTAAAAGCTTTACTTCCATTTTAACTCCTTATAAAAACATTGCAAAAACCACGCCAAAGACGATTAACGGGATATTGAAAAACAAAAATGTCGGCACACAAGTATCATAGATATGATTGTGCTGTCCGTCTGCGTTTAGGCCCGCCGTTGGTCCAAGAGTGCTATCACTAGCAGGGCTTCCGGCATCGCCAATTCCTGCTGCTATGCCGATAATCAAAATCGTCGCAGCCGCACTAAAACCAAGCTCTAATGCCAAAGGACAATAAATCGTTGCGATTATCGGAATTGTTCCGAAACTGCTTCCTATGCCCATTGTGATGACTAAACCTATCAAAATCATAAGCAAAACGCCGCCGAATTTGCCACCGCTTAGTCCGGCAGCAAAATTTACTAGCTCGGCGATACCGCCTGTGGCTTTTATGACGGCACCATAACCTGCCGCAACTAACATAACAAAAGCGATATATCCCATCATTACGATACCGTCTTGAAAAGTTTTATCAAGATTTTTATAAACTATTCCGCCCGTTACTATCATAACTATAATGCCAACAAGCGCAGCAAGCGGCATAGAACCGCTTATTAGTTGGATTGCAAACGATACGATAATGCCAAGCAAAACGCCTATTTCTTGGCGACCAAATTTAAGATTTTCAAATTTTTCATCAACTTGCGTTGCGATTTCTTGATATTCGCGTGGCTTTCGATAAACAAAAATCGCCAAAATAAGCCCAAAAAGCATAGGAATCGCCGTTAGCCACATAACAGAGCTAATATCGCTCAAATTCACAGCTATGCCGTTTTCGGTCATATTTTTTTGAATTAGTCCAAAAAATATCAAACCAAAACCAAGCGGAAGTGCCATATATGGCGTTTGTAACGCAAAAGTTAGCGCACACGCTACGGCTCTTCTATCGATTTTTAGCAAATTCATAACCTTTAAAAGCGGTGGTATCAAAATCGGAATAAAAGCGATATGAACAGGGACTAAATTTTGCGAAAAGCACGAAAAAAAGGCAATCGAAGCGATGAAAAGGTATTTTTTGTTTGAGATTACGCTTGAAACTTTATTTACCAAAATCGCCGTCAAATTTGTCCTTGCGATCGCACTTGCGATAACGCCCAAAAGCACATAAGAAAGCGCAGTTTCAAGGTTTCCGCCCATACCGTCGATAAAAAGCGAAAGCGGATTTTCAATCGCAGTGCTACTTAAAAACACAGCACACATAGCCGAAATCAAAATAGCTAACATTACATTGCAACGAAGCAAACACAGCACCATCATAATTATGATACTAAGCAACACAGGATTTGTAAGCATAGATTTTCCTCTTTATTGAAATTTGAAATTTAATTGTTCCCAAAGCGAAAGTATATAAAAAGTTAATGAAATTTTAGCTTTAATGGAAATTTATGCGCCAAATAGGACATTTGAGTGATAAATTTTGAGTAGTTGTTTAATAAAATTAATGGTGGAGTTAAGCGGGATCGAACCGCCGACCTCTTGAATGCCATTCAAGCGCTCTCCCAGCTGAGCTATAACCCCAAAAGCGATTAAATAATAATTCCGTAATTTTACAATTTTTTTCTTATGTTATTTTGAAATTTGACGAAGTATCGCAAAAAATTTGTCAAATTTAGCTGAATTTAGCCAAATTTATCGCCAAAAATTCACAAATTTAACCAAATTTTGCAAAATAAAATAAATTTTTAAGCTTATATTAGATAATATTTCAATTCCCTTTAATGTTTGCGGGAATAGCTCAGTGGTAGAGCGCGACCTTGCCATGGTCGATGTCGCGAGTTCGACTCTCGTTTCCCGCTCCATTTGTTTTTTAATTTTGTTTATAAGCGTTGCCCGGATGGCGGAATTGGTAGACGCAAGGGACTTAAAATCCCTCGGAATTTTTTCTTCCGTGCCGGTTCAAGTCCGGCTCCGGGCACCATAAGGTTTAAGTTTAGTGCATGGCGACATGGCCAAGTGGTAAGGCAGAAGCCTGCAAAGCTTTTACCCCCGGTTCGAATCCGGGTGTCGCCTCCAAGATAAAGGAGTTAAGATGCGTTATTTAGCTATGGTTTTTGTATCGTTACTATTTTTTGCGGGTTGCTCAAATACTTGGCATGGTGTCAAAGAAGACACAAACAACGCTTATCAATGGTCCAAAGACAAGGTTCATGACGGAGCCGAGTGGGTCGGAGAAAAAACAAAATAGACTTTGTTAAATTTTCGGGAGATGGCTGAGCGGTCGAAAGCGGCGGTCTTGAAAACCGTTGAGGTGAAAGCCTCCTGGGGTTCGAATCCCTATCTCCCGGCCACTTTTTTTAAATTTTTCCACATTTTTATTTAAAATTAGAGTTTGCTATTTCGCTTTTTGGATTAAAACTTTCTCGCATTTTATGATTTCATCAAATCCAGTTTGGAATTTACCAAGTTTGATAAGTCCGTCATAGTAAGGCTGAGATTTGTAAAACAGCACCAAATTTCCCCACGGCGAGAAATAGCCAAGATCGCCAACTTTGCCGTCCGAGCTGGGATCACCAGCAAAATTCAATCGCACGGGCAAATCCGCGATTTTTTCTCGCCCAGCGTAATCTTTCAAATTTAACTCTAATGGCAAATTTTCATAAAAACTCTTTGCTGCGTTAGTATCGTTTAAAATCGCCACTGCACGGACATTTTCACAGCTAAATTCTACTCTCATCTCGCCTCCAAATGCCAAATTTAATCCTAAAATCATAATAAAAAATAGTTTAAAAACTTTCATTTTTATCCTTTCAAAAATTTGGCAAATTTGAGCTAAATTTGCCAAATTTAAGAGAAATTATTTCAAATTTGCCTTGAAAAACTCTTCAAATTTATCAAACGGAATTTTCAGATCATACAAATCCGTGTGGCTTGCCCCCGGCACGATAAAAAGCTCTTTGTTTTTGCTTCCAAGCTCTTTAAATGCGTCTTCGCTAAAATAGCGCGAATGCGCAATCTCGCCGTGAGCTACCAAAACAGGGGCTCGAAGCTCATTTGCGTAAGTTAAAATTTTATCGCTCATACGCGCTAACGCGTCTGTTTTGCTCCAAAAATGCTCTTTTGAGTTGATAGCGCGTTCGTGGTAACCGCGCTCGGTTTTATAATACAGCGCGTAGTCAGCGACAAATTTTGGTGTTTGCTCGGTAATGGTTTTAGGGTCGATATTTCCGCTTGGCAAATACTCTACCTCGCCCTTTTCGAAATCTGTCCAGCGTTGCAAATTTAACGCCTTTTTGGCTTCATACCTAGCATTTTCATCTACACTGTCGTTGTATCCTTTTGCCGTAACGCGCGTCATATCATACATCGTCGTGGTCGCAACCGCCTTTATGCGAGTGTCGCTGATAGCGGCATTTAGTGCAAATCCAGCCCAGCCACAAATTCCGATAATGCCGATTTTTTCTCTATCGATGAAGTCTTGCACACCTAGATAATCCACGGCCGCGCTAAAATCCTCTGTGTTTATGTCAGGGCTTGAAATGTCGCGCACATCGCCACCGCTCTCGCCTGTGAAGCTTGGATCAAAGGCTAGTGTTACAAATCCTCGCTCGGCTAGGGTTTGTGCGTGAAGTCCGCTAGATTGCTCTTTGACTGCGCCATAAGGGCCAGAAATGGCGATTGCGGGGAGTTTGCCGTTCATATTTTTTGGCGTGTATAAATCCGCAACGATTACAATTCCGTAGCGGTTTTTGAAGGCTATTTTTTTGTGATCAACTTTTTCGCTTTTGGCAAAAACTTTGTCCCAGTCGCTTGTTACATTTTTTGGCATATCTACTTCGCCTTTGGCGACCAAACTTGTCGCTAAAATCGTACCTAGTGCTAATGAACTTAATACCTTTTTCATCTTTTCTCCTTGATTAAAAATAAGATTTTTTACAAGGAAATTTTATCTAAAATAAAAAAAATCAACTAGAACAATTCTCCAAATTTCTTGCCTAATTCTACAAATTTAAAAATTTAATATATTTTTTTAATTTCTAGTGTAAATTTACAACTCCATTTGCGTAAGTCTTTTGCCAAGCTTAAAAGCATTTTGCAAATCTTGCGGAAACTGCGTTTCTCGCACACTTTTTTTGTGCGGTTCGCTAAACATATTGCAATCGTATTTCGAATAGTCCTTAAACTGGTAAGTATCGCACACCAAAAGCGTTTCGCAGTGCCCATAGACCATTTTTAGTCCGAGCTCGTTTCCGCTCCACATCGCTTCCATGTTATACTGCGCGACCTGCTCTTTTGTCGCGTTCATCGTATAGATTAACCCAACCGGGATTTTTTTCTTTAAATTTAGCTCATAGCGTCCGTTTTCATCTAGCATATATGACCCACCGGCAAAAAGCATACGCTCCAAAAGGTTTCTAAACATGCCTGTCGGATAAAAATCATAAATCGGAGAGCCGATTATTAGGGCATCGGCGTTGATTATTTTTTCTAAAACCGCCCTTCCTTCGTCTTTTACGGCGCAAAGTCCGCCTAGACTTTTGCCCTTTCTTTTACAGGCAAAGCAACTTATACAGCCCTTAAAATCTATATCGATTAAATTTATAAATTCCGTCCCTGCGCCCACGCTTTGCGCGCCCTTTTCGCTAGATTTTAAAACCTCAGCCGTGTTGAAATTTTTCCTTGGACTTGCGTTTATGATGATAACTTTTTTCATATTTTTCCTTAAATTTATTGCCTAATCCTGCAAATTTTATTTTAGCAAAATTCCGTTAGCATTTAGCCACGCCCTTATATCATCGCTCAAACTCGCACCGCCTGAATAATGCACCGATAACGCATTACCGATAGGCGAATTTGGCGCAAGTTTGGCGATTGCCGTGACACTAGCCCCCATTCTGCCACCGCCATGCGAAGCAAATGGGATTATCGTTTTGCCGTCAAAATCATAGCTTTCAAGTAGCGTTGCAATGGGCATTGGGATACTTGCCCACCAGTTTGGATAGCCTAGTAGTATCGTATCATACTGCTCGAAATTTTTGATTTGCGCATCTATTTTTGGGCGTTTTTGCCTGTGCTGATCGTCCTGCGCTTGCATTAAACAAGTATTGTAATCATCAGAATACGGCGTTTCTAGGCGAATTTCAAAGATGTCTGCGCCAGTGATTTTACGAATTTCTCTGGCTATGCCACGCGTATTTCCGCCCCACGAATAAAACACAATTAGAATTTTTTCGTGTTTGCTTTGAATAAAGCTTTCGTTTTTGGCTTCGATTTTGCCAGAAATGGCTGAATTTTCGGCATTTCTTGCAAGGCGAATTCCAAGATTATGATTTTTATAATTTGACTGAGCCGCCGCTCTGTAAGCACTGCGTAAATTTTTGCCAAAGTCGTTCCAACCACCACCCCTATAAACATGCCTTGTACCGACACTTACGCCTGTGGGATTTAGCGCGTCCCCGCTCTCGTAAGTGCCGTAAAAATCCCAGCACCACTCATTTACATTGCCGTGTATGTCAAAAAGACCAAAGCCGTTTGGCGCGAAGCTGCCTACTTCTATCGTGCGATAGCGTGGGCTTGTGGGTTTTGCTTTTAGTTTGCTATTGTCAAAATAATTTTCTTCGATTTCATAAGGGTAGTTTGAGTAAAAATTTGCCTCATTTCCGCTTGGTGGGATAGCTGAGCTAAATGGTGTGGAAGTCCCCGCGCGCGCGGCAAATTCCCACTCGGCTTCGCTTGGCAATCTGTATCCGTTTGCGCTTCTGTCCCAAATGACCGAGTCTGGCGTGATTTCATAGGCTGGGTTTAGCCCTTCGCTAAGGCTTTTTAGGTTGGCAAACATTATCGCATCTAGCCACGAAACATTTTCCACAGGCAAATTTTCACCCTTGTTTTCGCTTGGGTTTTCGCCTGTGATGCGTTCGTATTCGCCCTGCGTGATTTCGTGAGTGCCGATATAAAAATCACTCACGCCCACTTCATGCGCCATCTCATCATTGCTTCGCCAGTTTTCGCTTTTCTCGCTTCCCATGATGAAATTTCCGCCTTTAATCAAAACGAAATTTTTATCTAAATTTGTGGAATTTTTCTGCGTATCGCTTAAAATTTGCTTTGATTTTTCATCTAAGGCTTTTAGTTTTTCTAAATTTTCATTTTCGTTTGAAACGCTCGCTGTGGCGGTGTTTTCGATGATATTGCCCTTTTTTGAGCCAGTAATATTATAAATCACCCCGCCAAAAATAAAAATCGCCAAAAGCGCGAAAATAGGCATAAATTTTTTCATTTTGCTTCCTTTAAATTTTTGATAAATTTGGCTACTAAAAATCCGATAAACGCCCATGAAAAGAGCATTATGGCACCGCTTAGCATACTTTGGTAAAGCGGAATTTTAAAATCCAAAAATGCAAATTGCACTTTGCCAAGCATGTAATCAATCATGCCAGTATCTAAAAATAGCCAAAATCCATAAAGCGAAATTAGCCACGAGCCGACGATTAGGGCATTTGCGAAAGTGCTTGGTTTTAGTTTTTTGGCTAAATTTAGCGCGTGAAAACCGATATGAAGCCCAGCAAACACAAAAAACCAGTGCGTAGCGCACAGATGAAGCACCCTAGCAAATGAAATTTTCATAAATCCGCTAAAAATAGCCGCGGCGTATTTACTCATCGCTAGACCTGATATTATGGAGATTGCAAAAGAAATTATAAGGGCTAAATTTATGAAATTTTGAGCCAAATTTGATGAATTTTTTAAAATTTTGAGCTTATACCACCACGAGTTTAAAATTTGGTGGATAAAAACCACAAAAAGAGCAAAAACGCCGATAAATTCGTGCGCTCTTTGCTCTGTGGATTGCGAACTCATAAGCAAAATTAACAAAAACGCCAGAAAAATGTCGGTTAGATGTTTTTGGCTTTTTTTACTCATTTTTCGCCTTGCAAAGCCCATTAATCAGGCAGTTTCCAGCCGTTTAATCGCTCTACTGTCGCAGGGTCGTTGTGATAAACTTCGCTAAAAAGAGATTTTTGCTCGTCCATTGCAGCGATTGTTTGCATATCAGTTTGGCTTAGTTCAAAGTCAAAAACGCTGAAATTTTCAACCATACGCTCTTTGCGAGTGGTTTTTGGTATGATGATAACATCAAGCTGGATAAGATAGCGCAAAATCGTCTGAGCGACGCTCTTGCCGTATTTTTCGCCGATTTTTTTGAGAATTGGGTTGTTAAACATATCGTTTCTACCTTCGCCAAAACTAGCCCAGCTTTGCACAGCTATGCCGTATTTTTTGGCGATTTCGCGGTCAAATTTACGCTGATGAAATGGATTTAGCTCGATTTGATTAACGGCGGGTTTGATTTCGTTATTTAGAGCAAAATCCACTAAGCGATCGGGATAAAAATTGCTAACGCCGATTGATTTTATGCGTCCTTCGTTTTTTAAGCGGCTCATTGCCCGCCACGCTCCGTAAATATCATTATATGGCTGATGAAGTAAAAGCAAATCAAGATAATCTAAGCCCAGCTTTTTCATACTAGCTTCAAAACTGCGTAAAACGCCACTTTCTGTCGCGTTGCTAACCCAAATTTTGGTTGTGATAAAAAACTCTTCTCGCTTAATTCCGCCCTTTATCGCCGAATTTACCGCCGCACCCACGCCAAGCTCATTTTGATACGCCTGAGCCGTGTCGATAGAGCGGTATCCCGCGCTAATAGCGTCTTCAACGCACCTTTGGGTGTCGTTTTGCGGGATTTGATACACGCCGTATCCTAAAATAGGCATTTTGTTGCCGTTGTTTAAAGTGATAAATTTCATAGCTTCTCCTTTTAAATTTTGCGAATTCGCGTTTAAATTTAACGCACCGCCAAGCAGTGCCACGCTACCTAAGATCGCAGAATTTTTTAAAAATTCTCGCCTTTGCATGAAAATCCTTTCGGCAAATTTGATGAAATTTTAGCAAATTTGGACTAGAATTTAATAGAACAATACTCCAAATTCCTTGCCTAATCCTGCAAATTTTATTTTCGCTCGATTCGTTCCGGTCCGCCTTTGTTGATAGCGCCTACCACTTTGTGCGGGACATACAGCTCTTCAAGGTATTTGATTTCACTCTCATCAAGGCTGATTTCAAGGCTTTTAACCCAGTCATCTAAATGCTCAGGCTTAATTGCGCCAAGAACTGGGCTATCCACACCCTTAGCAAAGTGCCAAGACAAAGCGATTTGCGCCATATTTACGCCACGATTTTTCGCTACTTCATCAATCCTAGCGATGATTTTAAGGTCGCTTTCTTTAAATTCATCGTATTTTACGCGCAAAACCTTGTCTTTATTTACTCGCTTTGAATACCCGTCCCACGAAGTGTGAGCTAGATGACCGCCAGCTAGCGGACTATACGGCGCGATACTTGTGCCAAACTGCCTACACACAGGGATCAAATCTCGCTCATCTTCCCTATAAATCAGGCTATAATGATTTTGCATAACGCTAAATTTGGTCAAATTTTCGCGTTTGGCACATAGTTGCATGTTAAAAAACTGATAACCATACATCGCACTAGCCCCGAGCGTTCGGACTTTTCCGGCTTTTACTAACTCATGAAGCGCGCTCATAGTTTCATAAATTTCATGGTCGTAGTCGAAGCGATGTATCATATACACATCGACATAGTCCATATTTAGGCGTTTTAGTGAGCCTTCGATTTCACGCATGATTGCCGTTTTGCTTAGTTTGCCTTCGTTGAAAAATACCTTAGTTTCGATGATGACATCTTCTCTTTTGACGCCTAAATTTCGAAGTGCCTTGCCTAGATAAATCTCAGAATCGCCGTTGGTATAGACATTTGCAGTATCAAAATAGTTTATACCAAGCTCCAATGCTCTTGCTACGACCTTTTCGCAGGTTTTCTCGTCCCCGTCAGTCCAAGTAAGAAAGTTTGGATTTGGTCTGCCAAAACCCATACAACCAAGGCAAATTTGCGAAATTTTAATATCAGTTTGCCCTAAATTTGTGTATTTCATAATCTCTCCTTTTATTGCCTAATTCTGCAAATTTTATTTTAATTTCTCATATTTTTTACTTAAATTTAGACCCAAAATTCCCCAAACAAACGAAATTATTGCACCCAAAATCAAAACTCCACTCACGCCAAATTTAGCCAGTGCTACGCTTTCAACTTGCGATGAGAGCGCGTCTCCGCCACGATAAACGACCGTGTCAAGGAAGTTTTTGACCTTGTATTTGCTCTCGCTATCAAGCGGGACAAAAAGCATTTCGCGAGCCGGTTTTACAAGGGCGTATTCGCCGACCCTACGCAGGCTCATCACAAGCGCAATGCCCCAGAATGCTGGGTGCGTGAAATTTAGCATAATAAATCCGAGCGCAATCACAAATCCAAGCAGAGCCAAAAGCCACTTTATGCCAAAAAATTTAGCGATTTTTGCCGTTAGGAAAATTTGTATAAAAAAACTAGCACTTTGCACGATGAGATCGATGTTTGCAAAGGCTGCGGCTCTGGCTTCGCGGGTATCAAAGACGGCTCGGACGATTCTAGCTTGTTCCATGTATAAAAATGTGCTAACGCTTGTAAGCAATAAAACAAAGCCTACAAAAGATAGCAAATAGGGCGATTTAGCGATGATTTTAAAGCCATCAAGCGGGTTTTTGCTAGGTAGTGGAGTGCTGAATTTTTGAGTGAAATTTGCCTTTTCATCGGCATTAGGGAGTAAATTTAGACTCTCTTTTATGATTAAATTTTTCAAAATCAAGGCAAAAAGTAGCAAAAAAGCCGACAAAAATATGAAATTTTGCGTCGAAACTCCACGCAAAAAGCTAACCAAACTAGCCCCTGCAATCCCGCCCAAACTCGCTCCCGCGCTGATTATGCCAAACATTGATTTGCTAGTTTCTTTTCTAAAAACATCAGCCAAAACGCTCCAAGCCGAGCTTATGACAAAGAGATTAAAAACGCTCACCCAAATGTAAAAAACCTTGCAAAGCGTGGCAAATGCGGGGCTTTGGGCGTCAATAAATCTCATAGCCACGAAAAAGCCAAGCAAATTTAGGGCAAAAAATATAAAAATGGCGTCGGTGTAGAGTTTGCGCCTAATAGCCCCGCTTAGCCACATAGCCACAAACGAACAAACAAGCGTGGCGACAAAAGTGCCTAAAAATAGCCATTTTAACTCGTCGCTTCCGCCGTGGATCCCCAGTGCATCGCGAATCGGGCGCAAAAGCGCATACGAGCAAAAAAGCGAAAAAATAAAAAACGCACTGTAAAGCAAAAGCTTGAATTCTTCGCGCCTTATTTCAAAAAGCAAGTCAAATTTATCTTTAAATTTCGCTTTGTTCATTTTAAATTTGCCTACGATAAATTTTTGCGCATTTACCTAATGAAATTTGTCAAAATTTGCTCTTCATATTCTGGCATAGCAACAGCATTTTTGGCAAATTCTTTGTTTTTGACAAACCAAGCGATATTTTTGGCTAGTGTTCGCATGGTCTGCAAGCCCTCTTCGTCCTTTGGAAGGTCATCGGGCGTCATGGCGTGGGCTTCGTTCCAATACTGCGAACCAGCCAAAAACATATTTGCAATCGTAAAAAATTTATTTAGCCTATCAAAACTCGCACTAGCCCCGCCACGCCTAGCTATAAGGACACTTGCGCCGATTTTACCGCTAAATTTATTTCCGCCCACGAAAAAAAGCCTTGTCAAAAACGCCTGAATTCTAGCTGTGGGTCCGGCATAATACACAGGGCTTCCGGCTACAATGCCGTCAAATTCATCAAGCCTTTGGATTATGTCATTTATGGAATCGTCTTTTATGGCGCAACGCCCAGTTTTAGCGCAAGAAAAACAGGCAATGCAATCATTTATCGCCTTTTTGCCAAGGTATAAAATTTCGCTTTGAACGCCGTTATTTTCGAGCTCTTTTGCGATTTCGCTAAGAGCTAAATTTGTGCTTCCGTTTTTGTTCGGACTGCCGTTTATTAGTAAGATTTTTGACATATTTGCTCCTTAAATTTACTAAATTCAAACACCCTTGCCGTCAAGATAAAATTTTTTCCCTGCTACATAATGAAGCGTTTTTAGCTCATCGCCAACTTCATCAAAATGCCAGTGGCTGCCGTCAAAAACCCTATCGTCGCCATAAGCTGCCACAACCTGTCCGATAAAAAGGTCGTAGGTCTGCTCATTGTGAGGTTCCGGGATAACCTTGCAAATAATCCATGCAGCGCAACCTGCGACTAGCGGGACTTTGAATTCATCTTTATAAAACAGCTCCACGCCGTCCATTTTATGCGGGTTGTCGAAGCGAGAATTGTTTTCATCACCCAAATTTAAAAGCAGATCTTTTTGCGTAAAAACCGGAATTTGCACGGCAAAATATCCGCTTTTTTCGATAAGAGTGCGTGTAAATGAGCCGTTGTGTGGCACTATCGTAACTTTGTCGTAATCAAGCGGACACGCCCAAGTAACCGCCATAGCGTTTTTTACGCCGTCAAATTCAGCCGAGACTATCGTCGTGGCACCGTGGTTTAAAATGTGGTAGGATTTTTGAATATCGACATTAATTATTGCCATTTTTTGCTCCTTAAATTTTGGTTTTTAAATTTATCTGTTTAAATTTGCAATCTCTCTCATATCATCATCGCTAAGTTTGAAATCAAAAATGCTTATATTTTCGATCATACGGGACTTTGTCGCGGTTTTTGGGATAGTGATAATATTTCTTTGGATTTGCCAACGCAAAATAACTTGTGCTGCCGTTTTGCCGTATTTTTCGCCAATTTTTTGAAGCGTTTCATTTTTTAAAATTTTAGAACTTCCCGTGCCAAAAGGCGAATAAGCCTGAGTGGCGACACCAAGCTTATCAAGCCCGGTTTGCGCACGAATTTGTTGTTTGAAAGGGTGAAGCTCGATTTGATTAAGCACAGGTTTCATAGCAAATTCATCGCAAAGCTCTCTCACTAAATCCACGCTAAAATTGCTAACGCCGATTGATTTTATTAGCCCCTTTTCTACTAGCTCGCAAAACCCAGCCCAAATGCCCTTAATATCGCCATACGGAGCGTGGATTAGATACAAATCAATATAATCAAATTTAAGCGCATCTAGGCTTTCATAAACTGCCCTTTTTGCACCCTCTTTGCCCACATTTGCGCCCCACATTAGCTTTGAAGTTACGAAAATCTCATCTCGCTTAATACCGCTATTTCGCACAGCCTCGCCCACGATGTCTTCGTTGCGATAATACTGCGCTGAGTCAATGTGGCGGTAGCCGACTTCTAGGGCATTTTCTATGGCTCTAAGCCCGTCTTTGCCACGAATATCCCAAGTCCCATATCCTAAAATAGGGATTTCCCTGCCGTTATTTAAAATAAAATTTGGAATTAAATTTGATGAATTTTGCATATTTTCTCCTAAAATTTCATTTGCAAAAAGTGGATTTAAGCCCAATGCCATAGCCCCCAACGCCATAGAATTTTTTAAAAAACTTCGTCTTTGCATAAAAATTTCCTTACGAGTAGTTAAATTTCGTAGAAATTTTACCAAATTTGGCTGGAAATTTAATAGAACAATTCTACAAATTTCTTGCCTAATTCTACAAATTTACAAAGATAATAGTATTATAAGAAAGAGCCCGAATTTGAGTAAAATCGGGCTATATTAGATTAAAATGTGTTTTTGTTGTTTTTAGATTCTTTTTTAAATTTGCTTCTAATTATAGGAAGCAGGACGACCAAAGCAGTTAAAACAATAAAAGTCCAGCACAAAGGAGAACCGACAAAAATGCTCAAATCTCCGTCATGAAGCTTATAAGCTTTTCTAAAATACTGCTCCATGCCTTTTCCTACGATACACGCTAAAACTAGTGGTGTCATAGGGAAATTTGCCCTTGATAGCAAATAGCCAATAATTCCAAATATAAGTAATATGTAAAAATCACTTGTAGCTGCACTTATAGCATAAACACCTAAAAATGTGAAAGCTAAGACTACTGGATATAAAATTTTTGGTGGAACAGATAAAACCCTTACCAAAAGTCCTGCAAGCGGGATATTTACAAAAGCCAAAATGACATTTCCCACAAACATACTGGCGATTAATCCCCAAACGATGGTTGATTGATTTTGAAATAGCAATGGTCCTGGCTGCATACCTAAAATAGTCAAAGCTCCAAGCATAACAGCAGTCGTTCCAGATCCAGGAACACCCAAAGTCAGCATAGGGATCATAGCTCCAACAGAAGCTGCGTTATTAGCTGATTCAGGAGCAGCAACACCGTCAATGGCACCTTTGCCAAATTTATAAGGTTGTTTTGAGAACGATTTTTGTGTATTATACGCCATAATCGCAGCCACCGTTCCACCGGCACCAGGGAGTACGCCGATTAAAAATCCCATAGGGGCACTTCTAAAAATAGCACCCTTGCTTAACATCCAGTCTTCTTTTGTAATCCAAATTCGACCGAATTTTTTCTGAACTTGTTTTTTGCCTTCGCCTATATTTTCAAAGCTTCTTAAAACTTCGCCAAACGCAAATATTGCAATGATTACGATTAGAAAATCAATACCGCCGTGAAGTGATAATAGATCAAATGTAAATCTTTGAACGCCAGATTGTGGATCTAGCCCAATAGTGCTTATCATAAGACCTACAATCATCATAATAAAGCCTTTTAAGCGCTGTTTTTCCATAACCGCAGTTGCCGTTAATGCAAAAACAAAAAGCAAGAAATACTCGGCAGGTCCAAATTTCAGTGCAAATTTAGCAACGGGAATCGATAAAAATACCATAAAGACAGTAGCTATCAAGCCGCCAAAAAACGAAGCAATAGCTGAGATAGCGAGTGCTGCTTCTGCTCTGCCTTGCTGTGCCATAGGATAACCGTCCCACATAGCAGCAATCGCAGCGCCGTCTCCCGGAGTATTTATCAAAATCGAAGACCTAGAACCGCCATACATCGCACCGTAATAAACTCCCGCCATAGTAATAAGCGCAGGAACGGCTCCCATAGAAAATGTTAGTGGTAAAAGTATCGCAACACCAGCAGCAGGTCCAAGACCAGGTAACATTCCTACGATAGTTCCTAACACACCACCAAGCGTAACCCAAAATATATTCATAGGTTCTAGTGCAACACCAAAACCTTGCATTAATAATTGCAAACTATCCATAACCAAATTCCTTTATATAAAGCCTAATGCTGAGTTAGGCAAAATAATGCCAAGTAGATTATTAAAGATAAAATATATAGCCAAAGAAAAAATAATGGAAACAATTATTCCGTATTTTAAATTTTTAACTCCGCCAAAGATTAAAAATTGAAGTATCAAAAATATAATTGTTGAAAAAACATATCCTATCTGATTAAATATAAGCGTATAAATTACGCCATTTACGACAGTTAATAATATTTGAAGAACATATTTTGCAGAAATTCTGCTTATGCCCCCGTATTGTTTTTTTTCGAGTTGTTGAGCCTTAAATTCTTTCACAAGCAAAATAGTACCGCACACAATTAAAAAAATAGCTAACATAGCAGGAAAAATTTTTGGCTCGTGCGGTCTGCCTAATGCGGCTTCGGGCAACATAAATGTAGCAACCGCATACACTATACCTAAAACCGTTAAAAGAAATGATGATATAACTGAAAGCGACATATGAGCTCCATAAAATTAAATTTAAACATAAAAAATGCCTATGAACTAGGTTCATAGGCAAATTCAGATTTATTTTTTAAGCATACCGATTTCTTTCATAACTCCGATATACTCGCCCTCTGTTTTTTCCAAGAATCTTACGAATTCAGGAGCATCCATATAGATGTTATCCCATCCTTTTTCCTTGCAAACTTGTGTCCATTCTTTTGTATCTTGTAGTGCTCTTAGAGCATCTCGCCAGAATTTAACCGCATAGCCCGGCATATCAGGTGTGCCAAATAGACCACGCCAGTTAATGAAAGTTGCGTTGATTCCGCTTTCGATACAAGTTGGAATTTCAGCCATTTTGCCTTCGCCAATGCGTTTTTCAGCTGTTTGAGCTAAAACTCTTAAATCGCCGCTTTCAACCAAGCCTTTAACATCTGATAGACCTGTTGAGAATAGATCAATATGTCCGCCTAGTAGCTGAGCAGGACCGTCGCCGTCATCGAACGGAACATAGTCGATTTTACCGATATTTGAAACACCAGCAGCTTGTGCGATGATTAGGAATTGAACATGGTCCATAGAGCCAATCGCAGAAGTTCCGCCGATTTTAACAGCCTTTGGATTTTCTTTTAGTGCCTCCATAACATCGTGGATTGTTTGATATGGAGAATCTGCTTTAACAACGAATGCAGCATAATCGGCAATTAGTCTTGCCAAAGGTGTTGTATCACGGAAACCATAAGGGCTAGAACCATTTAGGTTAAAGAACAAAATAGGCGGTGAATAAACAGTAATTGTGTTTGGATCAGCTTTTTTGTTTGCTGCTTGTAATGTGCTTAGATGAACCGCACCACCAGCACCCGGAGCATTTCTAACTGGCATAGGAGCTTTTACAATGCCTGTGTCGCTTAGAGTTTTAGCAACCATGCGGATTGTTGTATCCCAACCGCCACCTGCACCTGCCGGAGCAACTAAGTCAAGGTTGCCTGACGGATAGTTAGCTTCTGCTTTTGCGTTTGCATTTGAGCTACCTGAATTGTTTTGGCAGCCAACAATAGCAGCACCCAAAGCAACTACACAAAGTGATGAAACGAAAAATTTTTTCGATTTACCAAATAGACTCATCGTCTTACCTCCATAATAAAATAATTTTTTAACAAGTTTCAAATAGTAACATATTTTTTTTAAATAATCAATCAAAAACGGCTTAAATTCTTACTATATTGTTTAATATAAAAAATAACTAAATTTAACCAAAATTTTGCAAAAAATATCGCTAAATTCGAGCTTTTTGCACTTAAAAGAGCTTTAAATTTAATAATTGTCTCTGCAAATTTATCATTGGCATTTAGGTAAAAATTTGCTTAAAGTTATATTTTTTCACTCATTTTTATCGTTTTTATTTAAATTTGTAGCAAATTTGATATAATTGCCTAAATTTATAATAAAAATCAAGTAAAATGAAAAACAAATTTGTCTATATTTTGGCATTTTCGCATTTGTGCTGTGATATAAATCAAGGCGCACTCGTGGCAATTTTGCCGTTTTTAATCGCCAGCTATCACTACGATTACGCAACTGCTGCAAGCCTAGTCATGGTCTCAAATATCGTCGGCTCGCTAATCCAGCCCGTTTTTGGCTCACTAGCTGATAAGAAAAACACACCTTACATTATCCCGCTAGGTCTTATTTTAGCAGGTGGCGGTATCGCGCTAAGTGGCGTTGCGCCCTCGTTTGCCGTGCTTTGCGCGGTCGTGATGATCACAGGAATTGGCGTGGCGATGTTTCACCCACAAGCCGCAAGAGCCATAAATAAATGCTCTAATCCGCACAACAAAGCCCAAAATATCGGCATTTTCTCATTTGGCGGGATTTTGGGATTTTCTTTGGGACCGCTTTTTATGACGGCGATTATTAGTGCGTTTGGGCTAAAAGGCACGCTGATTTTCATAATTCCGCAAATTTGCGTTAGTACCCTGTATAGATTTTTTTACGCCGAATTTAAAAGACTTGGCGAAATTACACCCAAAACAGCCACAAACACCCAAACTAGCGGCGTCGATGACTGGGGCGGATTTTATAAACTCATGGCGTTAATCTGTGGGCGTTCTATCATTTTTCACGGATTTAATACATTTTTGGCACTTTATTTTATCTACAAATTTGACCAAAGCAAGGCTTACGCAAATACGGTTTTGAGTGCATATATCGGCGTGAGCGCGATTTTTACCCTTCTTGGCGGCAGGTTTGCCGATAAATTCGGCTTTACAAAGATGATAAAAATCTCATTTCTTTGCCTTTTGCCGATTATGATAATGCTAGCAAGCACGCAAAATTTGGGCTTTGCTGTGGTTTTATTAGCACCGCTTGGCATTTTTCTAGCTCTTTCTTATAGCCCGATTATCGCGCTTGGGCAGGGTTATTTGCCAAACCGCGTTGGGCTTGCTTCTGGCGTTACATTTGGGCTGACTGTTAGTATTGGTGGGATTTTTGCGCCGATTTTGGGCTTAATAGCCGATAAATTTGGGCTAGGATATGTTTTATACACGCTTTGCGGGGTTTGCGTTTTGCCACTAATCATGGCGTTTTTCTTGCCAAATTTAGAAAAAAGGCAAAGCTTATGAAATATTTTTGGCGTTATAGCTCACCGCTTGGCGAGATTTTTATGCAAAGTGATGGAGCAAATTTAACAGCGCTTAAATTTGGCAAATTTAGCGATTTTGGCGCAGAATTTAGGGAGCAAAATTTGCAAATTTTTGGGGATACCTGCGCGTGGTTGGACATTTATTTTAGCGGAAATTTACCAAATTTCACACCTAAAATTTCACTAATTGGCAGCGATTTTCAGCTTGAAATTTGGCAAATTTTAATGCAAATTCCTTTTGGAGCAACCATGACTTACGGCGAGATTGCGCGCGAAATCTCACTAAAAAGACAAATCCCAAAAATGTCCGCCAGAGCCGTAGGTAGGGCAGTGGGAGCAAATCCAATTGCGATAATTATCCCTTGCCACCGAGTTATCGGCAGTGGCGACAAACTCACAGGCTACGCATACGGGCTGGATAAAAAAGAGTTTTTGCTAAATTTAGAAAATGCGAAATTTAGGGCTTAATTTAATCTATTTTTTTGACTAAAAATTTCTCACAATTCTATGATTTTTTCAAATTCTATGATTTTTTTTATAGCTAGTTTTGCGTTTTTTTTGGCTTTTTTGGATAAATTAGAATTAATTTCACTTAAAGTAAGCAAATCAACCTTAATGCCTAAAAATAGGATTTTTGGGATAAATTCGCGCAGGTATTTTATCCACACGCAAGCAGGTATGTTATGTGCGCTGTAAAAATAACTCACATCATCACTTAAATCTACAAATTCGCACTCAAATTCGTCATTTTCATCTGCGATAACGCCGATTGCATCGACGATAACTAAAATTTCAGGCGCATAATCTCTGATATTAGGAAATTCGTTTTCTGGCATATCGTTTCCGAAAAAAACTTTCCACTCTTTTAGCTCTTCTAGGGCGATTTTACCGACTTCTATGCCAACGCCGTCATCGCCACGGAGCTCGTTTCCTACGCATAAAATCGCTTTTTTCATCTAAAAACTTTCCTAAGCGTTAAATAACCCTCATCTAAATCCTTTAAAAACTCGCCAAAAGCCGAATTTTCAAGGCTTTGCAAAAGTTTTATGGCGTGTTCCGGGAAAATTTCGATTTCGTAAAGCCGGTCTAATTTTTCTAATTTATTTTTGGCGTATTCATCGCCACTACTGACGATTTTTTGCCAATCTTCATCGCTGAATTCGCCTACTTTTTGACTAAAATCGATACTTCCTGCGCCATGCCCTAGGCTTTTTACAACCAAAATATTTTTATAATTAGGTGCGGTTTTTTCTTCTGAAACACTTTTTCTTGTCAATTTCCAAATTTCAATCATGGCAATATCCTAATAAATTATTTGCTTGAAATTATATAAATAAATTCATAAATTTTACGAATTTGGCATAGTCAAATTTGCAAATTTAAATCACAAAAAAGATAAATTTAGCCATTTTTAGCTAAAATTACAAAATTTTCAAAAAAGGATATAAAATGAGAAGCGATATTGTAAAAAAGGGTTACACAAGGGCTCCGCACCGCTCACTTTTGCGTGCGACGGGCTTAAAAGACGAAGATTTTTCTAAGCCATTTATCGGTGTGGCAAACAGCTTTATAGAAGTTATTCCGGGTCATTTTTTCTTAAATAAATACGCCGAAATCATCAAAGATGAAATTCGCAAAAACGGCTGTGTTCCGTTTGAATTTAACACTATCGGCGTTGATGACGGTATCGCCATGGGGCATAGCGGTATGCTTTATAGTTTGCCAAGCCGTGAAATCATCGCAAATTCGATCGAAACTATGATGAACGCTCACGCGTTAGACGCTCTTATTTGCATACCAAACTGCGATAAAATCGTGCCCGGAATGCTAATGGGCGCTTTAAGAGTAAATGTGCCGACCGTTTTCGTAAGCGGCGGTCCTATGAAAGCTGGTGTAGGGCAAAAAGGCGAAGCGTTGGATCTGAATTCCGTTTTTGAAGCAGTCGGCGCATATGAAACCAAAAAAATAGACGAAAACGAGCTTAAATTTATCGAGTGCGCGGCGTGTCCGGGCGGTGGAAGTTGTAGCGGAATGTTCACCGCAAACTCGATGAATACGCTATGCGAAGCCATGGGAATCGCTCTTAGCGGAAACGGCACGATTTTGGCCCTAACGCCTGAGAGAGAAGCGCTTTTGCGAAAAGCAGCAAGGCGAATTTGCGAAATCGCCCTTGACGATAAATTTAAAATTCGCAACATAATCAACGAAAAATCAATCCGCAACGCGATGGTTGTGGATATGGCGATG
Source organism: Campylobacter sp. CN_NE2 (assembly GCF_027797465.1). NCBI lineage: Bacteria > Pseudomonadati > Campylobacterota > Epsilonproteobacteria > Campylobacterales > Campylobacteraceae > Campylobacter > Campylobacter sp. CN_NE2. The sequence continues at coordinate 1,229,697 of NZ_CP115608.1, read as the reverse complement.
GGCGGCAGCTCAAATACGATTTTACACATGCTTGCGATCTCTCGTGAAGCAGGCGCACCGCTAAATATCGCCGAGCTTAATGACATTAGCAAAAGCGTTCCGCATATCGCAAAAATCGCCCCAAGTCTGCCAAGCGTGCATATGCAAGACATTGAAAATTCAGGCGGATTGAGTGCTGTTATCAATGAAATCGCTAAATTTAATCCAAATTTACTAAATTTAGACGCTCTTTGCGTGAGCG